>CP134492.1:2528508-2844572 GCA_031761875.1 Bacillaceae bacterium IKA-2 | reverse complement strand
TTATTTAAGACAAGCTTATTTATTAAAGGAGGTGCCAAAGTATGAACAACCGGGAGACTTATGTTAGCTTAGACATCGGTACATCTAATGTTCGAGTTATTGTTGGAGATATTACAAATGGGTCATTAAACATCATTGGGGTTGGTAATTCAAAATCAGAAGGAATTAAAAAAGGTTCTATTGTTGATATTGATGAAACTGTTCGCTCGATTTGTAGAGCAGTTGAACAAGCCGAAAAAATGATCGGTATGTCCTTAGAAAATGTTATTGTCGGTGTTTCTGGTAACCATGCTCAGCTCCAACCGTGTCATGGGGTTGTCGCAGTATCCAGTCCGGACCGTGAAATTGGTGAGGAAGATATTAGGAGAGTCATTGATGCGGCGCAAGTATTTTCTATTCCACCTGATAGAGAAATCATTGATGTAATCCCAAAACAATTTATTGTTGATGGACTAGATGAAATTAACGATCCAAGGGGTATGATAGGTGTTCGTTTAGAAATGGAAGGAACAATTATTACAGGATCAAAAACAATCTTACATAACTTATTACGTTGTGTTGAGCGAGCAGGTTTAAGCATTGCTGATATTTGTTTGCAACCTTTAGCAGCTGGTTCGGTTGCCGTGTCAAAAGATGAAAAAGGCTTAGGAGTAGCTTTGGTAGATATTGGTGGTGGGTCAATGACTGTTTCTGTTTTTGAACAAGGTAGTTTGCAAGCGACTACAGTCATACCGATTGGAGGAGACCATATCACAAACGATATTTCTGTTGGTCTTAGAATATCAACTGAAGAGGCTGAACGTGTGAAAGTAAAGTATGGTCATGCCCAAATAGAATTAGCTTCAAAAGAAGAAATATTTAAAGTATTAAAGATCGGCAGTGATTTAAAAGAAGAATTTTCACAGTATGATCTTTCTTTTATTATTGAACCTAGATTAGCAGAAATGTTACAGTTGATAGATAATGAGGTTTATAGGCTTGGATATGAAGATTTACCAGGTGGCTACGTGTTAACTGGTGGTGGTGCAAAAATACAGGGTTTACTGGATTTAGCGATGGAAATATTGCAAAACAGTGTAAGGATTGCAAGCCCTGACTACATTGGGGTACGAGAGCCGCAGTACACGACGGGAGTTGGATTAATCCAATTTGCTCATAAAAATGGTAAAATTCAAGGCAAAGAAGTTGCAGCCACTTTAGGAACAGTTCAGCCTGCTAAAAAGACAGAAAAAAAAGGTGTTTCTGCAAAAAAGAAAGAAGTAATAGAAGGCAAAGCGGTAAAGCAAAAAGTTTCAAAATGGTTAAAAGTATTTTTTGAATAACTATGACGATGAAAATAAATTTTTTAGATATGACCGATTGGGGGACCTTATATGCTAGATTTTGAAATGGATATGGATCAATTAGCAAGAATTAAAGTAATTGGTGTTGGTGGCGGAGGAAGTAACGCTGTTAACCGAATGATTGAGAACGGGCTACAAGGTGTAGAATTTATTGCAGTTAATACGGATGCTCAAGCTCTTCATTTATCAAAGGCTGAGCATAAATTACAGTTAGGTGGAAAACTAACGCGTGGATTAGGTGCTGGTGCTAATCCTGATGTTGGGAAAAAAGCTGCTGAAGAAAGTCGCGAACAATTAGAAGGATTGTTGGCTGGAGCTGACATGGTCTTCATCACTGCTGGTATGGGTGGTGGAACTGGTACAGGAGCAGCGCCAGTGATCGCTGAAATTGCTAGAGAAATTGGTGCTTTAACAGTTGGTGTGGTTACACGTCCCTTTACATTTGAAGGCCGTAAACGTTCTAGTCAAGCAGCGGGCGGAATTGCTTCTTTAAAAGAAAAGGTAGATACGTTAATTGTTATTCCTAACGATCGTTTGTTAGAGATTGTTGATAAGAATACACCAATGTTGGAAGCTTTTCGTGAGGCGGATAACGTTCTCAGACAAGGTGTTCAAGGAATATCTGATTTAATAGCCGTTCCAGGATTAATTAATCTTGATTTTGCGGATGTAAAAACAATAATGAGTGACAAAGGTTCCGCACTAATGGGAATCGGTGTGGCCACAGGCGAAAACCGAGCTACTGAAGCTGCCAAAAAAGCAATTTCTAGTCCGTTACTAGAAACTTCAATTGTCGGGGCTCAAGGTGTTTTAATGAACATTACTGGTGGATCAAACTTAAGTCTTTATGAAGTGCACGAAGCAGCAGAAATTGTCTCTGGCGCATCTGATCAAGAAGTTAATATGATATTCGGATCAGTTATTAACGAGAATTTAAAAGATGAAATTATTGTTACAGTAATTGCTACAGGTTTTGACGATGAAGAAAACGTAGCACCTTCAAAGCCGCAGCGTTCCGGAAAACCTGTTGCTGGAAAAAAACAATCTACACAGCAAGATGAAACTGTTTTCGTAGAAAGACAACCTCAACCTCAACAACAAGAATCAGTTGATACATTAGATATCCCGACTTTTTTAAGGAATCGTCGAAATCGCTAGGTTTTAAATTAGGATCAAAGACTAATTTATAAGTGTTTACTGCCAATGGCAGGCACTTATAAGTTAGTCTTTTTTTCGTTTTGACAGTTTAAACATTTAACCTCCAACGTTTGTCGCTGCTACCAAGGTGCTTCCGCTTTTCTATGTCTAGCTCGAGCAGCTACCAAGGCGCTCGAGCTTTTCTGTGTCTAGCTTCAGCGCCTAGCTGCTCGAATGTTTCAACTTATCATGCAGAGGCAAAAGGCGCCTCTTTATGGTAAGTCTCCAACATACTCGCAGCTACCAAGGCGCTCGAGCTTTTCTGTCGACAATTTTTGTGCAAAAGTCTTAAAATTTCTGCTTTTCTATCGGCATAAACTGACAGACTTATAGATAGGTTTTGATATATACTAGTTTCAAATTCCTTTAAGCTTTAAGCTTTAAGAAAGGAGCGCATATGGCTATTTATATAGATGTCATATGGTTTCTAAATTTTTGGATTGATCTTTTACTGTTAGTTTTAACCTCCTTATTCTTAAAACGAAATCTAATCAAAAAGCGTCTTTTATTAGGAGCGTTCCTAGCAGCTAGTAGTGTATTTTTATTATTAACACCATTAAGTGCAATTTATTATCATCCTATTTTCAAACTACTCTTTTCTTGTTGTATTGTTGTTACTACATTTGGTTTTAAGCGATTTTCATATTTCATCGAAAATTTATTTGGTTTCTATTTCGTGAGCTTCATTTGTGGAGGAGGGTTAATTGCATTACATTATTTTTTTAATAACGATATGGTAATTTTCAATGGAGTAGTAACAACGAAATCAACTGGTTTTGGAACACCCATTAGTTGGCTTTTCGTGATACTTGGTTTTCCAGCTATCTGGCTTTTTGCTAAAAAAAGAGTAGAGCAAATTCAATTAAGAAAATTAAAATGTGATGAAATTGTTCATGTAGAACTTTATATTATCGATCTACATATACAGTTAAAGGGATTAATTGATAGTGGCAACCAACTTCAAGATCCACTTACAAAAAGACCTGTTATGATTATTGATATGAATGAACTTCAAGACAAATTCCCAAGTGAACTTGTTTACCAAGCGAAAAATCCTGAAATGATTGGTAATCCTGATTTGCCTATTGGGGAAAAATGGGAATCAAAACTCTGTATTATTCCTTATCGCGGAATTGGTCAAAAAAACCAATTTATTATAGGGATTAAGCCAGAAAAAGTAGTTATTACATTAAAAGTCGGCGAAACATTAGAGTGTCGAAATGTTATTGTCGGTTTGAATTTCACAAATTTATCTTCTGATGGAGATTTCCAATGTATTCTTCATCCACAGATGTTTGCTCAAGGAAAGAAGCACTTAGCGTAGCAACTGATATTATCGCAATTTATAGGGGGAACATAATGGTTAAACTGAAATTAAAACTGACACTAATGTGGTACAAACTATTAATGAAGTTGGGTTTAAAAGCAGATGAAATTTATTACATAGGAGGAAGTGAAGCCCTACCGCCACCACTATCTAAAGATGAGGAAGAGCATTTATTAAGTAAGTTACCAACTGGAGACAAAGCAGTCCGTTCAATGCTTATCGAACGAAATTTACGCTTAGTCGTGTATATCGCACGAAAATTTGAAAATACAGGTATTAACATTGAAGATTTGATTAGCATCGGAACAATCGGTTTAATTAAAGCAGTTAATACATTTAATCCAGAAAAGAAAATTAAACTAGCAACTTATGCATCAAGATGTATCGAAAATGAAATTTTAATGTATTTACGGAGAAATAATAAAATTCGTTCAGAGGTTTCCTTTGATGAACCACTAAACATTGATTGGGATGGAAATGAACTTCTTTTATCTGATGTATTAGGTACTGAAGAAGATATTATTACAAAAGGAATTGAGGAGAAGGTAGATCGGAAATTGCTAATTAAGGCATTATTTACTCTTAATGCAAGAGAAAAACAAATTATGGAACTCCGCTTTGGACTAGCGGGAGACGAAGAAAAAACCCAAAAAGACGTAGCCGATTTGTTAGGAATATCCCAATCATATATTTCAAGATTAGAGAAGAGAATTATTAAGCGGTTAAGAAAAGAATTTAATAAAATGGTTTAATGAGGCTGTTCAAAAGAAAGATAATTTTCGCAAGGGGGGTCACTGTCGTCCTGATTATCCTTCTTTTCGAACTTGAACGTAATTTTAAATGTTGAATTTGGGATTTTGGAGGGCTTAGATTCACTTCCATTAAAAAAAATCCTTAAAATTTAGCATTTTTTTTGTTAGTAATCCTATATGTATCAGGTTCCAGCATAATGTTAAATTTTACAACATTTATAGTAATGCATATTTTTTCCACCTGTGGAGATACTTACTTTTGTACACAACTCCTGTGAGGAGGGAAAGAATTGACACGAAATAAAGTTGAAATTTGTGGTGTTGATACAGCTAAGCTACCAGTGCTAACAAACAAAGAAATGCGTCAATTATTTGAAGAACTTCAAAGTGGTCGTGAAATCTCAGCAAGAGAAAAGTTAATTAGTGGAAATTTACGTTTGGTATTAAGTGTTATTCAGCGTTTTAACAATCGAGGGGAGTATGTTGATGATTTATTTCAAGTTGGTTGTATTGGATTAATGAAATCAATTGACAATTTTGATTTAGGCCAAAATGTAAAGTTTTCCACTTATGCAGTACCAATGATTATTGGTGAAATTCGGCGCTATTTACGCGACAACAATCCAATCCGAGTTTCAAGGTCTTTAAGAGATATTGCATACAAAGCATTACAAGTTAGAGACTCTTTAATGAGTGAAAAAAAGCGTGATCGTGAGCCAACAATTCAAGAAATTGCTAAAGTGTTAAATGTTCCTAAGGAAGATATTGTATTTGCCCTTGATGCAATTCAAGATCCAGTGTCATTATTTGAACCAATTTATAATGATGGTGGTGATCCAATTTATGTAATGGATCAAATTAGTGATGACAAGCATAAAGATATTCAATGGGTGGAAGAAATTGCTTTAAAAGAAGCAATGGTACGTTTAAACGAGAGAGAGAAAATGATCTTGACGATGCGGTTTTTCCAGGGTAAAACGCAAATGGAAGTTGCTGATGAAATTGGTATTTCACAAGCACAAGTTTCAAGGCTAGAAAAAGCAGCGATACAACAAATGAATAAACATGCTAAAGCTTGAGGTAACCCTATAGGGTTACCTCTTTTTTCTTTGTTTAATAGAATGAATTTCATAATGCAGATTCTGCGCCACTAGGATTCTACATCTAGTTGAATTAAAACATCCTCAACTAGATGTAGAATGATGTGGCTAGTTTTGGAATCATGAATTTCATTTATTAATATTATAATAAATATATTTCCCGCTAGTACATATAAATGTACTAAGCCTAATTTGAAATGGGGGAGATAATCATGTTGAAAATTTCAGAAATTCAATCAAAAGATATTGTAAATATTTCTGACGGGAAGGTACTAGGTCATATTAGTGATTTAGACATTAATTTAGAAACAGGTGCTGTCGAAGCAATTATTATTGGTGGAACAGGAAAGATGCTTACATTTTTAGGGGGGAGAGAAACGGAAATTAGCATACCGTGGGCAAATATTGTTAAGATAGGTTCTGATGTAATTTTAGTTCGTATTGAGGAATCCTAATTAAATGAATCCTTGCTCCTTGCAGGACCCTCTAAAATGCTACTTGAAAATTGAAAAATATGTTAGAATAGGTAAAAGCATAAAGAATAGGAAGTGTCTTTGTTGAAAAATGAGGCTTTTGTTTTAGATAGTCACCCATTTCTAACGCTGGAGCCGTTAAAAGTGCTTGATGATAGACTTATTGTCGGATTTTCAACGAGATCAAAAGGGTATAGTATAGAGGCGTATGATTCTTTAAACCTTGGATTGCATGTTCAAGATGAAGATAGTACTGTAATAGAAAATCGAAAAAAGCTAGCAGACGAACTCCAATTCCCATTAAATAGATGGGTCTTTTCAGAGCAAATTCATGGGAGTAATATAAAAAAAGTTAGCCAAAAAGATTGTGGAAGTGGTACGTTACAAATTAAAAGTGCAATTGAGGGTTGTGATGGGTTATTCACAAAAGAAAATAATATCCTTTTAGCAAGCCTTTATGCAGATTGTGTGCCATTATATTTTTATTCGACTACAAACACAATTATTGGCTTAGCACATGCGGGCTGGAAGGGAACTGTTGCTAAAATCGGACCGGAAATGGTTCGAAAGTGGACAGACGAGGAAGAAATCCCTTTAAATTCGATATACGTTGCAATCGGACCTGCAATTTCCAAAGAATGCTATGAAGTGGATGACTTTGTGATCAGTAAAGTTATCGAAGTTTTGCCAGAGGGTTCACTGATGCCTTTTAAGAAAAATGGCCGAGGTAAATATTTATTAGATTTAAAGGAATTAAACGTACAACTATTACTAAATATTGGAATAAAACCAGATCATATTTTTAAATCAAATTTCTGTACGTATACAGAAAAAGATTTATTTTACTCTTATCGTCGGAAGCAACAAACAGGTAGAATGATGAGTTTTATTGGACGAATGGATTAGGTATCTCCAAGATATGGCTAATTAATTGATATTATGAAATTTATTCGATGGTCTATTTTGTATCATACTTTGTTGACATAAAATATCCTCATCATTTTTGAACCGTTATTTTCTTTACAATGTCTTAGGAGGTAATTTACGTTGACAGTGATAGAAAACTTAGCAAAAATAGAAAAGGGAATCACAGCCGCCTGTCAGCGGGTTGGAAGGGATCGAGATAGTGTCCAAATTATTGCCGTAACAAAATACGTTAGTGATGAAAGGGCAAAAGAAGCACTTGAAGCAGGCCTCACTAATATAGGGGAAAATAGAGTTGAGGAAGGCGTACGAAAAAGGAAAGTTCTTGAAGGAGAAGGAACTTGGCACTTTATCGGCACCCTTCAAACACGAAAAGTAAAAGAGATGGTTGACCAATTTGAGTATATTCATTCTCTAGACCGTCTCTCTTTAGCAAAAGAAATTCAAAAACGAACAAACAAAAAAATAAAATGTTTTGTTCAAGTAAATGTTTCAAAAGAAGAATCGAAGCATGGTATTGATCCGTCTCAACTAATTGGTTTTATTAATGACTTAAAGTCTTATCCCTTTATTGAGATTGTCGGATTAATGACGATGGCTCCGCACGTTGAAGACCCTTTAGAGACCAGGCAATATTTCCGGTCTCTAAAGGAACTTCAACAAAGAGTCCAAGCCCTTCAAGTGCCCTACGCCCCTTGCCAAGAATTATCAATGGGAATGTCAAATGATTTCCAGATTGCCATTGAAGAAGGAGCAACATTTATAAGAATTGGCAGTTCGTTAGTAGGAAGTGAAACGTAAAGGTAAAATCCACCGGTGAACTAAACGCCAGTGCCTGCTTTTATAACGTAAAGGAGAGAAGAAAAATGAGCTTAAAAGCAAAATTTAAGCGTTTTTTTGAGCTAGAAGATGACGATATTGAAGCTATTCAAAATCAAAATGATTGGCAAGAGATAGATGAAGATTATATAACTCGAGGTCAAGATAAAAAAATTGAAAAAGCAAATGTTGTGAGCTTACAAAGTGTCCAAAAATCTGCAAAAGTAATGTTACTCGAACCTAGAACTTACGATGAGGTACAGGATATTGCTGATCATTTAAAAAACCGTAAAGCAGTTGTCATTAACCTGCAACGAATTAGTCTTGACCAAGCAAAACGAATTGTCGATTTTTTGAGTGGAACAGTGTATGCTATAGGAGGCGATATTCAAAAGTTAGGAGCAAATATTTTTCTTTGTACTCCTGATAACGTTGATGTCGCAGGAACAATTTCAGATATTACTTCTGAATAAGTGGATTTCATAACCACATTAATTTAGTTCATTTGTATCTGAATCTGTATTATGAAATTCATTAAAATATTTTAAAGTGGGTGATCAGTTTAAATGGCTACGATAGAAAGTATTATTATTCAATTATTGTTTTTGTATTCGTATGTAGTTATCGCTTATATTTTAATGTCTTGGTTTCCAAATGCTCGGGAATCAACAATAGGTCAATTTATTGCTTCAGTTGTGGAACCATACTTAGCGCCGTTCCGAAAAATCATTCCACCTTTAGGAATGATTGATATCTCGCCGATCGTCGCAATTATCGCTTTAAGATTTGCTACTTATGGTGTAAGTGCTCTATTTGCGATGTTTTAAATGTTGATGTTGAAATGAACATTTATGAACATTTTCGGGCTGAGGAGCGACCATTTGTTGACCAAGTAGTGGAATGGAAAGAAATAGTTAAAGATCGCTTTATACATAAGCTAACAGATTTTTTGGACCCTCGTCAGCAACAAATTGTTGCGATAGTAATTGGTGACGATCCCGATGTTTTAATTGCCTTTTTTGGTGGATCATCTGATGCAGAGCGTAAAAGAGCCCTTATCTATCCGCCATATCTTGAAAATGTAGATGAGGAATTTCATTTAGCTGCCTATATTGTTGAATATCCACACAAGTTTGTTCAATTGACACACCCAGACTTGTTAGGCTCGATGATGGCCTTAGGTTTAAAAAGGGAAAAGTTTGGTGACATTTATATACAAGAACAGCTTATCCAAATTGTTGTTGCAGCTGAAATAAGTAGTTTTGTCGAAGCAAACCTTCAATCGATTGGTCGAGGACCTGTTAAATTAGCAAGGATCCCTCTTGATAATTTAATAGTTCCAATGGAGGACTGGCAAGAGAAAAGTGTAACGGTTAGTTCTTTACGCCTAGACGTAATACTTGCTGAAATTTATCAATTGTCTAGGTCGAAAATCACACCATATATTGATAGTAAACGGGTCAAAGTTAATTGGAGGATTGTAGAACAACAAGCATATCAACTTCAAAATGGAGACTATTTATCAGTTCGGGGATTAGGTAGAAGTAAAATTGTAACTATTCAAGGAAAAACTAAAAAAGATAAATGGAGAATTGTTGTCGGTCTGCGAAAATAAAATAGAGTTTTATGCAGGAATTATTCTTTTTATGTCGAAATGTAAGTAAGTAAACGAGTAAGTTTTAATTTAAATACGTAGTTAATAGCTTAATTTTATACTTTTTGATTAATTTTGGAGGTGGCACAAAATGCCTTTAACACCATTAGATATTCATAACAAGGAATTTAACAGAGGTTTTCGTGGTTATGATGAAGATGAAGTAAATGAATTTTTAGATCAGGTTATTAAAGATTACGAAATAGTTCATCGTGAAAAAAAAGAGTTAGCAGATAGAGTTGTCGATCTTGATGAAAGACTAGCTCATTTTGTAAATATTGAATCAACTCTTAATAAATCAATTTTGATTGCTCAAGAAACAGCTGAAGGTGTAAAACGCAATGCTCAAAAAGAAGCACAACTTATTATTAAGGAATCTGAAAAAAATGCAGATCGAATTATTAATGACTCACTTTCAAAATCTCGAAAGATTGCACTAGAAATTGAGGAACTGAAAAAACAAGCATCTGTTTATAAAATACGCTTTAAAATGCTTATTGAAGCGCAGATGGAAATGCTTGGGAATGATGATTGGGATGATTTAAGCAGAGCTAAGTATGAAGAAAGAGAAGAAGCAGTTAGGGAAGGTTAAACATCAACTTGACGTTTAGCACGTTTTTTCATATAATACGGTTCATTAGGAACGTATAATAAGGCGACGAAAGGGATAGTACTTTTACATACTTAGTTATCTTAGCGAGTCAGGAACAGTGAAAGCCTGATATAGCGCTGTAAAAAGGAAAATCACCCTTGAGCTTCACACCGAACAATTTTTTATTTCAGTAGGCTGTGACGATTCATTCACGTTACGAATTTCAAGTGATCAGTATTCAATAGATAATACTGTTTATCAGGGTGGTACCGCGGGTTAACCTTCTCGTCCCTATTTAGGGCAGAGAAGGTTTTTTAATTTGTCTAGCTTCAGCTTTTCGTATTGTCTAGCTCCAACACCTAGCTTCTGCTTTTCGTATTACTTTAAAAAAATGGAGGAAAATGACATGGATTACAAAGAAACGTTATTAATGCCAAAGACTGAATTTCCGATGCGTGGAAATTTACCGAATCGAGAACCACAAACTCAAGAAAAGTGGAATCAATTAAATATTTACAAACGTGTTCAGGAGAGAACTGAAGGATGTCCGCTTTATATCCTACATGATGGTCCGCCGTACGCTAATGGAGATATTCATATTGGACATGCACTTAACAAAATTTTAAAAGATTTTATTGTTCGTTATAAATCAATGTCTGGCTTCCAAGCTCCTTATGTACCGGGTTGGGATACGCATGGATTACCGATCGAAACAGCACTTACAAAAAACGGAAAAATTAATAGAAAAGAAATGACCGTAGCTGAATTTCGTAAACTTTGTGAAGAATATGCTCTAAACCAAGTTGACCGTCAACGAGAACAGTTTAAACGTCTCGGTGTACGTGGTGATTGGGAAAATCCTTATATTACGCTTCATAAAGAATATGAGGCTCAACAGATTCAAGTCTTTGGTGATATGGCGAAAAAAGGTTATATCTACAAGGGTAAAAAACCTGTTTATTGGTCGCCTTCATCTGAATCTGCTTTAGCAGAGGCAGAAATTGAATATCAAGATAAACGTTCAGCGTCTATTTACGTTGCTTTTAATGTGAATGATGGTAAAGGAGTTTTGACAGGTGATGAAAAAATTGTTATTTGGACAACGACACCATGGACAATTCCTGCTAACTTAGCGATTTGTGTAAATCCTCAATTAGATTATTCAGTTGTCAAAGTAAATAGTGAAAAATATCTAGTAGCCTCCGGTCTTATCGAAAATCTTGTTAAAGAACTTGAGTGGGATGACTATGAAGTGATAAAAAAAGTTAAGGGTGCCGAACTTGAAGGGGTAAAAACAACTCACCCTTTCTACGATCGAGATTCAATAGTGGTATTAGGTGAACATGCAACATTAGAAGCAGGTACAGGTTGTGTTCATACAGCACCAGGTCACGGTGAAGATGACTTTATCGTTGGTCAAAAATATAATCTTGATGTTTTGTGCCCAGTAGATGATAGAGGTTGCTTTACTAATGAAGCTCCAGGATTTGAAGGGTTATTTTATGATAAAGCAAATAAGCCGATCACAGATAAATTGGAAGAAGTAGGGGCTTTGTTAAAGCTTTCATTTATCACTCACTCATATCCACATGATTGGCGCACAAAGAAACCAGTCATTTACCGAGCTACAGCTCAATGGTTTGCATCCATTAAAGATTTCCGTGAAGAGTTGTTAAAAGCGGTCAAAGAAGTTGAGTGGGTGCCTGCATGGGGTGAAACTAGACTTTTCAATATGGTCCGTGATCGCGGTGATTGGTGTATTTCAAGACAGCGCGCTTGGGGAGTTCCGATTCCGGTATTTTACGGTGAAGATGATGAACCAATTATTACAGACGAAACAATTGAACATGTTTCCAAGCTTTTTAGAGAGTATGGATCTAACATTTGGTTTGAATGGGCAGCAAAAGACTTGCTCCCTAAAGAGTTTACATCACCACAAAGCCCTAATGGAACATTTACGAAAGAAACGGACATCATGGATGTTTGGTTTGATTCAGGTTCGTCACATCAATCTGTTTTAGTAGAGCGTGACGACTTACAACGTCCTGCTGACCTTTATTTAGAGGGCTCTGACCAGTACCGTGGTTGGTTTAATTCATCTTTATCAACTTCAGTAGCAGTTTCAGGCGAAGCACCTTATAAAGGCGTACTGAGCCACGGCTTCGTACTGGATGGAAAAGGCAAAAAGATGAGCAAATCGTTAGGGAATGTCGTCGTTCCAAATGATGTTATGAAGCAATTAGGAGCAGATATTTTACGTTTATGGGTTTCTTCAGCGGATTATCAAGCCGATGTCCGTGTCGATGATAAAATTTTAAAGCAAGTAGCAGAAGTATATCGAAAAATTCGTAACACATTCCGCTTCCTGTTAGGAAATCTTCATGACTTTGATCCAACCGCGGATCGCGTCGATGTTAAGGATTTACCAGACCTAGATCGTTATATCTTAATTAAACTAAATAAGCTTGTTAAAGAAGTAAAGGAAAATTATGATCATTACCAATTTGCAGGGGTTTACAATAAAATTCATAATTTTTGTTCACTTGAATTAAGTTCTTTTTATATGGATATCGCTAAAGATACATTGTATATTCAACATAAAGACGATTTTAGTCGTCGCTCTATTCAGACGGTTATGTATGAGGTCTTAGTTGCATTAACAAAGCTTGTAACGCCGATACTACCACATACTGCCGATGAGGTGTGGCCGTTTATTCCAGGTGTAGAAGCCGAAAGTGTTCAGTTAACTGATATGCCGGATGTTGACATCTCGGTATTTGATGAAGAAATCGAATTGAAGTGGGATCAAGTTATTAAATTACGAGATGATGTTTTAAAGGCTTTAGAAATCGCTAGAAATGAAAAGATAATTGGAAAATCATTAGCAGCAGCAATCAGTCTTTATCCAAATGAAAAAGTAAAACAACTACTTATTTCAATTGGAGCTTTAGAAAAATTGTTTATCGTATCTAAGGTACAACTAGCTGGAGATTTACAAAAAGCACCAGAAGCAGCACAAAAGTTTGATGAGATCGCTATTGTTGTTGAGCCAGCAGCTGGAGAAACATGTGAACGCTGTTGGGTAGTTTCAGAAACTGTCGGCAATGATGTGGAGCATTCAAGTCTTTGCACAAACTGTGCTGACATCGTCAAAAATCATTACTAAGTTTGCATAGAACAAGAAAAGCAAAACACATGCCTAAGCATGTGTTTTGCTTTTTTTTGTTTTCTTTCAAGGGGATGTTCAAAAAGCAGAAAAAATCATAGCGTTAATCTACTCGTTGGCGCTGATTTTGTCCTTTACGGACTTCAAGCAAAAGGATTTTTTACATACTTTGCTTTGTCTAATCCATCAACGAAAGGACAAACTATTTCTGAAGCGAATGTTCTTAAAGGAGGCCAGTAAAATGGGTAAATATGATAATATAAGAGAAAACTTATTAGCCGAAAAACTTCATTTAGAGGCGAGGATTAAGGAAGATGATCATTATGACTTGAATAAATCGATGTCTTCTTCAACAGGTGAGTTGTCTCAATACGACAATCACCCGGCAGACACTGCAACAGAAACGTATGAAAGAGGAAAAGATATTGCTTTATTTGAGCATATTAACCAAGAGCTAAAAGACGTGGAAGCAGCTTTAGAAAAATTTAAAAATGGGACTTACGGTATTTGTGAAGTCTCAGGAAAAGAAATTCCTGTAGAACGGCTAGAGGCAAATCCAACAGCCAAAACAGTAATCGAGCATAGTAAAGAAACGCACATTTCAAAAGAACGTCCAGCTGAAGAAGATGTTCTAAAAGGTTTTGATAAATATAATTTTGATAAAAATGATCGAGAAACAGAATTTGATGCAGAAGATGCTTGGCAATCTGTCGCTTCGTTTAATGACAATTCAATGGTATTTGAAGACTCAAGTTTAAATAACAGTGAAGAGCTAGTTGGTTATGTCGAAGAATTAGAAGCCTTTGCTTCAACAGATATAAATGGTTACAAAGGCGATGAAACAGTTACTTTTCAACGGAATGTACATTATGAGCACTTTATGGATCAACTTGATCGACTTGAAGATAGTGATGATAAAGAAAAGTAATTAATTAAATATGTGAAGAGCTAGAAAAAGTGGAAGTTGGAAAGGAAAAGCAGATTAGTTGGTTAGTGGCTAGTTGGTTAGGAAGAACAAAATCAAAGATCAAAGTCAAAATAAGCTCATTAGGTCTTAAATTTTTTTGAATTCCCTCAACTAAAGGGTAATCAACTAACCAACTATCCTTAAAAACCTTTTGATCTATCTTTCCAACTTCTTCTGCACTTTAATTAGTTAACATTGTTGAAAAAGTCTACCTATGCTAAAATGCTAAAGAGACAAGCAACATAGGAAGCGGAGGAACGGCAGTGAAATCGTACATAATTGCATTTCTTGTAATAATTTTAGACCAGGTTACGAAATGGAAGGTAGTCATGGAAATGGATTTGGGCCAACGAATTCATATTATTGAAAATTTACTATACTTTACTTCGCACCGAAATAAAGGCGCTGCATTTGGAATACTTCAAGGACAAATGTGGTTATTTTATATTGTTACATTATTTGTACTTGTTATTGTTGTATACTACATACAAAAATACGCAAAAGAAAGTCTTTTATTAGGAATTGCTTTAGGTTTAGTTTTAGGTGGAGCAATTGGGAACTTTATCGACAGATTATTTCGTGGCGAAGTTGTTGACTTTATCGATGTTTATATTTTCAGATATAATTTTGCGATTTTTAATGTAGCAGATATGGCGTTAGTAATGGGGGTTGGATTTTATATGATCCAAATATTTTTAGAAGAAAGTAAGAAAAGGGAGAAAACTAATGGAGCAATTTGAATGGATTATTGTTGAAAATGAAAAAAATGAGCGGTTAGATAAGTGGCTTAGTTCTGAAGAAAATGATTGGTCTCGTACTCAAGTACAGCAATGGATGAAAGCAGGGAACCTAATTGTAAATGGTCAAAAGGTAAAAAGTAATTATAGGAGCCAAATAGGAGACAAAATCAATCTGGAAATACCTGAACCACAACTATTAGATGTTGAAGCAGAGGAAATGAATTTGGATATTGTTTATGAAGACGAACATGTCTTAGTTGTCAACAAACCTAGAGGGATGGTTGTTCATCCAGCACCAGGCCATTTTACAGGCACTTTAGTCAATGGGTTGATGGCTCACTGTAAAGATTTATCTGGAATAAATGGAGTATTACGTCCTGGTATTGTTCATCGTATCGATAAAGATACTTCTGGTCTCCTAATGGTAGCTAAAAACGATAAAGCACATGAATCATTAGTAAATCAATTAAAGGCTAAAACAACCACACGTGTTTATAAAGCAATTGCTCACGGCGTAATTGCCCACGATCAAGGAACGATTGATGCTCCGATTGGAAGAGATAAACAAGATCGTCAAAGGATGACGGTAACCGATGATAATAGTCGCGATGCGGTAACGCATTTTACAGTTATTGAGAGATTAAAGGATTTTACTTTGCTTGAATGTCAGCTTGAAACTGGTCGAACTCATCAAATCCGTGTTCATTTAAAGTATATTGATCATCCATTAGCTGGGGATCCTAAGTACGGTCCGCAACGGACGTTAAAACTTCCAATCGAAGGACAAGCTCTACATGCTGCTGCTATAGGCTTCACACATCCTATCAGTGGAGAAAGACTCTCATTTGAAAAGGATGTTCCTGCCGAATTCAATTTTTTGTTAGAGGAGATTCGCAAAACTTCTTATTGACTTCGATGTTGAAATTTGTCATAATTTAATGGACAAGAACATACTCCCTTTAATTACAGTCCAGTGAGACTGAGAAGGAAATAGAGATGCGCGGCAGAAGTTTTATAATCTGCTACACGATCGTATACTCAAAAACCTCTCATCTTTGGTGAGAGGTTTTTTTCCTGGATAATTCTTAATGTCTTTTGAAAGAAGGTGATAATGTGGCTAATGAAACTGTTATTTTAGACGAACAGGCTGTAAGAAGAGCGCTAATAAGAATCGCCCATGAAATCATCGAGCGCAATAAAGGGATTGAGGACTGCGTTTTAGTTGGTATTAAGACAAGAGGAATTTACATAGCTAAGCGATTAGCTGAACAAATTGCAGATATTGAAGGAACGGAAATTAGTGTTGGTGAAATCGATATCACCCTTTATCGTGATGATCTTTCTATTAAGACCGAAAACAAGGAACCCCTATTAAAAGGGACATCTGTTCCAGTCGATGTGAATGAAAAAAAGGTTATATTAGTTGATGATGTCTTATATACCGGAAGAACAGTTCGTGCTGCCCTTGATGCAATTATTGATCTTGGGAGACCTTCACAAATTCAATTGGCAGTCCTAATTGATCGTGGACACCGAGAATTACCGATTAGACCTGATTATATCGGTAAAAATGTACCGACATCAAAAAGTGAAAAAATTGATGTTAAACTTTTAGAAGTAGATCTAATTGATGAAGTCATAATTGAACAAAAAACATCCCTTTAAACTAGTCCAGAGAGACTAGCAAGGGGTATCTCCTCTGTCTTGATTGTGGTTTTAAAACCACAATCAAGTGGACGAACGTACCTCTTTGTGTAGAAAGGAGGTTTTTTGCATAAAATTAATAGAGATTACCAGGGGGAACTAACTATGAACAACAATAAAGAAGTGGGAATTCATGAAATTCCAAAATTTAGTAAATGGCTAGCACTTAGCATACAGCATTTATTCGCGATGTTTGGGGCAACAATTTTAGTGCCATACTTAGTAGGTTTAAGCCCAGCGGTTGCGCTTGTATCTAGTGGTTTAGGAACACTTGCCTTTTTATTAATTACAAAAGGTCAAGTACCGGCCTATTTAGGTTCTTCGTTTGCGTTTATTGTCCCGATTATCGCAGCTTCGGCCCTAGGTGGTCCAGAAGGAGCGATGATCGGAAGTTTCGTAGCGGGCTTAGTGTATGGTGTAGTAGCGTTACTGATTAAAACAAGTGGAGTTAACTGGTTAATGAATATTTTACCACCAATCGTCGTTGGACCAGTTATTATGGTTATTGGTTTAGGTTTAGCGGGTGTAGCAATTGATATGGCTATGTACGATTTAACAGTTGAACCAAAGTTATATAATTCCACATTTATCTTAGTTGCTTTAGTAACATTAGCAATTACAGTAGTGGCTTCAATGTTTTTCAAAGGATTTTTTGGACTTATCCCAATTTTATTCGGTATCGTTGGTGGATACACATTTGCTTTTTGGCAAGGAATGATTGACATGACGGCGGTTAGAGAGGCAGATTGGTTTGCAATGCCTGATTTCATCATCCCATTTGTTACCTATGCCCCATCGTTTCAGTGGGAAATTATTGCGATTATGGTTCCAATTGCCGTCGTAACAATCTCTGAACATATTGGAGATCAAATGGTTCTTAGCAAAATTGTCGGAAAAAACTTTATTAAAAAGCCAGGATTACACCGTTCTCTTTTAGGAGATGGGGTAGCAACAATGATCTCATCATTTATTGGTGGACCACCTAATACAACTTATGGTGAAAATATTGGTGTTATCGCATTAACTCGAGTTTATAGTGTCTTTGTTATTGGTGGAGCTGCTGTATTAGCAATTATGTTTGGATTTGTAGGTAAGGTAGGTGCCCTAATTTCAACTATCCCAACAGCGGTAATGGGCGGGGTATCGATCCTATTATTTGGTATCATTGCCTCAAGTGGGTTAAGAATGTTAATTGAAAATAAAATTGATTTTGGAAAAAAACGCAACTTAATTATTTCCTCAGTAATCCTTGTTATTGGTATTGGTGGAGCATTCATCCAAGTTTCGGAAAATGTTCAAATTCCCGGAATGGCATTAGCAACGATTATTGGTATTATTTTAAATCTTATCTTACCAGGTAGAGAAACTGTTGATTTAAAAGCAATGTTTAAAGAAGAATTAGAAGAAAGTGAACCTACGTCAACCTAATAATCATCTTTTAACTAAGTACAGAGTGACTTAAAAGGGTGTACGTCTAAAAAGTATGGGAAGAATGATCGTTCTTTTCTTCCGCTTTTTGAAGCACCTTTATGAAATCAATCATAAGGGTGCTTTTTCTAAAATACATCCTCGCGGACAAGTAAGTGTTGAAAGGGGCAGGAAAATGAAGCATCTATTAACAATGACCGAGCTTGACAATAAAGAAGTTTTTGATATCTTGCACGAAGCTCAGCTTTTTTTAGAAGGAAAAGAATGGTCACCTGGAAAAGAAAAGTTTGTCGCAAATTTATTTTTTGAACCTAGTACAAGAACGAAATTTTCTTTTGAGGTAGCTGAAAAAAAGCTTGGATTACAAGTTTTGAATTTTGAAAGCCAGTCTTCAAGTGTTCAAAAAGGTGAAACTTTGTATGATACGGTTAAAACGTTAGAAGCAATTGGAGCCAATGCAGTCGTTATTCGACATCCCCAAGATCATTATTTTGATGACCTAGTTGATGGGATAACGATCCCAATCATCAATGGTGGTGATGGTTGCGGACATCATCCAACGCAATGTTTACTAGATCTATTGACGATCCAACAAGAATTTGAGCAATTTAAAGGCTTAAATGTCGTTATTGTCGGTGATATTCGTCACAGTCGCGTTGCTAAATCAAATGCTGATGTCTTAACTAGGCTTGGAGCAAAAGTCTTCTTTTCAGGACCTGAACAATGGATAGATGAAACGACGACAAACGGTACATATATCAAGATGGATGAAGCTATTGAAGTAGCGGACGTGATGATGATGCTAAGAATTCAACATGAACGTCATGCTTTTAAAATGATTTCTTCAAAGGAAGAATATCACCAACAATATGGTTTAACGATAGAAAGAGAACGTGTGATGAAAAAAGCGAGTATTATTATGCACCCCGCACCAATTAATCGGGGTGTTGAGATAGCAGACTCGTTAGTTGAATGTGGGCGTTCGAGAATATTTAAGCAAATGACTAATGGGGTTGCTGTAAGACAAGCAGTATTAAAGCGAGCGTTACAGTATAAAAAGGAGGTAATATTCAATGGGTAAACTACTAAAAAATGGTAAAGTTTTAAATCAGAAAGGTCTATTAGAAAGTATCGATATTCTGATTGAGGAAGATCTAATTATAAAAATGAAAGCGGATATTTCCATAGACGACCACGAGGTCATTAATGTAGCAGATATGTTAGTATTACCGGGATTCGTTGACCTTCACGTTCACTTACGTGAGCCAGGCGCTGAGTATAAAGAAACAATTGCGACAGGTACAATGGCAGCAGCACGAGGTGGCTATACGACCATTGCAGCGATGCCAAATACGCGCCCAGTACCTGACACGAAAGAGCAGATTGAGGCGTTAAATAAGCGAATAAAAGAAACCGCTAATGTAAGAGTTTTGCCGTATGGATCAATTACGGTTCGTGAATTAGGTAAAGAAATCACGAATTTTGAGCAACTAGCCGCTGCTGGTGTGTTTGCTTTTACTGATGATGGTGTAGGGGTTCAAGATGCTAGTATGATGCTTCGCGCTATGAAGGAAGCAGCAAAAATTGATAAAGCGATTGTCGCCCATTGCGAAGAAGATACATTAATTAATAAAGGTTCCGTACATGAAGGTCAGTTTTCCGAAAAATATGCTTTAAATGGTATACCTTCCGTATGTGAAGCTGTACATATTGCCAGAGATGTTTTGTTAGCCGAAGCAGCTGGAGTTCATTACCACGTTTGTCACATTAGTACAAAAGAATCTGTACGTGTCGTTCGTGATGCAAAACGAGCAGGCATTCGTGTCACGGCTGAAGTGACACCACATCATTTGTTACTTTCAGAGAATGACATTCCAGGACTAGATACAAACTTTAAAATGAACCCACCTTTAAGAGGTAAAGAAGATAAAGAAGCGTTAATTGCAGGCCTACTGGATGGCACGATCGATTTTATTGCCACAGATCATGCGCCGCACTCTGCAAAAGAGAAAGATGAGTCTATGATGTTAGCGCCATTCGGGATCGTCGGTTTAGAAACGGCTTTTCCGCTTTTATATACACACTTTGTCGAAACAGGAATTTTTTCATTAAAAGATTTAGTAGCATTTTTAACTTCAAAGCCGTGTCAAGCATTTGATTTACCATATGGTTTGCTTGAAGTAGGAAAAAAAGCGGATATTACTGTTGTTGATCTAAATAAAGTAGAGAAAATTGATCCAACGAATTTTTTCTCAAAAGGAAAAAATACGCCTTTTACTGATTGGGAATGTCGTGGTTGGCCAGTCATCACATTATTTAATGGAAAAGTAGCTTGGAAATCAGGAGGAGATCTAGCATGAAACGTCAGTTAATCTTGGAAAATGGTGAGGTATTTGTAGGAAAAGCTTTTGGGAGTGAAGATGTAAAATCAGGAGAAGTTGTCTTTAATACAGGTATGACAGGCTATCAAGAAATTCTCTCGGACCCCTCTTATTGCAAACAAATTGTTACATTAACATATCCTTTAGTCGGTAATTACGGAATTAATCGTGATGACTTTGAATCGATCAAGCCATCAATAAATGGACTTATTGTCAAAGAAGCAGCTAAATTTCCAAGTAATTGGCGTTGTGAAGAAACGATTGATGAACTTTTGAAGGCTAATGATATACCAGGCTTAGAAGCAATTGACACAAGAAAGCTGACGAGAATGATCCGTGAGCATGGAACACTACGTGGTAGATTATGCGCGATCGATGTCAACGTTGCAGAAGTTGTTGCTGAGTTAAAAACATTGACATTAATCGAGAACCAAGTAGCACTTGTATCGACAAGAGATTCTTATGCAAGTCCGGGTCGTGGCCTGCGCGTGGTCTTGGTCGATTATGGAATGAAAAAAGGGATCTTAAGAGATTTAAACTATCGGGGTTGCGATGTGATCGTTGTCCCATTTGATACTAGCAGTGAAGAAATTTTACGACTAAATCCAGATGGAATTATGTTAAGTAATGGACCTGGAAACCCAGCTAGCGTTACTGAGTCAGTGAAAACGTTAAAAGAATTGTTAGGTAAAGTGCCTATTTTTGGGATTTGTTTAGGACATCAGCTACTAGCATTAGCGTGTGGTGCTACTACAACAAAGCTAAAGTTTGGCCATCGTGGTTCAAATCATCCAGTACGAGAATTAGCAACTGGCAAAATTGCGATTACGGCACAAAATCACGGCTATACAGTGGAGACCAATTCAATCGCTAATACAAGATTAGAAATCACACACGTCGCAGTTAATGATGGTACTGTTGAAGGAATTAGACATCTCGACTTTCCTGCTTTTAGTGTTCAATATCATCCAGAGGCTTCACCAGGACCAGAAGATGCAAATGTTTTATTTGAAGATTTTATGGAATTAATGAAACAAAATATTGAGTTAAAAACTGTAGTTAGGGGGTAATATCATGGCAAAACGAAATGATATTAGAAAGATTTTAGTAATTGGATCAGGCCCAATTGTAATTGGCCAAGCGGCAGAGTTTGATTATGCAGGGACTCAAGCTTGTCAGATTTTAAGAGAAGAAGGTTATGAAGTTATCTTAATTAATTCAAACCCAGCTACAATTATGACGGATGCGTCTATGGCTGATAAAGTTTATATTGAGCCAATTACGTATGAGTTTGTTAGTCGAATTATTAGACAAGAACGCCCAGACGGTTTGCTAGCAACATTAGGTGGACAAACAGGCTTAAATATGGCAGTTGAATTGGATAAGTCAGGGATCTTAGCTGAGTATAATGTAGAGCTTTTAGGAACAAAACTTTCGGCTATCGAGCAAGCGGAGGATCGTGATTTATTCCGAAATTTAATGAATGAATTGAATGAACCAGTTCCACCTAGTGCGATCATTCATAATCTTGAGGAAGCATACGAATTTGTTAACGAGATTGGCTATCCAGTTATTATACGTCCTGCTTATACATTAGGTGGAACAGGCGGTGGACTCGTTTATAATGAACAAGACCTAATTGAGATCGTTACAAGTGGCTTGAAATATAGCCCAGTTACTCAATGTTTAATTGAAGAAAGTATTGCAGGTTATAAAGAGGTTGAGTATGAAGTAATGCGAGATAAAAAAGATCAGGCGATCGTTGTTTGTAACATGGAGAATATTGATCCAGTAGGGGTTCATACAGGTGATTCAATTGTAGTAGCACCTAGTCAAACGCTTTCTGACAGAGAGTATCAACTTTTACGTAACTCATCTTTAAAAATTATTCGTGCCCTTGGAATTGAAGGTGGTTGTAACGTACAATTTGCCTTAGATCCGTTTAGTTACCAGTACTATATTATTGAAGTTAATCCGCGCGTAAGTCGTTCATCGGCATTAGCATCAAAGGCAACAGGTTATCCGATTGCTAAAATTGCCGCACAAATTGCTGTTGGATATGCTTTAGATGAGATTATAAATCCAATTACAAAAACAACGTACGCAAGTTTTGAGCCTGCTTTAGATTATGTTGTTTCAAAAATTCCACGTTGGCCATTTGATAAATTTGAAGCGGCGAATCGTACGCTTGGAACACAAATGAAGGCCACGGGTGAAGTAATGGCTATCGGGCGAAATTTAGAAGAGTCGCTACTAAAAGCAGTTCGTTCTCTAGAACTAGATGCACTGCACTTAGAAATGGTAAAGCTGAAGGAGCTTACGAAAGCAGACCTTGAGCGTCGTCTTGAAAAAGCCGATGATGAGCGCTTGTTTATCCTTGGTGAAGCTTTCCGTCGCGGTTATACTGTCGAACAAGTATATGAACTAACGAAGATTACCCGTTTCTTCTTAAATAAAATTAACGGTATCATTCAGTATGAAGAAAACTTAAAACAAGCACCATTTAACAAAGACGTACTTGAGGACGGAAAAAAATTAGGGTTTTCCGATGATGCAGTTGCAAAACTTTGGAATGTATCGGAACGAGAAGTTTATGATTTCCGTCATAAAACAGGAATTATCCCAGTTTATAAAATGGTTGATACATGTGCTGCTGAATTCGCTTCAGCAACTCCTTATTATTACGGTACGTATGAAGAAGAAAATGAATCGATTATTACGGATAAAGAAAGTATTGTTGTCTTGGGTTCAGGACCAATTCGGATTGGTCAAGGAATCGAATTTGACTATGCAACCGTGCATACAGTTTTAGCTATTAAAGAAGCAGGTTACGAGTCAATTATCATTAATAATAACCCAGAGACTGTTTCGACAGACTTTAGTATTTCAGATAAATTATATTTTGAACCACTAACTGTTGAAGATGTTATGCACGTTATTAATCATGAAAAGCCCCTTGGTGTCATTGTTCAATTCGGTGGCCAAACAGCGATAAATTTAGCTGATGAACTAGAAGCTAGAGGAGTTAAAATTTTAGGCACATCACTTAGTGACATGGATCGTGCCGAAAATCGTGATAAGTTTGAACAAGCCTTACAAGAACTTAATGTACTGCAACCGCTCGGGCGTACAGCTACTAGTGTTGAAGGGGCAGTTGAAATCGCTACAAAAATTGGCTACCCAGTCTTAGTTCGACCTTCTTATGTTTTAGGTGGTCGTGCAATGGAAATTGTCTATTATGAGGAAGAGTTACTTCGTTATATGAAAAATGCCGTAAAGGTTAATCCGAAGCACCCGGTTTTAATTGACCGTTATTTATTAGGAAAAGAAATTGAAGTTGATGCGATTTGTGATGGAGAAACAGTCGTTATTCCTGGGATTATGGAGCATATTGAAAGAGCTGGTGTTCACTCAGGTGACTCGATTGCTGTCTATCCGCCACAAAGCTTAACTGAAGAAACGAAGCGAAAAGTAATTGAACGGACGATTACTTTAGCAAAAGGTTTAAATATTATTGGTTTATTAAATATTCAATTTGTCTTGTACGAAGATGAAGTTTACGTTCTTGAAGTAAACCCACGTTCAAGCCGTACTGTCCCGTTTTTAAGTAAAATTACCGGGGTACCAATGGCAAATATAGCGACTAAGGCGATTTTAGGAATTAAGTTAAAGGATCTAGGCTATCAAACAGGATATGTAAAAGAAGGTAAACAAGTTTGCGTAAAAGTACCTGTGTTCTCATTTGCGAAACTCCGTGATGTAGATATAACATTAGGACCAGAAATGAAGTCTACCGGAGAAGTTATGGGTCGAGATTATTCTTTAGAAAAAGCTCTTTATAAGGGATTGGTAGCTTCAGGGATGAAAATTCCTACCCATGGCTCTGTATTATTTACTGTCGCCGATAAAGATAAAGAAGATGCATTAGAGTTAATCCGTCGTTTTCACCGGATCGGCTATCATATTTTAGCGACAGAAGGAACGGCAAATCGAGTTAAAGAGGATAATATCCCAGTTACAATTGTTAATAAAATTGGTGCCCATAAGCCGCATTTGTTAGATGTGATTCGTGAAGGTCAAGCTCAATTTGTTATCAATACATTAACAAAAGGAAAACAACCAGCTAGGGATGGCTTTAAAATCCGTCGTGAAAGTGTTGAAAATGGCGTTGTTTGCTTAACTAGTATGGATACAGCTGAAGCTTTACTTAGAGTGTTAGAATTAATAACCTTTGCGTCTGAAGCGATGCCATCATTTAAAGAAGAAAATGCAGTGGTGATGTTGCCATGATCGTCGAAAATATGAAGGTTGTTAGCCAAGAGAAAATCGCTATGAATGTCTATGAGCTCGTTCTGGAAGGGGACAAGCTCGTCACTCAAGCAAGTCAAGGTCAATTTCTTCATATAAAAGTTAGTAAAGGAACTGACCCGCTTTTACGTCGCCCGATAAGCATTGCTAAAATCGATAAAGAAAAAGGTCAACTTACCGTCATTTACAGGGCTGAAGGTAGGGGAACAAGTATGTTAGCTATCAAACAAGCGGGAGAGTTGATTTCAGTTTTTGGTCCACTCGGAAATGGTTTTTCTGTTAATGAAACGAATAAGAGCGAAGTTGCTTTATTAATTGGTGGTGGAATTGGTGTTCCGCCTTTATATGAATTATCTATCCAGCTCAACAAAAAAGGCATAAAGGTGGTTCATGTTCTGGGTTTTTCTGGAAAAGATGATGTTTTTTATGAAGAAAAATTTCAGCAATTAGGTGAAACCTATATCACTACAATGGATGGCTCGTACGGGAAAAAAGGAACAGTTATTGATCTTATTAAAGAAAAAGGTCTTGAATTTGATGTGATCTACTCTTGTGGACCGACACCGATGTTAAAAGCAATCGAAGCAACATTTCCAGATGAGAAGGGTTTCCTCTCGTTAGAGGAGCGAATGGGATGTGGAATAGGTGCTTGCTTCGCTTGTGTCTGTCATGTTAAGGATGATCCAACGAAAACAGCTTATAAGAAAATCTGTACTGATGGACCGGTATTTGCCATCGGAGAGGTGGTATTATGAGTAGGTTAAACATCGAGTTACCAGGGCTCAGCATGAAAAATCCGCTTATGCCCGCATCTGGTTGTTTTGGGTTTGGTCAGGAATATGCAAAGCTATATGACATTAGTCAGTTAGGTGCGATTGCGATTAAAGCAACAACAGTTGAAACGAGATATGGCAATCCGACACCGCGAGTTGCAGAAACTTCAAGTGGGATGTTAAATGCGATTGGCTTACAAAATCCAGGACTAGACAGTATTATAGCCAATGAGCTGGTTTGGCTTGAGAAGTATAATGTACCTATTATCGCTAACATTGCAGGTTCGACTATGGAAGATTATATTAAAGTGGCCGCCGAAATTTCCAAGGCCCCAAATGTTCATGCCCTTGAATTGAACATTTCTTGTCCTAACGTGAAAGAAGGCGGGATGGCCTTTGGCACCAGTCCAAAAGTAGCAAGTGAATTGACAAAAATGGTAAAAGAAGTATCCGAAGTTCCTGTCTATGTGAAACTTTCACCGAATGTTACGGATATTGTTGAAATGGCTGTAGCGGTTGAAGCAGCTGGTGCCGATGGACTATCAATGATTAACACACTTCTTGGGATGCGTATTGATATAAAAAAAAGAAAGCCAATAATAGCAAATGGTTATGGTGGACTTTCAGGTCCTGCAATAAAGCCTGTTGCAATTAGAATGATTCATCAAGTAAGTCAAGCGGTATCAATTCCAATTATTGGTATGGGTGGGATCTTTACAGCCGAAGATGTCGTTGAGTTTTTTCTAGCCGGAGCAAGTAGTGTCGCAGTTGGAACAGCTAATTTTGTTGATCCATTTGTTTGTCCAACAATTATTGATGATTTACCTCGTGTTCTTGATGAGCTAGGAGTCGATCATATTTCAGAATTAATAGGGGGTAGTTGGAAATGAGCCAAAATCCAATTATCATTGCTTTAGATTATTCAGACGAAACCCAAGTCTGGGAGTTATTAACTAAATTCGACGGTCAATCCTTATTTGTTAAGGTCGGTATGGAGCTTTACTATAGCTCTGGTAACTCACTCATCCACAAACTTAAAGAAAAAGGTCATGATATTTTTTTAGATTTAAAACTCCATGATATTCCAACTACTGTCGGTCGTGCGATGGAATCTTTGGCTAGGCTTGATGTCGAGATCATAAATGTCCATGCAAGTGGTGGGCAGATGATGATGGAAAGAGCGCTAGAAGGTTTAGAAAAAGGTACACCGAATGGGAAAGAACGACCAAAATTAGTTGCCGTTACGCAACTAACGAGTACAAGTGAACAAGTGATGCAGGAACAATTAAGAATTGATGGAAAAATAGAAGAAATAGTAGTGCATTATGCTAAAAATGCTAGAAAAAGTGGCTTAGATGGCGTGGTTTCATCACCATTAGAAGTACCATTAGTGAAAGCTGCCTGTGGAACTTCTTTCCTTACTGTAACTCCAGGTATTAGGTCAATCGGAGACTCAAAAGATGATCAACAAAGAATCACAACACCGAAACAGGCCCGCAAGTTAGGAAGTGATTTTATCGTTGTTGGTAGAAGTATTACAGCTAGTCCCGATCCTTTAGCGGCGTTTATAAAAATTAAAAATGATTGGAGTGAAGGGTATGAAACAACAACTAGCTAATCATTTACTTGAAATCGGAGCAGTTCACCTTCGGCCTAATGACCCGTTTACGTGGACGTCAGGAATCCGTTCACCAATTTACTGTGATAACCGCTTAACACTTTCGTTTCCGATCGTGCGTCGAAAAATAGCGATAGGCTTAGAAGAATTAATCAATACTCACTATCCTACAGTTGACGTAATTGCTGGTACGGCAACTGCAGGAATTCCCCATGCAGCATGGGTAAGTGATAATCTAAACTTACCAATGGTCTATGTTCGTGGAAAAGCAAAGGAACATGGAAAAGGAAATCAGATTGAAGGTCTAATAAAAGCAGGACAAAATGTCGTCATTGTCGAAGACTTAATATCAACAGGTGGTAGTGTCATTACAACAGCAGATGCACTGGTACAAGTGGGTGCCAATGTGCTAGGAGTTGTCGCTATTTTTACATATGACTTAGAAACAGGTAAGAAACAATTAGCGGACGCTGGCTTAAGCTACTACACGATTACTGATTATTTAACATTAATCGAAGTCGCCAAACAACAAGAGCTAATTAATGCTGAAGATATCGAGAAACTTAAAAAATGGCGCAATAACCCTGCATCATTAGACTGGCTATCTTAAGGCATTATTTTCTTGGAGATGCCTAACTTCGAGGACGGGTTAGTGTTCGGAAACCTGCAGTATGATATGGAGGCAAGGTAATGAGGAAAATGGATGGCAAAGAGTTTGATGAACTAGTTCGGTTTTTTGATGGAATGGCGAAGACAGAATGGCTTAGTCAGATTCATGAAAAACTAAAGGAAGCTACGGGAAATTGGGATCAAAAGCATGTTTTGGATGTAGGTTGTGGAACAGGCCGTTTTTTGCTTAGAGGAGCAAGTTGTGCTGATCATGTTACTGGTATTGATCTTTCTTCGGAAATGGTTAAGGCAAGTCAGCAACTGTTCTTAGATAATGACGCAGCTGAAAAAGCTAGCTTTTTAGTTGCCGATGCATGCGATCTTCCCTTTGAAGATCATAAATTTGATATTGCTGTTTCACTATGTGTTTTATTCTTACTACCTGAACCGACGGTTGCTATGGACGAAATGGTTAGAGTTACAAAAAAGAATGGGATCATTGCTATGCTTAATCCATCGTTAAAAATGTCTCAAGAAGAAGCAAAACGTTATTGCGAGCAACATCAGATTTCAGGCTTTGAACAAAAAACATTGCTACAATGGTCGACGATTTCAACGAGTAGACACCGCTATTCAACAGATGAGTTAACAAGTTATCTTACTGAAAAAGGCGCACAAGATATTCAAAACATCGATATGTTAGAAAATTTAGCGATTATTACGATTGCAAAATTTTAAAATTAAAAAAACTAGTCAAAACTTAAAATGTACTCTAAAAAGTGGACATTTTAAGTTTAGCTAGTTTTTTTTTTTTTTTTGGAGAAATTAAAAGCCTCTTGGCCTACTTTTCCACTAGATGTATAGTGAAAAAAGAGAAATAAAAAGGAATTATGCTTAAATTCCTGTTAGAATAGGTTAGAAGCTAGGATACGGCTGAAAAAAGCGATATTATCGATAATTTAAGACTAGAAATTTATTTCGGAAACCGATATATTATATGTTATCGATGTTTTTATTATTTTTAGAAAATTAACATCTATAAATGGAGAAGCATCAAAATATTTTTGAAAAAACAGTCACCAAGAATGTTGGAGGAACTTAATGAATACATTTGCCAAGCTCAAACAATTTTATTGGCCATATAAAAACTATTTTATAGGGTCGATATTTTTTTTATTTTTCGTAACAGCAATTACTGTAAGTTATCCGATCATTTTAAAAATAACGATTGATAATGTAATTATCGGTGGTAATTTTCACTTAGTACCTTATGTTTCAATTGGATTTATTTTATTAATGGTTATTAAAGGAACAGCAACATATTTTCATCAATTTTATGGGGACTTGTTTGGAATCAGAACTGTTTATGAGCTACGGAATGAGCTTTATAAAAAATTGCAATTCTTACCTTTTCGTTATTATGATAATGCAAAAACAGGCGATCTTATGTCACGTTTAACTGCAGATGTTGAAGGCTTCCGTTTCTTTTTATCTTTCGGGTTTGCGCAACTTATTAACTTAGTATTGATTGTTGGTTTGAGTTTTGGAATTATGCTTTATTTTAGTATTCCATTGGCACTATTAACACTGGCCGCAATGCCCTTTTTAATTATTGTTGTTTATCGTTTTGATAAAGAAGTTCATCCAGCCTTTACGGGTATACGTAAGTCTTTCGCTAGACTAACAACGAAAGTACAAGAAAATATTAGTGGCATGAATACGGTTAAATCACTCTCAAGAGAAGATTTTGAGATTAATAAATTCGTTGATAATAATGGAGATTATAAAGATCAGTACATTACAACAGCTAATATATGGGCAAGGTACTTCCCATTAATGGAACTTATCGGGCAAATTTGCGTCGTCATGCTGCTAGGTTTTGGTGGCGTTATGGTCATTAATCAACAACTTGCACCTGGTGAATTAGTCGCCTTTTTTAGTTTAGTTTGGTATATTATTGGACCCTTAATGCATTTAGGATTTATTATCAATACATTTTCACAATCGAAAGCTTCAGGAGAACGCTTAATTGAAGTACTTGAAGAAAATGAGGATATTAAGGATAGTGAGACGCCGATAATCGTCGACCGATTAGATGGGCATGTACAGTTCAAAAACGTTCAACATAGTTACAGTTCGGAAGCTGAAATGGTCTTAAAAGATATTTCTTTTGACGCACCAGTGGGCAAGGTCATCGGTTTAATTGGTGCTACTGGATCGGGGAAAACGAGTATTACACAATTAATTTCTCGTTTTTATGAAACCAGTGGAGGTGAAATTCTTATTGATGGAAGGAATATTAAAGATTACTCAGTTCAATTATTACGAAAAAACATCGGTGTCGTTTTACAAGAATCGTTTTTATTTTCTTGTTCGATTAAAGATAACATTTCATACGGGTTTCCTGATGCAACAATGGAACGAATTATCGCTTCCGCAAAGCGTGCAGATGCCCATGACTTTATTATCGAGCTAGCAAATGGATATGACACGATCCTTGGTGAACGGGGAATGGGGCTTTCAGGAGGGCAAAAACAACGTATCGCTATAGCAAGAGCTATTTTAATTGATCCAAGTATCTTAATTTTGGATGATGCGACAAGTGCAGTAGATATGGAAACTGAGGCAAAAATCCAAGCTGCATTTCTTGAAGTGATGAAGGGTCGAACGACGTTTATAATCGCACACCGTATTTCTTCTTTAATGCATGCGGATGAAATTCTCGTTTTAGAGGACGGAGAAATAAAAGAAAGAGGGAAACATGAAGATCTGTTAGCGAATAAAGTAGGTATTTATAGTCGTATTTACAATATACAATTTCAAGATCGCCAAGCTATTCTTGATGCTGAAAGTAAGAAGGTGAGTATATGAGTAAAAATCAACAATCAGACCAACGAAATCGGTTCCGTTATGCAAATGATTCAATTATTGAAAAACCTTTTAACTGGAAGCAAATGACACGACTATTCGGCTACATGAAGCCATATTCAAAAAAATTACTTCCTTTAGCAATAATGGCGATGATCATATCAACAGCAGTCCGCTTAACAACGCCAATTTTAATTGGGGTAGTCGCACTAAACAATGTCATCTATGATCGGGACTCAGAAGCCTTAATGAAAGTCGTTATTTTAATAGCAGCTCTTTATTTGCTGTCATGGGTAGCGAATACGTATCGAATTCGTTGGATGAACGAACTTGGGCAATACGTTATTTTTGACCTGAGGCAAAGTTTATTTAAACATATTCAACGTTTGTCACATAAATTTTTTGATAAGCGCTCGGCAGGCTCAATCTTAGTAAGGATTACTAATGATGTAAACTCACTGCAAGATTTATTTACAAATGGTGTTATTAATCTATTAATGGACTTACTAATGCTAGGTGGAATTATCGTTATTTTATTTGTGCTGAGCCCACAATTAACGCTAGCAGTAATGATTATTTTACCGTTAATGGTCTTAATTTCTACTGGTTTAAGACAAAAAATTAGACGTTCATGGCAGTTAGTTCGATTAAAGCAGTCACAAATTAACTCTCATTTAAATGAAAGTATCCAAGGAATTCGTGTAACGCAATCTTTCACACAAGAACAGGAAAATATTAATTTTTTTAATGCGATGAATGAAGACAATTATTTAGCATGGCGAGATGCAACGCAAAAAAATGCCATGTTCAGACCCTTTGTAGAAATGTCAAACGCAATCGGTACTGCTGTTTTAATTTGGTACGGGGTAACGTTAATTCAAGGAAATGTCATTAATATCGGAATTTTCGTTTCATTTGCCTTTTACTTAGGGATGTTTTGGGAACCAATTTCAAGACTCGGCCAAGTCTATAACCAACTTTTAGTAGGGATGGCTTCGTCAGAAAGGATTTTTGAGTTTTTAGATGAAAAGCCTTCTGTCAAAGAAAGTGACAAGGCCATTGAACTTAATGAAATGAAGGGTCATATCAAATTTGAAGACGTTGAGTTCTCTTATGATGAAACGAGAAAAGCGTTAAATAAAATTAATTTAGAAATCAAAGCTGGGCAAACTGTAGCGCTTGTTGGCCATACAGGATCAGGAAAAACAACCATTGTAAACTTAGTTGCTAGATTTTATGATCCAACAAGTGGGCAGGTAAAAGTAGATGGACATAATATAAAAGATATCAAGCTGGATAGTTTGCGACAACGGGTCAGCACTGTACTCCAAGAGACGTTTATTTTTTCGGGAACGATTATTGACAATGTCCGTTTTGGTAAGCCTGACGCAACACTTGAGGAAGTAATCTCAGCTTGTGAGACAGTAGGGGCAAATAAGTTTATTGAACAATTAAAAGACGGCTATGATACTGAGGTAGAGGAGCGGGGCAATATTCTTTCAGTTGGTCAACGACAGCTGTTATCTTTTGCTAGAGCACTCTTAGCCAATCCCCAAATTTTAATCTTAGATGAGGCAACAGCAAGCATTGATACAGAGACGGAACAAATTATTCAAGAAGCATTACGAACATTATTAAAGGATCGTACGTCAATTATGATTGCCCATCGACTTTCAACAATCCGTGAAGCCGATAATATCATCGTCTTGGAACAAGGAAACATTTTGGAAACGGGAAATCATCAGGAGTTAATGGCGCAAAAAGGAGAGTACTATAAATTAGTAACAGCGCAATTTGAAGTGGTGGATGCAGGTTAATAGACAATTTATCATGTGCCGTGCGGATCTTCGCAGTAACTTAAAAAAGAGAAAGGATTGTGGCTTATGCCACAATCCTTTCTCTTTTTTTGCAAAGCTTTTTAGCTAAATTCTTACCAATTGTACTTTCTGAATCTCTCATGACTGAAGTCACGGGTGTTCTGGGCTAATTCATAAATTAAACTTTCAAATTCCTGACAAGCTCTTCCTCTGGTGTTACAAAAATAGTTGTTTGATTATCATAAATAACGTAGCCTGGTTTTGAACCGCTTGGCTTTTTTACGTGTCTAATTAGTGTGTAATCAACAGGGACTGAGCTTGACAATCGTGCTTTACTAAAATAAGCGGCAATTATCGCGGCTTCTTTTAATGTCGTTTCATCGGGGTCAATACTTTTTATTACGACGTGTGAACCAGGAATATCTTTCGTATGCAGCCAAGTTTCGTTTTGGCGAGCTAAGCGATTAGTCAAATATTCATTTTGTTTATTATTTTTTCCGACTAAAAATTCGACGCCGGTTGACGATTTATATTGTTCAAGAACTGGTTTTATTTCTTTTTTCTTTTTCAGCTTCTTTTTGTTCCGTTTACGTATATAACCCTCTTCGACTAGTTCTTCTCTAATTTCAGCAATATCTTTCGGTGCTGCTGTTTCCATTTGTGCTAAAAGCCCTTCTAAATAAACAAGTTCTATTTTTGTTTTTTCAATTTGTTCTTGGACAACTTGTAACGAATTTTTGGCTTTGTTGTATTTCTTAAAATAAGTTTGAGCATTTTCTGCTGGTGTTTTTCGAGGATCGAGAGGGACCATGATCGTTTCCCCTGATTCGCTATAGAAATCAACGACTTCAATTTCTTTTTGGCCTTTTTTTATTTGATGAATAGATGCGGTTACTAATTCGCCGAGCTTTCGAAACTTAGAACCTGCTTCAGCATCCTCAAGTGTACGGACTAATTTTTTTAATTTTGTTTTATTTTTTTGATATTCATTTTTTAGAAATTTCTCTAAGTCGCTAGCTTGTTGGTGGACGCGATCTCGTTCTGCTTTTCCAAAGTAAAAACGTGTCAGGAGCTCACTAACAGAAGGAAAATGAGTAGCAGTACCTTTTAAATGACTTAAATCAACGATAGAAAAATATTCTTTTTTGTCTGTAATTGTTATTTGTGGTTGGTACTGATTGTTTTTGATTGGGTCTATTACCTCAAAAAAGGCATTTCTAAGTGTTTCTTGGTTTGCAAGCTTTGCTCGAAAGAGAACTTCTTTTGCGACTTGTGGTGATAACCCGGAAAATTGATTGACGATTTGACCATCAAGTTTACCGGAATTAAAATCAATTTTTTTTATAAATGTTTCCTCATCTACTATTAATGGGTTTAGTTTGTCTTGTTCTGGCGGCAGTTTGTAAGTATGGCCAGGCAAAATCGTTCGATAGCTATTCACTAGTGGAGAAAGATGTTTGATGCTATCTAAAATTTTGTCATCGTTATCGTCTAGGAGGACGATGTTACTATGACGACCCATAATTTCAACCATTAGCTTTTTATAACTAATATCACCTAGCTCATTTCTACTTTTTATTTTTATCGTGACAATTCTCTCTAACTCTAATTGCGTAATTTCTTCGATAATGCCGCCTTCTAAATGTTTACGAAGGAGCATGCAAAACATTGGTGGTTGAGAAGGATTTTCTAATTTTTCGTTCGTTAAATGTAACCTTGCAAAACTAGGGTTAATAGAAAGGAGCAACTGTTGGTTTTTACCCTGGGCTCTAATTGAAAAAATAAGTTCAGTTTTATAAGGCTGATATATTTTTGTGATCCGTCCAGAAAGTAACGTACTTTGAAGTTCAGTTACTACTGCTTTTGTGACCGTTCCGTCAAATGACATATAAATTCACTCCATTATCGTGTAATAACAATCAGTATAGCATTTTTTGGGACTTGTCTGAATAAAGTAGTTTGTAAAGGACAAGTCAGCAGTTTAAATGATGCATGTGGGGTGGAGACATGAAATGGTATGAGCGAGAAATAAAAGAGATTGAAAAAATGACAGGTTCAAATTTTATTAATGGTTTATCAGAAAATGAGGTAGAAAAAAGGATCCATCAATTTGGGCTAAATAAGTTAGATGAGGGTGAGCGGATTCCTTCATTCTTCTTATTTTTAGCACAATTTAAAGATTTTATGGTAATGGTTTTATTAGTAGCAACATTGATTTCAGGAATATTAGGAGAATATATTGATGCCATTACAATTATTATTATCGTTCTTTTAAATGGAGTTTTAGGATTTATTCAAGAACGAAAAGCGGAAAAATCTTTAGATGCCTTAAAGGAACTTTCAGCTCCGCAAGTGATGGTTAAACGCGACGGGGAATGGTCAAAGTGTCTGTCTAGTAATGTTGTTGTTGGTGATATTGTTAAAATGACAAGTGGAGATCGTGTTGGTGCAGATATTCGCGTTATTGAATCAAAGGGACTCCGAATAGAGGAAAGTGCTTTAACGGGTGAATCAGTGCCAGTTCAAAAAACAGCGGCTGTTTTACCAGGGCACAACCTTTCCGTTGGTGACCAAGAGAATATCGCATTTATGGGCACTATGGTTACCCAAGGCAGTGGGATTGGGGTTATTATTGCAACTGGGATGAAAACGGAAATGGGAAAAATTGCTCACCTGTTACAATCAGCAGAAACACAAGTTACACCACTGCAGCGAAAGTTAGAGCAATTAGGGAAAATTTTAGTTGTTGCAGCGCTATTATTAACAGTGTTAGTTGTTGTTATTGGTGTATATCAAGGACAGGATGCGTATACGATGGTTTTAGCTGGGGTCTCCTTGGCTGTTGCGGCTATACCGGAAGGATTACCAGCGATTGTGACAGTCGCGTTAGCGCTAGGCGTGCAACGAATGATTAAGCATAAAGCAATTGTTCGTAAATTACCTGCTGTTGAAACGTTAGGTTGTGCCTCGGTTATTTGTTCAGACAAAACAGGAACACTAACGCAAAATAAGATGACAGTGACAAAACTTTGGTCAGGTGGGAAAATCTGGACCGTTTCGGGAACTGGATACGAGCCCAAAGGTGAATTTCACGAGAATGAAAAACCATTAGATGTAGAGCTAGAAAAAGCATTGTTACAGCTCTTAACCTTTGGAGCGCTCTGTAATAATGCACAGATCATCAAAAAGGAAGTGAAGGAAGGTCTTTTTAGTAAAGTAAAGTTGCAATACACCATTGATGGCGATCCGACAGAAGGGGCATTAATTGTTTCAGCTCATAAAGCTGGAATTGAACGTGAGAATATTCTTAATGAATATCGTATAGTCGATGAATTCCCATTTGAATCAACAAGGAAAATGATGAGTGTTATTATCGAAAGAAAACGCGATGGAAAACGCATCGTTGTTACAAAGGGAGCACCAGATGTTTTATTAAGGCGTAGTGAGCATATTTTATGGGGAGAAAAACGACTCCCTTTGTCACCCCAAAGAGAAAAAGCTGTTAGTGACTCTATTGAAGAATTGGCGTCCCAAGCATTGAGAACAATTGCAATTGCCTATAAGGAAGTAGATTCAAAAATTACATTTCAAAGCGAGGAAGACGCTGAAAGCAAGTTAACTTTTATTGGTCTTCAAGGAATGATTGATCCACCGAGACCGGAAGTGAAAGATTCAATTTTAGAATGTCGCGAAGCGGGAATAAAAACAATTATGATTACCGGAGATCATATTGTTACAGCCAAAGCTATTGCAAAACAGTTAAATATCCTACCAGAGCACGGGAAAATTATCGATGGAAATACGCTAGCAAAAATGAGTGTCAAAGATTTAGAAGAAGTTGTTGAAGATATATATGTCTACGCTCGTGTTTCTCCTGAACATAAATTAAAAATTGTTAAAGCTCTCCAAGCCAAAGGGCATATTGTCGCGATGACTGGTGACGGCGTTAATGATGCCCCAGCAATTAAAGCTGCAAATATAGGAGTTGCGATGGGGAAAACAGGTACTGATGTCGCCAAAGAAGCGTCTTCACTTGTACTTAGTGACGATAACTTTGCAACGATAAAGGCAGCAATAAAAGAAGGCCGAAATATTTATGATAATATTCGCAAGTTTATTCGTTATATGCTTGCTTCCAATGTCGGGGAAATTTTAGTTATGCTATTTGCGATGTCACTTGGAATGCCACTACCATTAGTAGCTATTCAAATACTATGGATTAATCTTGTCACAGATGGGCTGCCCGCTATGGCACTAGGTTTAGACCAAGCCGAAGGTGATGTAATGAAACGGCGTCCACGCCATCCTATGGAAAACATCTTAGCTCGCGGTCTAGTTTGGAAAATTATTAGCCGCGGTTTTATGATTGGTGTTGTCACCTTGATTGCCTTTTGGTTGACGTTATCACAACATCCAGAAGAATTAATTAGGGCTCAAACGGTTGCTTTTGCAACGCTAATTATGGCACAACTTATTCATGTCTTTGATTGTCGTAGTGAGCATTCTGTTTTTCACCGTAATCCATTCCAAAACCTTTACTTAGTTATAGCGGTATTGTCATCAACTGCGCTAATGCTAGTTGTCATCTATTATCCACCATTACAGACTGTGTTCCATACAGTTGGTTTAAATATTAGAGAATGGCTACTTGTGTTAAGTATGGCCTCAATACCGACAATTGCTTTAGCAGGGTTTTATATTTTTAGAAGAAAATAAATTTCATTCAAGAAAGTAAACTTAGCATTTTAAAAGGCCAATTGGGAGGTATATCTATTTGATTTGTTAGTAGATATTTCTGAAATTGGCCTTTTTAGGTTGTTATATTTGCTCTACTTGTTGAAAATGGTAAAATTGGTTAGAATAAATAAGTGGATGTGATATTATGATAGTAAGTATGACAGGGTATGGTCAAGCATTTATGGAAAATGAAAATTATCGGATTAATGTTGAAATGAAGTCAGTGAATCATCGCTTTTCAGAAATAACGATTCGAATGCCACGACAATTTTTATTTTTAGAAGACAAACTAAAAAAACAAGTGAGTCAGTATGTTCAACGTGGTAAGGTGGATGTATTTCTAGCAGTCGAAGGCGAAGGACTAGCGCAAAGGAAATTGCAAGTTGATTGGGATTTATTGACTGAATTTTATCAAGTTCATTCTAAAGCTCAAGAAAAACTTGGTGTAAATCAGCAGTTGTCATTAGAAAATATGATACTTCACCCTGATGTTGTCACTGTGTTGGAAAAAGAAAACCAATCTGAGACTTTTGTAGAGCAAATTGTTACAACAACTGAAAAAGCAGTTGTTCAACTTTTACAAATGCGTCAAAAGGAAGGCGAGAGTCTTGTTGCTGATTTAAAGCAAAGAGTGGAGAGGCTACTAATGTTAGTAACCGATGTAAAAACATATGCGCCGCAAGTAGTTGATTTTTATCGTAATCGGTTAATTAATAGAGTAAATGAATTTTTAGAAGGTAAATTAGATGTTGACGAAAGTAGGATCTTAACTGAGGTAGCTATTTTTGCTGAAAAAGCAAATGTAGATGAGGAAATAACAAGGTTAAATAGCCATTTAGAGCAATTTTTATCAATTTTAGTCCCAGTAACCAGAGCCTCTGTCGGAAGAAAGCTTGATTTTCTCGTTCAAGAGATGAATAGAGAAGCCAATACAATTGGCTCAAAATCTAACGATATTCATATTAATAGACAAGTAGTAGAGATAAAAGCAGAACTAGAAAAAATGAAAGAACAAGTCCAAAATATTGAATAATCATCTTTATATAATGAATTTCATAATATCAATATATTAGCTACATCAAGCTACAAAGTTGAAAACGGTTCATTTCAACTCCCTAGTTAAAAATGTTTTATTTCAACTAGATATAGCTTGGTGTGGCGCGAAATAACCATTATGAAATTAATTTTATTAGCAATATAAAGAAAAAGATGTTAAAATAACCGAAGTTCTGGTTATAATACATAGATGGGCAGGGGAAACCAATGAACATTAAACTTATAAATATCGGTTTTGGGAATATTGTTTCAGCAAATCGAATTATCTCTATTGTTAGTCCAGAATCCGCTCCGATAAAAAGAATTATTCAAGAGGCAAGAGAGAGAAACATGCTTATTGATGCTACATATGGTAGAAGAACAAGAGCTGTTATTATTGCCGATAGTGACCATGTCATTTTGTCTGCTGTTCAACCAGAAACGGTTGCGCAACGTTTATCAAATAAAGATGATGCTTCTGATGACTAGATTAAAGTGAAATCCAAAGTAATTGTTTATGGAGGTTGGGATGAAAAAGGAAAGAGGTTTATTAATTGTTCTTTCAGGACCATCAGGTGTCGGAAAAGGCACGGTTTGTGGCGCACTTAGAAAGCAAGATACTGATATTTTGTATTCTGTATCGGCGACAACTCGTTTTGCGCGTCAAGGAGAAATAGATGGTCTAAGCTACTTCTTTAAAACGCGGGATCAGTTTGAAGAAATGATCAAAGATGATCAGTTGTTAGAGTGGGCTGAGTATGTTGGGAATTATTATGGAACCCCAGTCGATTACGTTGAGAAAACGCTAAATGAAGGAAATGATATTATTCTTGAAATTGAAGTTCAAGGAGCCCTTAAAGTTCGTGAAAAATTTCAAGAGGGAGTTTTCATCTTTTTGATGCCACCAAGTTTGGCTGAATTAAGAAATCGAATTGTTAATCGGGGAACTGAAACTGAGGAACTTATTAATAATCGAATGACAGTTGCTAGAGACGAAATAGAGATGATGAATAAGTATGACTATGTTGTTGAAAATGATGAAGTTGATTTTGCAGTCGATAGAATTAAAGCCATTGTCATAGCTGAGCATTGTCGAAAAGACCGTTTAATAGAAAAATATAAGCAATTAGTGGAGGCTGAGTAAATGCTATATCCATCAATCGATAATTTATTAACAATACTTGACTCGAAGTACACGTTAGTGACTGTGTCTTCGAAACGAGCACGTTACCTAAAAGACACGAAAGAAAGAGATTTAAGAATTAAAAAACCAAAATCATACAAACCAGTCGGTAGAGCACTTGAAGAAATTTCTTCAGGGCAGCTTACTTTTAAACGTCGCGAAGAAGAAGAGTAAAACGTAAAAGGGGATGACTCAAAAGGGTGTCTGACCTCCCAGTGAATGATTACTTAGAGAATAAAACCTAATAATAAAGGTTTTTCACTAGTTAATGTATAATGGGATGGAGACGAGCGCTTAAATGAGTCGCCCTCTTTTTTTTTAATAAAAAAAGGCAGAAAGTAGAAAGTTGGAAAGGCATACTTTCTGCTTTTCCCCTTCTTAACCAACTACCAAACTCATATTTTAATTTTTCTGGAGGAGATTTAATTGCTTAAAGGAAAAAAAATTCTATTGTGTGTGTGTGGAGGTATAGCGGCATATAAGGCGGCTACCTTAACAAGCAAATTAGTACAAGCAGGTGCGCTTGTAAAAGTTGTAATGACTGAGGGCGCAACAAAATTCGTCGCCCCGCTCACTTTTCAGGCCCTTTCAAGAGAACCTGTATACATAGAAACGTTTGAAGAAAAAGATTCTTCGAAAATTACTCATATTGATATTGCTGACTGGGGGGATGCCGTTATCGTCGCTCCGGCCACAGCAAATATGATTGGTAAAGTGGCTAACGGTATCGCTGATAATCTAATCTCGACAATGTTACTTGCAACAACCTCAAGTGTATTCATCGCTCCAGCCATGAACGTTAATATGTACGAGCATCCGGCGGTTGTTGCAAATATGGATCGTTTAAAAACGTATGGCTATCATTTTCTAGAACCAGGAGAAGGCTATTTGGCCTGCGGTTATGTGGGGAAAGGAAGACTGATGGAGCCGGAAGACATCATCAATCGTATGGAAAGCTTTTTTCAAAAGGATATTTCGAATCTTAAAGGAAAAACAATTTTAGTAACAGCGGGTCCCACAGAAGAGAAGCTCGATCCTGTCCGTTATTTCACAAATAGATCTTCGGGTAAGATGGGTTATAACATTGCTGAAGAAGCGGCGAAACGCGGTGCCAAAGTAATTTTAGTTTCTGGGCCTACAAGTATTAAAGCACCGAGTAATGTTCAACTAGAAAAGGTAACTTCGGCGGCTGAAATGTATGAAAAAGTAATTGAGTACTATAGTGACGCCGATGTTGTTATAAAATCGGCTGCAGTGGCTGATTATCGTCCTAAATTAGTTAGTATCGAAAAAATTAAAAAACAGCCTAATAATTGGTCTATTGAAATGGAACGTACAACAGATATTTTACAGACGTTAGGGGAACAAAAAAAAAATCAGTATCTCGTTGGGTTTGCAGCTGAAAGTGAACAAGTTGAACATTATGCAAGAGCTAAGTTAATAAAGAAAAATTTAGATATGATTGTCGCTAATAACATTACTGAATCCGGAGCAGGTTTTCAAGGAGATACGAACATTGTCACTATTTTCAAAAAAGATCAGACAAGTATCGCATTGCCATTAATGAGTAAACAAGACGTTGCGATAAACTTATTAAATGAAATAGAAAAAATGATAAAGGAAAATGATTAATGATTGTTCAAGTAGTCGTTGACGTTCCATCTGGAGGAACAGATCGTCTTTTTGATTATAAAGTGCCTACCGACCTACAAACGATTATTGAAAAAGGAATGAGAGTAGTCGTTTCATTCGGGCCTAGGAAAGTTCAGGGCTTTGTTGTTGCAGTGGGTGTAGAAACTAAGCTCACTAAATTAAAGGAAATTGAAACTGTCTTAGATGTGACTCCTGTCATAACCGAAGAACTGCTTCAACTAGGAGATTGGTTAACAACAAAAGTACTTTGTTATAAAATAACTGCTTATCAAGCAATGTTACCCTCTGCGCTTCGGGCAAAGTATAAAAAGGAAGTACAGTTAATAGACGCTCGAAATTTGGACAAACTTCCTAGCGAGCTAAAAAACTGGTTTTTGGACCAGAATGCCGTTCAGTGGGATGAATTAGTGGCAAACGGTCAACAATTGATCCCGTATATAAAAAAAGCAGTAACGGCTGGCCTCTTAGAAGTTATTTATGTTGTCAAAGATAAGGTTACCCATAAAACCGTTAAAGTTGTCAATCCGATCCAATCTGAGCGACTACAATTGCAACTTAAAGAGCTTGGAAATCGAGCTATGAAACAAAAACAACTCATTGAATTTTTCTTGAAAAATCCGCATTCAATTACAATATCAGACCTTATTGAACAAGCAGAAACTAGCAGAAGTACAATAAAATCGCTTGTCGATAAAGCTGTACTCATGGAGAGTGAAGTAGAAGTTTCCCGAGACCCTTATGCTAATCGAGAGTTTCAACGAACGACACCCTTAGTCTTAATGAAAAATCAGCAAAAGGTAATCGAGCCTATTTATGAGACAATTAATAACAATCAGCACCAAACATTTTTGATTCACGGGGTGACTGGGAGCGGTAAAACCGAGATCTATTTACAATCAATCGCTAAAGTAATTGATTTAGGTAAGGAGGCGATTGTCCTTGTCCCGGAAATATCGTTAACACCACAAATGGTTCAACGTTTTAAAGAGCGTTTCGGCTCACTTGTAGCAGTTCTTCATAGCGCCCTCTCCATAGGTGAAAAATATGATGAATGGCGAAAAATTCAAAACGGTGTCGTTCAAGTTGTTGTTGGGGCGAGATCGGCAATATTTGCGCCATTTAAAAACATTGGTATCATAATTATTGATGAAGAACACGAATCAACCTATAAGCAAGAAGAAAATCCCCGCTATCATGCCCGAGATGTCGCGATAGAACGGGCAAGCTATTACAAGTGTCCATTAATTTTAGGCAGTGCAACCCCTTCTTTAGAGACCTACGCAAGGGCGAAGAAAGGTGTTTATCAATTACTATCGATCTTAGAACGTGTAAACGATGTAAGCCTTCCTGCTGTTGAAATTGTCGATATGCGGGAAGAATTAAAGCTCGGTAATCGTTCGATGTTTTCAAAATCATTATATGAAAAGCTGTCACTAAGACTCGAACGCGGTGAACAAAGTGTCATGTTTTTAAATCGCAGAGGGTATTCAACATTTATAATGTGTCGAGACTGTGGGTATGTAGCTGAATGCCCGCATTGTGATATTTCATTAACCTACCATCAAACAACCCACTCAATTAAATGTCATTACTGTGGTCATCAAGAACAGATGCCTAAAAAGTGTAGTAATTGTCAAAGTGAGCATATTCGTTTCTTTGGTTCTGGAACGCAAAAAGTTGAAGAGGAAATTACGAAAGTTTTCCCTGATGCGAGAGTAATTAGAATGGATGTAGATACGACAAGAAAAAAAGGGTCCCATGAAAAGCTTTTAACAGCCTTTGCCGAGGGAAAGGCTGACATTCTTCTCGGTACACAAATGATCGCTAAAGGCTTGGACTTTCCAAACATTACTTTAGTTGGCGTTTTAGCTGCTGATTCGATGCTAAATCTCCCCGACTTTCGTGCAAGTGAACGAACGTTTCAGCTTTTAACTCAAGTAAGTGGACGTGCTGGTCGTCATCAGTTACCAGGGGAAGTAGTCATTCAAACATATGCGCCTGAACATTATAGTATTGAACTAGTTCGCAACCATGACTTCATTGGTTTTTTTGAAAAAGAGATGGGGATTAGAAAACGTCAAAGCTATCCACCCTATTATTTCGTCTCAGTTATTCAAGTGTCTCATCCTGAACTAACGAAGGTTATTGACACAACAGAAAAAATTACAGCCTTTATAAGACGATCACTTTCGAATAAGACGATCGTTCTAGGCCCAGTAGTATGCTCGATACCTAGGATAAAAGATAGATATCGCTATCAATGCATGATAAAATACAAAAATGAACCGCTGTTAGTGGATGTCTTAAAAGAAGTGATCGAAAACTATAGACGAGAAATCCAACAAGGAAATCTACAGATTTCAATTGATATGAATCCGTATGTAATGATGTGAAACTGGCATAAAGAAGTTGGAAGGATGGAAAGTTGAAAGTTGGAAAGGAAAAGCTAAAAATCAAAAGTTAAACCAATTGTACGGAAAAGACTTTGACCTTCCTAACGATCTTTTTAACTTCACTTAAAGCCTTTGAACTGCCTTTCCAACCTTCCAACTTTCTACATTCTACTTTCAACTTTCAAGAATCTAAATAATCAAAAAGGTGAAAATCGATCTTTTTGAATAATCTCTATAAAAGAAAGAGGTGTTTATATGCGTGTTGTATTTATGGGTACCCCTGATTTTTCTGTTCCTGTACTGAAGCGTTTAATAGAAGAAGGGTATGAAATCGTCGGAGTTGTGACTCAACCTGATCGACCGAAAGGAAGAAAAAAACAACTGACACCACCACCGGTAAAAGTAGAAGCCGAAAAACATGGTTTAATGGTTGTTCAACCTGAAAAATTAAAGAACCCAGAAGATCTAAAAGCAGTGTTAGCTTTAAAAGCTGATTTAATTGTAACTGCGGCTTTTGGACAAATTTTACCAAAGGAACTGCTTGACACTCCAAAGTATGGGTGTATAAATGTTCATGCTTCAATCTTGCCGGAATACCGCGGTGGCGCGCCAATTCATCAAGCAATCATCGATGGCAAAAATGAAACTGGTATAACAGTTATGTATATGGTTGAAAAGTTAGATGCTGGGGATATTTTAACACAAGCAAAGGTTGATATTTTAGAAGCAGATCACGTTGGTTCATTACATAATAAATTAAGTGTCATTGGTGCTGAACTATTAGCACATACAATTCCCAACCTTATTGCAGGAAAATTGATTCCAATTAAACAAGACGAAGAAAAAGTGACATTTGCTAAAAATATAAGTCGCGAAAAAGAGAAGATAGACTGGGGAAAAACTGGCGAAGCTATTTACAATCAAATTCGTGGTCTGCATCCTTGGCCAGTTGCTTATACTTTACTCGATAATCAGCCATTGAAAGTTTGGTGGGTCGAAAAAGTAGCTGGAAATAAAGAAGCAGAGCCGGGCACAATCGTTACGATCGAACCCGATGGATTTACTGTTAGCACAGGCAATCAAACTCACATCAAAATAACAAACTTGCAACCCTCAGGAAAAAAACGGATCAGTACAGAGGAGTTTTTAAGAGGTGCAGGAGGCGACTTAATAGTCGGGACTAAGTTAGGAGAATAACTATGGTAAAAAAACATGTGCGCGAAGTTGCGTTAGATATTTTATTGCAAATCGAAAAAAATCAAGCTTATTCAAACTTACTTTTAAACCAATCAATTAAAAGAGAACAGTTAAGCGACAAAGATGTAGGGCTGTTAACAGAAATTGTCTATGGAACAATTCAAAGAAAAAATACGCTTGATTATTATTTAAGTCAATTTGTTAAAGGTGGACTAAAGAAGCTTGATCCGTGGGTTCAGGTTTTGCTACAACTCTCATTATATCAAATCATTTATTTAGATCGAGTTCCCCAACGGGCAATTGTCCATGAGGCAGTTGAACTTGCTAAGAAAAAAGGCCATAAGGGAATTTCAGCGATGGTCAATGGAACGTTACGTTCGTTTATTAGGGAAGGTACTCCTACCCTTGAAAAAGTCAAAGATCCAATTGAAAAAATGTCGCTTCAGTTGAGTCACCCGGTATGGTTAGTAGAGCGGTGGATAGAGCAGTTTGGTATTGAAAAAACAAAAGCGATATGTGAAGTTAACTCGATTCCGCCAAGCGTTACTGCCAGGATTAATAAAATAATCGCCACAGACGTAAATTCAGTGATTGAGAAACTAGCTCAAGAAGAAGTAATTGCCGAAAGTGGAGATCTTTCACCAGACGCGATAAAAATTACTAAAGGTTCACTTCCCAATACAAAGCTGTATAAAGAAGGGTGGCTAACAATCCAAGACGAGAGTTCGATGCTAGTAGCAAGAGCCCTTGACCCTAAACCTGGCAATAAAGTTTTGGATAGTTGTGCTGCACCTGGAGGGAAAACGACCCATATTGCAGAAAGGATGAACAATGAAGGCGAGGTTTATGCACTAGATCTTCATGAGCATAAAGTTAGCCTTATTGAAGAACAAGCGAGAAGATTAAAATTAACAATTATCAAAACTAAAGCAACAGATAGTCGCCTGGCTGGGGAAACCTTTGCAGGAGAAAGCTTTGATTGTATTTTAGTAGATGCCCCTTGTACAGGTTTAGGAGTTATTCGTCGAAAACCAGATATAAAATGGCAAAAAAAGGTCGAAGATATAGATAGTATTACTACGATACAAAAAGCAATATTAAAAGCAGTGGCGCCACTATTGAAAAAAGGCGGCCGACTTGTTTACAGTACGTGCTCAATCGATGCTGCTGAAAATGATTTAGTTGTCAAAAATTTTCTTGAGGAAAACAGTGATTTTCAGTTAGATATAAGCTTAAAAGAACGGTTACCTAAAAAGCTTCAAGACTTTTGCAATCAGGGGACGGTTCAATTACTACCATCAGATTTTCAAACAGACGGCTTTTATATTGCTAGCTTGACTAAAATAAAGTATTGAGGTGTATCAACAATGAGTGAAACAGAAAAAATTAAGTCATCGATTTACAGTATGGAATTTAAGACTTTAGAATCATGGTTAATAGACAATAACGAGCCCAAATTCCGTGCTGGTCAAATTTTTGATTGGCTTTATAAAAAAAGAATCACATCATATGCAGAAATGACAAATTTGTCAAAGGATTTGCGAGCTAAGTTGGCGAATGATTTTATATTAACAACATTAAAAACAATCACAAAACAAGAATCAAAAGACGGAACGATTAAGTTTTTATTTCAACTCCAAGATGGATACTCAATTGAAACGGTTGTTATGCGTCACGATTACGGGAATAGCGTTTGTGTGACAACCCAAGTAGGTTGTCTCATCGGTTGCACTTTTTGCGCTTCAACGCTAGGAGGCTTAAAGCGGAACCTTGAAGCAGGGGAAATTGTTGCTCAAGTGCTCGAAGCTCAACGCTCTTTAGACGATGCGGACGGCCGAGTTGACTCTGTTGTCGTCATGGGAATTGGCGAGCCGTTTGATAATTACGACGCACTCGTAAATTTTCTGAAAACGATTAATAATGATGAAGGTTTAAACATCGGCGCAAGGCATATTACTGTTTCAACAAGTGGAATCATTCCAAGGATTTATGACTTTGCTAATGAAAAAATGCAAATTAACTTTGCTATTTCACTCCACGCTTCAACGAATGAAATACGAACTGGATTAATGCCAATAAATAAAGCCTACCCGATAGAAAAGCTAATGGATGCCGTGCGCTACTATATTGATAAAACCGGCCGAAGAATAACTTTTGAGTACGGTCTATTTGGAGGTGTAAATGACCAGCCAGAGCATGCTGAACAACTGGCAAGATTAATTAAAGGGATAAAGTGTCATGTTAATTTAATTCCTGTCAATGATGTTGTTGAAAGAAACTTTGTACGAACACCTAAAGAGCAAATATTTAAATTTGAAAAAATATTAAAAGCCCATGGTGTTAATGTCACAATTCGTCGCGAGCAAGGACACGACATTGATGCTGCCTGTGGACAATTAAGGGCGAAGGAACGTAAAGAAGAAACGAGGGGATAACGGATGGAAGTAGCATTTAAGTCAGATGTAGGACAAATCAGGTCTCATAATGAGGATAATGGCGGCTTTATTTATAATAAGGATGGCTTATTGTTAACTGTCGTTGCAGATGGCATGGGGGGACACCAAGCAGGTGACGTTGCTAGCTCAATGACGATGGAAATTTTAACAAAAAAATGGTATGAGACAGCAAGTTTATCAACACCGACAAGCATTGAATCATGGCTGCTGGATGCGATTACTAATGTAAATACTTTGATTTATCAACATGCACTAGAAAATCCTCAATATATGGGAATGGGTACAACGATAGTGGCTGTCGTATGCACAGATAATTTTGTTACCTATGCAAATATTGGTGATAGCCGTGCTTATTTAATGAACGGGGAATCATTTGCACAAAAAACAGAAGACCATTCTTTAGTAAGTGAATTAGTTCGTTCAGGACAAATCACTGCTTTAGAGGCCGAAAATCACCCTCGTCGAAATGTAGTACTTCGAGCGCTAGGTACAGAAAAAACGATTAAAATAGACATAGAAACGATCGACTGGGATGGAGGAAGTTATCTATTACTTTGTTCAGATGGTCTTTCAAATAAAGTCAAAAATGAAGAAATGTTCCAGGCTCTAAAAAATGATACGAGTTTAGTTGAAAAGGTTACCGATCTAATATCATTAGCAAATGAGCGTGGTGGCGAAGATAATATTTCTATCGCTCTTGTTTATAATAATTCTGAGCAGCATGGTGATAGCGATGATAAATAAAAAAATAAATAATCGTTATCAAATTTTAAAAACCATTGGTAGCGGTGGTATGGCAAGTGTTTACAAAGCCTATGATGTTATTTTAAATCGTCATGTTGCGGTAAAAGTTTTAAGACCACAATTTTCCGATGATGAAGAATTTATTCGCAGATTCAGGAGGGAAGCTCAAGCCGCTACAAGTTTATCTCATCCTAATGTTGTCAGTATTTACGATGTAGGTGAAGAAGCCGATTTATATTATATTGTCATGGAATATGTAGAAGGCCCGACATTAAAGCAACTTATTGGCCAAAAGGGCACTTTATCTCTCACAGAAACTGTCGATATCATGGAACAAATTACTTCGGCTATTTCCCACGCTCATGAAAATCATATCGTTCATCGAGATATTAAGCCCCATAACATTTTAATAAGTAAACAGGGTGAAGCCAAAGTTACTGATTTTGGAATTGCCAGGGCCATGACTGCGGCGACAATAACACATACAAACACAGTGATGGGTTCTGTTCACTATTTATCACCAGAACAAGCAAGAGGAGGGAACGTTAACGAAAAATCAGATATTTATTCGCTAGGAATTGTATTATATGAGATGGTTACAGGAAAGGTCCCATTTTCAGGTGATACCGCTGTTTCCATTGCAATTAAACATCTGCAAATGGACGTTCCATCACCTCGGGAAAATAATCCAACTCTGCCACAAAGTATTGAAAATATTATTTTAAAGGCAACAGCAAAAGATCCGCTTCATCGGTACAATGACGTTAGCGATATGGAGGCTGATTTAAATACAGCATTAAATCCTAGTCGCTTTAACGAAGAAAAATTTGTTACCCCAAAAGATAGTGAAGAAGAAACAAGAGCGCTTCCGATTATTAAAGAAGGTCTATTTAATGGCAAAGATATTGAAAATACAATCATCAAAGAAACAGATCCTAACAGTGGGGACGATAACCTAAAAAAAGATAAGAAACGAAAAAAATGGCCAGTAATAATGATCGTGGCACTAATTTTAATTTTCTCCTCTGTCTTAGCAGCTTTTTCTATTATTCCAAAATTATTTCACGTTGATGAAGTAACCATTCCAGGGGATCTGATAGGGATGGAATATGAGGAAGTATTCCAACTACTGACTGATTTAGATCTTATTGTTGATAAAGAGATGCGACCAGATGATGAAATAGAAGCAGGTCTTGTTATTAGTCATAATCCTGTAGGCGGGCGAATTGTTAAAGTGAATACGCCTATTACCGTTCTTGTAAGTGAGGGTAAAGAAAAACTTGAAATGGACGATTATACCACTCAGAATAAAGATCTAGCTCGCCGTAATTTAATTAATCTTGGCTTTAAAGCTGAAAATATTATCGAAAATGAAGAAGCAACAGATGATCATCCAGAAAATACGGTCATTTCACAAATTCCTCAATCTGGTGTAATGGTCGTACCAGAGGAAACTACAGTGATTATCACGTATAGTGTTGCACCTTTGATAAGGCTAGACAATTTGCAAGGTTATAATCGTGAAGACGTCATCGAATATTTGCAAGACAATGAATTGTCAAGTGATTTTGGAGACCGCTATTCAGATGGAATTGAAGAAGGAAAAGTAATTGAACAAAACCCTTCAAGGAATATGTATGTTAGTAAAGGTGATGTCATTAAAGTTATCTTCTCTCTTGGGCCAGAGCCAAAACCAGAACCAGAACCAGAGCCAGAGCCAGAACCGGAATTAAAACCTGTATCAACTTTTGTTGAAGTTGAGGTTCCTGTTTCAGAGGAAGACCAATTAGCTAATCAGATTTATGTTGTGACAATTACTTATAATGATTCTACCACCTTAGACCATGTCCGTTATCTTGATGAAAAGGAAATTAGTGAAACAACGAATTTTAAGGTTCCAGTGACAATTAATCCAACTGATACTGCGGAGGTAAAAGTACTCATTAATGGGGAAGATTATTCAACGCATCTAAAAACGTATCAACAAGCGGTTGATAACGAGTAACTTTAAAAGCATCTCAATGCGATTTTGCTTTTCAATGTCTAGCGTAAGGCGCCTTACGCTTTTCTTATTAAGGGGGATTCGATGTTTGAAGGTAAGATTATCAAAGCATTAAGTGGATTTTATTATGTAGAAAGTAATGGTGAGTTATACCAATGTCGAGCCAGAGGTAACTTTCGTAAAAGAAAGATAACACCTTTAGTTGGTGATATTGTTTACTTTGAAGCGGAAAACAAAACAGATGGTTATATTTTAGAATTAAAAGATCGTTATAATGAACTTGTTCGCCCACAAATTGTTAATGTTGAACAAGCGATTTTAGTTTTTTCAGCAATGGAACCTAAGTTTAGTACGCTTCTTTTAAATCGATTTTTAGTTCATATTGAAGCAAATAATATTGAATCGATTATCTGTGTAAGTAAAATTGACTTACTTAATGAAGAGCGGCGCGCTGAGATTGATCAGTATATTCGTGATTATCAAGGTTTAGGGTATCCAGTTTTGCAAACATCAATTTATACTGAACAATTAATTGAAGAGGTCAGACCCTTTTTAAATGGAAAAACAAGTGTCTTTGCTGGTCAGTCTGGTGTTGGCAAGTCATCACTTTTAAATGCATTAAATCCTGAATTAAATATTGAAACAAATCAAATTTCAACACATTTAGGAAGAGGAAAACATACAACGAGACATGTGGAATTAATTCCGATAGGTACAGGATTAGTCGCTGATACACCAGGTTTTAGCTCGTTAGATTTCGTTGGGATAGAAGCAGAAGACCTTTCGAATTACTTTCCGGAAATGAGAGAGCGGTCCCAGTCCTGTAAATATCGAGGCTGTACGCATGTGTCAGAACCTAAATGTTCTGTAAAAGAAGCCGTTGCTCTAGGCGAAATATCTAGTTATCGTTATAAAGATTATTTAAGTTTTTTTGATGAGATTAAACAACAAAAGCGGAGGTACTAGGATGATTAAAATTGCACCATCGATCCTATCAGCAGATTTTGCACGACTTGGAGAAGAAATTAAAGACGTTGAAAAAGGGGGGGCAGATTATATTCATGTCGATGTAATGGACGGGCATTTTGTTCCCAATATTACAATTGGACCATTAATCGTCGCGGCAATTCGTCCGATCACGACATTGCCATTAGATGTGCATTTAATGATTGAAAATCCAGACATCTATATTCCTGAGTTTGCTAAAGCTGGGGCTGATATCATTACTGTTCATGTCGAAGCTTGTACCCATCTTCATCGAACGATTCAGATAATAAAAGAGCACGGAGTAAAAGCAGGTGTTGTCTTAAATCCAGCGACACCGGTAGATACGATTCAGCATGTTATTGATGACGTTGATATGGTAGTATTAATGACTGTTAATCCAGGATTTGGTGGACAAAAATTTATTAAACAGGTGTTGACTAAAATTTATGCTGTAAGTGAAATGGCAAAGTCAAAAGGTTTATCAATTGATATTGAGGTAGATGGTGGTGTCAATAATGAAACGGCCAAACTTTGTGTAGAAGCAGGTGCCAATGTGTTAGTGGCAGGTTCAGCAGTTTTCAAGGAGAAAGACCGTGGAGACGCAATTAGAATAATTAGGGGCTAGAAGTAAAATAGAAAGTAGAAAGTTGGAAAGTTGGAAAGCCAAAGCCAAAGCTAAAGCCAAAGCTAAAGCCAAAAGCTAAACCAATTGGCACTTAAAAGCTTTTGAACTTCCTTTCCAACTTTCTACTTTCCAACATTCCAACTTCATTTAAAAAGCTTTTAACCGCCCTAACCAACTGTCTCTTATAAATAATTGAATTTATCACCAAAGTTGGGTACTTATTCAATCCCCTCTGGCATAATAATATGGTAGAGAACAAGGACTAGATAAACTACTAAATAAAATTATTAAAGTGTTTTAAATTCATTAGGAGGTAAATAAAAATAGGTACTATTTCGGAAACACTGAATATACTTATAGAGGATGTTCTAAAAGTCCGGTAATTAAGTGAGCGAAACCCTTTGTTAGCTTTGATTATCCACCTTTTTTAACACGCACTTATACTAACTGAGGATTTTTATACTTTATTCATTTAGAGTGCTGAAAACGACAAATCCCATTTTGAGGAGGGAGATTTATGAAATTTTATACGATTAAGCTACCCAAGTTTTTAGGTGGATTTGTAAGAATAATTTTAAATTCATTTAAAAAGGGTTAACAAAAAAGCACCAGAAAGGGTGCTTTTTTGTTTGCGTTTTTAAAATTGCCAAGCTTTAATAGCTAAAGCGTTTTTTATTAAACGCGCTCTACTTTGCCAGATTTTAAAGCTCTAGTAGAAACGTACACACGTTGTGGCTTGCCATTAAACATTATTCGAATTTTTTGGACGTTTACGCCCCATTTGCGTTTCGTCTTGTTCAATGCGTGTGAGCGTTTGTTCCCTGTACGAGCTTGTTTACCAGTGATTACACATTTACGTGCCATGTTTGCACCTCCTTATAAACCATGAGATGACACTCGAATTCATCTTATAAATACTTGCTAATATTAGCATAATAAAATAGAGAATGCAAGAGCTATTGAAACTTTATCAAGGAAAGATACTTGACAGCTGAAAATGAAAGTTTTACTTGTAGATAACTGTTTTCTTTTAAAAAAAGCTTAAATATAGTAAAATGTGAATTAGCCATGAATATAAACTCTAAAGGGGGATTTGATCGTGCCGATTAAGATGAAAACACAATTAGGTGTAATTGATGTTTCGAAAGAAGTTGTGGCTGTTATTGGTGGTGGTGCTGCAATAGACTGTTACGGTATTGTAGGAATGGCATCCCAAAAGCAACTTAAAGATGGAATAAGTGAACTGCTAAGAAAAGAAAATTTTACTAGAGGCGTTATTATTCGTGAAGAAGAGGAAGAAATTCATATCGATATGTATATTATTGTTAGTTATGGCACCAAAATTTCTGAAGTAGCGAATAACGTTCAAACAAAAGTAAAATATCAGTTAGAACAAATGTTGGGTATAACTGTTGATTCGGTAAATATCTTTGTTCAAGGAGTCAAGGTTACAAACCTATGATATAAAGTTTAAGGAGGAACACACGTGACAGTGAAGAGCTTAGAGGGTAAAAGATTAGCCCAAATGTTTATAGAAGGCGCTAATAATTTAGCGAAAAATGTTAAATTAGTGGATTCGTTAAATGTCTTTCCTGTTCCAGACGGTGACACAGGGACAAATATGAATTTGTCAATTACATCAGGAGTAAAAGAAGTAAGAAATCAAGGAACAGATCATGTTGGTGTGTTAGCCACTGCTTTTGCAAAAGGTTTATTAATGGGGGCAAGGGGCAACTCAGGCGTAATATTATCACAGCTTTTTAGAGGCTTTTCTAAATCTGTTGAAGGCAAGAAAACTCTTAATGGAAAACAGTTTGCTGATGGATTTTCTGCTGGTGTTGTTATGGCATATAAAGCTGTAATGAAACCGGTAGAAGGCACAATCTTGACTGTGGCTAAAGATTCTGCAAAAAAAGCACAAGAAGTAGCCAAACACTCTGACGATATTATTACGATTATGGAAGCTACATTAACTGAAGCAAAAGCTTCATTAGAGCGCACTCCAGATCTTTTAGCGATCCTGAAAGAAGTTGGTGTTGTTGACTCAGGTGGTATGGGACTTGTGATCATCTATGAAGGATTTTTAGCTGTATTAAAAGGTGAAAAACTCATCGATCATTCTGAAGCAACAACAATGGACGAGCTCGTGAAGGTAGAGCATCATCTGAGTGCACAAAGCCATATGGCTACAGAAAATATTGAGTTTGGTTATTGTACTGAAGTTATGGTTAGGTTCGAAAAGGATAAACTTGAAAAAAAACCTTTTGATGAAACTGCATTTCGGAATTTATTAAGTAATCACGGCGACTCATTACTAGTTGTTTCGGATGAGGATTTGCTAAAGATACATATACATGTCGAACAGCCAGGTGATGTCATCACTCATGCCCAAAATTTCGGTAGCTTAATTAATGTTAAAATTGAAAACATGCGTGAACAACACACACATTTACTAGAAGAAACAAAGGCTGTTTATGAAAACGTGCCTGTAATCCCAAAAAAACAAGCTGAATTTGGAATTATTACTGTTGCTATGGGAGAAGGGATTTCGAAAATCTATAAAAGCTTGGGAGCTGGGATTGTTATTGAAGGCGGTCAAACAATGAATCCGAGTACAGAAGACTTTGTAAAAGCAATTTCTGAAGTTGGTGCCAAAAAGATTGTTATCTTACCAAATAATAGTAATATCATTATGGCGGCAGAGCAAGCTGCATCAGTTGTAGATGAGGAGGTTATGGTTGTCCCATCCAAAACTGTTCCACAAGGATTGGCAGCATTATTAGCATTTAATCCAAGTGCTGATCTTGAAACAAACGCCCGCAAAATGATTGATTCCTTGGCTACCGTAAAAACTGGACAAGTTACGTTTGCTGTTCGTGACACTAGCCTAGATGATATTGAAATTAAAAAAGACGACTTTATGGGAATTGCCGAAAAGAAAATTGTTTCATCTGGACCTGATCGGCAAACCGTAACTGAACAATTATTAGCCATGATGATTGATGATGATACTGAAATTTTAACAATTATTGCTGGTGAAGATACGACAGAGGTTGAAACTGCAAAGCTTGTCGCTTTTATGGAATTAAACTTTGAGGATGTAGAGGTAGAGGTGTATCGAGGCGAACAACCATTGTACTCATACATTTTTTCAGTTGAATAATATATATATATATATGAGGAGGCTACTTCATGGGGAATGTTAAAATTGTTACTGACAGTACTGCTGATATACCTAGTACTCTTGTGAAAAAATTAAATATTACGGTTGTACCGTTAAATGTGATTTTTGGGCAACAAGAAACTTATGAAGATGGTGTCGACATTGATGCTAAACAATTTTATCAGAAGTTAGAATCAACAAATGTTATTCCAACTACATCTCAGCCTACTCCACATCAGTTTGAAAAAGTGTATAAAGAAATTTCAGTTAAAGATCCTGACACTAAAATCATTTCTATTCATATTTCTTCCAAGTTAAGTGGGACGTATCAATCGGCCTTTATTGCTTGTGATATGGTTAAAGATCAAATTGAAGTAACGATTATCGACTCAAAAAAAGCATCCTATGGAATTGGATTAATTGTCGTTGAAATGGCAAAGTTAGCTGATAACGGTGCTTCATATGAAGAATGTATGGAAAGACTTGAGCAATTATTAAAGGAAACAAAGATATATTTTATCGTTGATACTCTTAATTATTTACAAAAGAATGGTCGGATTGGCAAGGCTTCAGCTATTTTTGGTTCATTATTAAAAATTAAACCAATCCTCTCACTTAATGAAGATGGAGAGGTTTTCCCCTACGATAAGGTTCGAGGGCAGAAAAAAGCTTTGGGTAAAATGTATCAAATTTTAGAGCAGGAATTCGGTGATAAACTTATTCATGTAGCTGTTTTACATGCCAATTCGCTTGAATTTGCTAATCAAGTTAGTCTAGAAATGGAAAGCCGCTTTAAAATTGATTCGAAAATTATCACTGATATTGGTCCTGTTATTGGAGCCCATGTCGGTCCTGGAACAATTGGTATTACTGCTACTTTAGCTAAATAAAGCAATTATTTAGAGGTGTCACGCTCATCCTATTGATTAACAATGAACTTTGCATTAGTTCATTGCTTCAGATCAATAGGTTGTCGATTGACACCTTTTTACTTAAGGTAAGAAAGTATAAAAATTTTTCGTGTCTGTCTAGCTTCAAGACACATCCTTGAATTACTTCATAGCTGGTTTTGCGACGAGTAACCGCAGGAGCAGGCGCCATCGGCTCGACCGCTTCAGTCCTTTTCGGAAGTCAAAAAGCGACTTCTGTCAAAGGCCTTCCACCGGTTTTCACCGATATGCGGGCGCCTTGCGCTTTTCTTATTAATCTTAAAAGTTAGCAAATTTGCCTATATAGATTATAATGGAGATAGGTTATAATCCTAAAGTCACTTAATTAAGCTTAAATGATTGAGGCGTTTTAAAAGCCACTTTTGCTATAGATATTTCAACGAAATCAGATAATAAATTGATAAGAGGGGATCATCATGAAGTACAGAACGGTTTTTGACATCATTGGTCCAATTATGATTGGGCCATCTAGTTCTCATACTGCAGGAGCAGCTAGAATCGGTAGGGTTGCTAGAACTTTATTAGGTAAACAGCCAAAATGGGTGGAAATATCATTTTATGGTTCCTTTGCGAAGACATATAAAGGTCATGGTACAGATCTCGCAATTGTTGGTGGGTTGCTCGATTTTGATACATCTGATCAACGTATAAAAAATTCTCTAGAAATTGCTAAAAATTTAGGTATTGATATTAGTATGGCAGTAGAAACGGCCGTAACTGATCACCCAAATACTGCTAAAATTAGACTTGGAACATCCGAAGAAGACGTCATAGAACTAGTCGGTATTTCGATTGGTGGCGGAAAAATAGAAATTATTGAATTAAATAGTTTTCAATTAAAATTATCAGGAAATCACCCAGCGATTTTAGTTGTTCATGATGATCGTTATGGTGTCATTGCGGCTGTGTCGAATGTACTAGCCAAGCATGAAATTAATATTGGTCATATGGAAGTATCTCGAAAAGAAAAGGGTCAAGAAGCATTAATGGTCATTGAGGTAGATCAAAATTTAGCTGATGACCTGTTATTGGAAGTCGGTTCATTACCCAATATCTCTAAAGTAACGAAAATACACGATTGAATAGCATCTAAAAAGGTGGGGCTTAGAAATGTTTCGTAATGTAGCAGAACTAGTAGAATTAGCAGAGAAGGATAATATTCAAATTTCTGATGTCATGATCAAACAAGAAATGGAAATTTCAGGAAGGAGTTATACGGAAATTTTTGAACAGATGGACCGAAATTTAACTGTCATGGAAGAGGCAATTGAAAGAGGTATAAACGAAAAAATATCTTCAGTTTCAGGTTTAACAGGCGGAGATGCGGTTCTGTTACAAACATATATTAAATCGGGAAATTCTTTAGCTGGAGAATTCCTCCTTGATGCAGTAAGTAAAGCAATAGCGACAAATGAAGTGAATGCTGCAATGGGAATCATTTGTGCCACTCCCACTGCTGGTTCAGCTGGAGTTGTCCCGGGGACTTTATTTGCAATAAAGCAAAAACTAAACCCATCAAGGGAAAAAATGGTTCGATACTTATTCACTAGTGGCGCATTTGGTCTTGTTGTCGCAAATAATGCTTCTATTTCAGGAGCTGCTGGAGGGTGTCAAGCAGAAGTAGGAAGTGCTACTGGCATGGCAGCAGCAGCTATTGTTGAGTTGATGGGTGGCACACCGATACAATCTGCTCATGCAATGTCAATCGCCTTAAAGAATATGCTCGGACTAGTTTGTGACCCCGTTGCTGGCCTTGTTGAAGTACCGTGTGTAAAGCGAAATGCAATGGGAGCAGCTAAGGCAGTTGTTGCAGCTGATATGGCTTTAGCAGGAATTTTAAGTCAGATCCCTTGTGATGAGGTCATTGACGCGATGTATAAAATTGGTCAATCGATGTCAGTCGATCTAAAAGAAACTGCGGGAGGAGGTTTAGCAGCTACTCCAACAGCTAGAGCTCTTGAAGCGAAAATTTTTGGATTTAGTGCTGAAAAATAAAAAATGTTAAATCATCCAGTTACATCCGTAAGAGGGATTGGGGAAGAAAAAGCAAAAGATTTACAAGTGTTAGGTATTCATACAGTAAAAGATTTAATTGAATATTTTCCGTTTCGTTATGAAGATTATCGACCTAAGGACGTTTCAAAATTAAACCATGAAGAACGAGCAACAATTGAAGCGACGGTGCAAAGTGAGAGTGCGACACGTTTTTTTGGTCGAAAAAAATCTCGGCTTTCTGTAAGGGTACTAGCAGGGGGAATATTATTAACTGCGACGTTTTTTAACCAACAGTACTTAAAACCAAAATTAGTTAATGGCGCAAAGGTTACACTAACTGGGAAGTGGGATGCTCATCGACTAACTTTAACAGTTAGTGAATGTAAGTTTGGTGAAACGATCCATCAAGACGGGTACGATCCTGTTTATTCAGTTGGTGGAAAAATAACAGTAAAAGCTTTAAAAAAGCTGATTTATTCTACTATAGAACAATATGGACAGGGAATTTCTGAAATTCTCCCGAGCCATTTTCTCCAAAAATATAAGTTAATCGATAGAAAACAAGCCATTTTTAAGCTTCATTATCCGAAAAACTTTGAAGACGGCAAGCAGGCTAGAAGAAGAATGGTTTATGAGGAGTTTCTATTATTTCAGTTAAAAATGCAAGCATTAAGAAAGTTCCAACGGGAAAATAGTCATGGTGCAATTATTCAATTTAACATAGCTGAAGTTGACGTTTTTAAAAGCAGTTTGCCATTCCCGTTAACAAAAGCACAAGAGCGAGTTGTTGCTGAAATATTGGCCGACATAGAGTCCCCGTATCGCATGAATCGCTTGTTACAAGGAGATGTAGGTTCAGGAAAAACGGTAGTAGCAGCTATCTGCTTATATGCCACTGTTATTGCTCACTTCCAAGGAGCTTTGATGGTTCCAACGGAAATATTGGCAGAACAGCATTATCATTCGTTAAAAGAGCTATTAGAGCCTAATGGAGTATCAGTAGCCCTTTTAACAGGTTCTGTAAAAGGGAAAAAAAGAACTGAATTATTAACTCGGCTCCAACAAGGAGATGTTGATGTTTTAATTGGTACTCATGCGTTAATTCAAGATGAAGTTAATTTCTGCTGTTTAGGACTTGTTATTACTGATGAACAGCATCGTTTTGGTGTCGAGCAAAGAAGAACATTGCGTCATAAGGGGCAAAATCCCAACGCCATGTTTATGACTGCAACACCGATCCCTAGAACATTAGCGATCTCAGTTTTTGGCGATATGGATGTTTCGACTATAGATGAAATGCCCTCTGGTCGTAAGCCTATTGAGACGTATTGGGCAAAAGATCATATGTTAGCTAGAGTTCTTAATTTTGTTGAAAAAGAACTTAAAGAAGGTAGACAAGCCTATGTGATTTGTCCGTTGATTGAAGAGTCAGAAAAGATGGACGTCCAAAATGCTATTGATGTACATATGCAATTACAACAGCACTTTCAAGAATTTAAAGTTGGTCTTATGCATGGCAGACTCCACACGTCTGAAAAGGAAGCGGCTATGAAAGCATTTAGTCTAAACGAAACAAACATCCTTGTTTCGACAACAGTAGTTGAAGTTGGTGTCAATGTGCAAAATGCGACCGTCATGGTTATTTACGATGCTGAACGATTTGGTTTATCGCAACTTCATCAACTTCGGGGGCGGGTGGGGCGTGGCGATGCTCAATCGTATTGTATTTTAATAGCAGAACCTAAAAGTGATGTCGGTAAAGAACGCATGAGAATTATGACAGAAACGAATGACGGTTTTGAATTATCACAAAGAGATCTAGAACTAAGAGGAGCGGGTGATTTTTTCGGTAAAAAACAAAGCGGTTTACCTCAGTTCAAAATTGCTGATATGGTCCAGGACTTCCGAACTTTAGAAGTAGCTCGTGATGATGCTTACAAGCTTGTTTATAGTCAAGAATTTTGGACAAGCCCTACCTATCTACCACTAGTGAGCTATTTAGAAGAAGCGGGTGTCTTAAAAGGGGAAAAAATTGATTGAAGCTTTAAGATTTTCATTGAAATTTATTCGTTATTTTTATATACTACTTATAGTACCTAGTCATAGAAGCTTGGATGGTGTAGGATATGAGACGTTCGAAAAAAGAGCGGCAGCAATTATTAAAACAAAAAATTACTGATAATCCTTTTGTCACAGATGAAACACTAGCTGGTTCATTTTTTGTGAGTGTTCAAACAATACGTTTAGATCGATTAGAACTTTCAATACCTGAATTAAGAGAACGAATTAAACATGTAGCCAAAAAACAATTTGATACGGTAAAAGCGCTACCAATTGAAGAAGTAATTGGAGAAATTATTGACTTGCAACTAGACAAAAGAGCAATTTCAATTTTAGATATCGGACCTGAACATGTTTTTTCAAGAACAAAAATTGCGAGAGGTCACCACGTCTTTGCTCAAGCCAATTCTTTAGCAGTAGCAATTATTAATGACGAACTTGCATTAACAGCAAAGGCAAATGTCCGTTTTGCAAGAAGAGTGAAACAAGGTGAACGGATCGTCGCTAAAGCAAGAGTAATCAATCATGAAATAGAACGGACGAATGTTGAAGTTACTAGTTATGTTGAACAAGAACTGGTTTTTTCTGGTGAATTCCACATGTACCGATCAGAGAAGATTTTGGAAGGAGAGATAGGTGAACATGAGGATCGTAATTGATGCTATGGGAGGAGATAATGCTCCTGTTGCAATTGTGAAAGGCGCGATGGCTGCAATTAAAGCTTATCAAGATATTGAAATTACTCTAGTGGGCAATGAACTAGAAATAATACGAACCCTCACTGATGATACGAGAATATCAATTATACATACAGAAGAAAAGATTGTAGCAACAGACTCACCAGTAGCGGCGATCCGAACAAAGAAAAATTCTTCCATGGTATTAGCCATAAAAGAGGTGAAGGAAGGACGAGCTGACGCTTGTATTTCAGCAGGAAATACTGGAGCCCTAATGACTGGTGGTATCTTAATAATTGGCAGAATTAAAGGTATTGAACGCCCTGCCTTAGCGCCAATGCTGCCAACATTTAACGGCAATGGCTTTTTACTTATTGATGCAGGTGCAAATATGGATGCTAAGCCAGAGCATTTGCTTCAGTATGGAGTAATGGGAAGCGTTTATATGCAAAAAGTTCGTCATCTTGAAAATCCGCGAGTAGGTCTTCTTAACGTTGGAACAGAGGCTGATAAAGGAACAGATTTAGCAAAACAATCTTTTGCCTTGTTAAAGGAAGCACCAATAAACTTTATAGGTAATATTGAAGCAAGAGATTTATTAGAAGGCGTCTGTGATGTAGTCGTTTGTGATGGTTTCTCTGGAAATATTGTCCTAAAAACAATTGAAGGAACAGCGCTTTCATTATTTTCGTTAATAAAAACAGAATTAACAAGCACGTTTTTCAATAAACTGGCTGCTGTGGCTCTTAAATCAAGTTTTGTAAAAATCAAAGAAAAAATGGATTACACTGAATACGGCGGAGCGAGCCTTTTTGGGCTCCAAGCACCTGTTATAAAAGCTCATGGATCCTCAAATGAAAAAGCGATTTTGAACTCAGTAAGGCAAACACGGTTAATGCTTGAAGAACAAGTTGTTGAGACGATAAAAAAGGAAATAGTTGGTAAAAACTAACAATATATGGGGGTTTTCATATGGGGAAAATAGCTTTTTTATTTCCTGGCCAAGGGTCCCAAACTGTTGGTATGGGAAAAGCTTTAGCAGATCAAAGTGAAGCTGTTATGGCTATTTTTAAGCGAGCTGACGAGCGACTTGAAATACCATTATCGAAGCTTATTTTTGAAGGTCCGGAAACTGAGCTAACATTAACGACAAATACGCAACCAGCGTTACTCACCACGAGTATTGCTATATTAGAAGTTTTGAAAGCTGCCGATATTCAAGCAGATTATCTTGCTGGGCATAGTTTAGGGGAATATAGTGCGCTCGTCGCCAGTGGGGCTTTAACTTTTGAAGATGCAGTATATGCTGTGCGTAAGCGTGGAATTTTCATGGAAGAAGCAGTTCCAGCAGGGGTAGGGGCGATGGCTGCGATTTTGGGAATGGATCGAGGAATACTAACGGAAATTACCCAACAAGTAACCGATCGTGGTAATGTAGTTGAATTAGCGAATTTAAATTGTCCAGGCCAAATCGTCATTTCAGGATCTAAAGCAGGGGTTGAGGAGGCTTCAAATCTTGCTAAGGAAAAGGGAGCACGACGAATTATTCCCCTGCAAGTAAGCGGACCTTTTCACTCATCCTTAATGAAACCGGCTGCCGAAAAATTGGCTGCTGTTCTCGATCAACTGACAATTAATAATGCGATGATTCCTGTTGTTGCAAACGTTTCAGCAACAGAAGTAACTGATGCGAGTGACATAAAGAAAAAATTAATTGACCAAGTTTTTTCACCTGTCCTCTGGGAAGATACAGTCCAATATCTGTTAGATCAAGGAGTAGACACATTTATTGAAATTGGATCAGGGAATGTCTTATCTGGACTAGTGAAAAAGGTAAATCGCAAGGTACGCGTATTTGCAGTTAATGATAGTGAAACATTGGAGCTTACTGTTACTAGTATAAAGGGGCTGAAAGATAATGCTTAAGGGAAAAGTTGCTTTAGTTACTGGAGCTTCTAGAGGAATCGGAAAAGCAATTGCTCTAGAATTAGCGAAACAAGGAGCTAAAGTTGCAGTAAACTATGCAGGAAATGAAGTAAAAGCAAAAGAAGTGGTAGCAGAGATAATAGCCTTAGGTAGTGAAGCAATTGCCATTAAAGCAGATGTTGCTAATTCAGAGGAAGCAGCATCGATGGTAAAAGAAACGATTGAGACATTCGGTTCATTAGAAATTCTTGTTAATAATGCCGGAATTACACGTGATGGCTTAATTATGAGAATGAAAGAAGACGATTGGGATCAAGTTATTAATACGAACTTAAAAGGTGTATTTAATTGTTCAAAGGCAGTGACAAGGCAAATGGTGAAACAGCGGTATGGGAGAATTGTTAATATTTCGTCTGTAGTAGGGGTATTGGGGAATGCTGGTCAAGCTAATTATGTAGCGGCAAAAGCTGGTGTAATCGGCTTAACGAAATCATTAGCTAGAGAACTTGCAAATCGCAATATTACTGCTAATGCAGTTGCGCCAGGATTTATTGAAACTGATATGACTGAGGCTTTATCCGCTGAGGTTAAGCAAGAGTTAATGAAACAAATTCCGCTCGGCAAATTAGGTAGTGTTACCGATGTTTCTAGAGTTGTTTGTTTTTTAGTAAGTGAAGATGCAAACTACATGACAGGACAAACCTTGCATGTAGACGGCGGTATGGTGATGAACTAATCATAAACAGTTCATTCATTAAAAAGAAAAAAATTGTATCTTAAAATATTTTACCCTATAATGTGTACATAGGTTTTTCGTAAAAAGTACATTTATAGTTATTAAAAACCACTTTTGAGAGGAGGTGAACTCATGGCAGACGTATTTGAACGTATCACAAAAATCATCGTAGACCGTCTTGGAGTTGACGAAGCTGAAGTAAAGCTTGAAGCAACTTTCAAAGAAGATTTAGGAGCAGATTCACTAGATGTAGTAGAACTAGTGATGGAACTTGAAGATGAGTTTGATGTAGAAATTTCTGATGAAGATGCAGAAAAAATAGCTACTGTTAAAAATGTTGTTGATTACATAAACAACCACAAGTAGGTTTAATGAGGATGATTTTAATCATCCTCATAAATTTATTCAGTTGTGTAACAGCATAGGTATTCTTAATGAAGTATAAAATTTCGCAGATGTCTAGTTCCAGCGTCTACCAGCAAGTGTCACTTCAGAAAGGCTACTGCCCTGAATTACTTCTTCGCAGGAGTGTGATGAGTAACCGCAGGAGCGCAAAGTAGGGTTTTTCGACGGCTAGCATTGGCTAAAGTCGCTCACAAGAAGTGAGCGACTTTAGCCAATGCAGTGCTTGTCCTTGGTGACCAAGGCGCTTTTACTTTTCTAGTAAGATAAGAAAGTATAAAATTTGCGTGTCTGTCTAGCTGCAGGCGCCATCGGCCAGGGCGGCTTCAGTTCTTTTCGGAAGTCAAAAGCGACTTCTGTCAAAGGTCTTCCACCGGTTTTCGCCGATATGCTGGCGCCTTGCGCTTTTCTTACGTATTGAGGGGTTCTGTTACTATGCAACATTCTTCAAGAAAAATTCGCAAAAGATCACCAAAGCGAAACGACAAACGAATTCAATTAACACCTGCTCAAAAGCAAAAGATTGAACAGTTACTTGAAAGTCTAGGGATTACTTTTATTAACGAAAAATTAATTATTCAAGCATTTACACATTCATCATATGTGAATGAGCATCGCATTCGTCTTTTTGATGATAATGAACGCTTGGAGTTTCTAGGAGATGCGGTTTTAGAGTTAGCTGTTTCTCAATATTTATTTAAAAAGTTTGAGACAATGAGTGAAGGCGAGATGACAAAGCTAAGAGCAGCTATTGTCTGCGAGCCATCACTAGCAAAATTCGCGATTGAGTTAAGCTTTGGTGAGATTGTTCTTCTCGGTAAAGGTGAAGAAATGACAGGTGGGCGAGAACGCTCAGCTTTACTAGCCGATGCTTTCGAGTCATTTGTAGGGGCATTATACTTAGACCAAGGAATAGAATCTGTCTTTTACTTTTTGAGCAAGACTGTCTACCCAAAAATTGATGATGGTGCTTTTTCTCATATGATGGATTTTAAAAGTCAGTTACAAGAATATGTTCAAAGAGATGGACTTGGCTCAATTCAATATCAAATTGTCCAAGAACTTGGGCCTGCACATGCGAGAGAATTTGTTTCGGAGGCCGTTTTGAATGACGATAAATTAGGCGTCGGTATTGGAAGATCAAAAAAAGAAGCAGAACAACATGCTGCACAAAAAGCATTACAAAAATTAAGCGATAATTAAAAAAAAGATTTCCTTCGTAAGTGAAGGAAATCTTTTTTAGAAAGAAAAAAATTTAAAATTTTCGCCGATATCTTGCTACCAAGGCGATTGTACTTTTCTTATAGCTGTAGAAAAGTTAGACTCTATTTACAGATTATTTTTTTCGTAACTTTCCTAATTCAGAAACGATTGCATCGATTTCACTTACGCTAAAAGATGTTTTACTCATAATCATCTCATAAATATCAACTAAATCTTCATAATTATCAGTATCAAAGCTTTCTGGTCTCATAGCTCCACCATTTACAACGCGTAGTTTATCCTTAATGTTTGTAATCATCATTTCAATATTTTCGCGGCTTTTTTCTTTTAAAGACATTTTTACTCATCCTTTCAAGCTGTTTATTCGAAATTAACTTCACAATAATTATAGCAGTTTTAACCGCCAATATGGAATGCACTGCTTTATTGTATCACCATATTGTTTATTTTCATAAAAATTGGTTTCAATGCATTTCATAGCATAACTAAGCTTGTAAAGTATGGTAAAATAAATAGGCTAAAGATTAACTTACAATGAGGTGAAAAAAATTGTTCCTCAAGAGATTAGATGTAGTAGGTTTTAAATCGTTTGCTGAGCGAACATCAATAGATTTTGTTCAAGGGGTAACGGCAGTAGTTGGTCCAAACGGAAGTGGAAAAAGCAATATATCTGATGGAATCCGTTGGGTATTAGGTGAACAATCAGCAAAGTCACTCAGAGGGGCAAAAATGGAAGATATTATTTTTGCAGGCAGTGAAACAAGAAAGCCGCTAAATTTCGCAGAATTGACGTTAACATTAGATAATGAAGATCATCATTTAGCGATTGATTATAGTGAAGTTAGTGTGACCCGGCGTGTTTATCGTTCTGGGGAAAGTGAATATTACATAAATAAGCAAAGCTGTCGACTTAAAGATATTCATGAACTATTTATGGATTCAGGGTTAGGTAGAGAGGCTTATTCGATAATTGGACAAGGTAAAATAGAAGAAATTTTGAGTAGTAAATCCGAGGAACGAAGAATAATTTTTGAAGAAGCTGCCGGTGTGCTTAAGTATAAAACAAGAAAGCAAAAAGCGGAAAGAAAGTTGGCTGAAACGGAGGAAAATCTATACCGAATTGAAGATATTTTACATGAATTAGAAAGTCAAGTTGAACCTCTAAAAATACAATCTTCCATTGCGAAGGATTTTATTGAAAAGAAAGAGGAATTAGAGCATGTTGAAGTTGGTCTTTTAGTTTATGAAATTGAACAGCTGCATACGAGCTGGGGGGAGCAGACAAAAAAGGTTCAGGAGCTTTCCTTAGACCAGTTAGAAATTTCTGCACAAATAAAAATTGATGAAGTGAAGATTGATGAGCTTCGGGGAAAAATGCATTCACAAGACGATGCGATCAATGATCTTCAAGATATATTACTCTCTACAAGTGAACAGTTAGAGAAAAACGAAGGACAAAAAGAAGTTTTAAAAGAAAGAAAAAAAAATTACCATCAGACCAAAGAAGGACAGCTTAGAAAAATCACGGAGTTAAAAGAAAAAAAATCACAGCTTGAAGAGAATTTCAAAACTGAAACTAATAAACTAAAAGCCAATCAAACCAAGCTTAAAAGTACTAAGAAGCAATTAGACCAAGAAGTAAAGTTACTTTTTTCCTTAGAGGCTGATCTTGAAACAGAGTTAGATAGAATGAAGGCCGATTATATTGAGGTTTTAAATGAACAAGCATCTTTCCGCAATGAAATTCGTTATTTAGAAGAACAATTACGGCAACGAAGGCATAAAAGTTCCAACTTAGACAGAAGTAATCTAACCTTACTAAGTCAAAGAGAAGAGTTGTTAAAAAGTGATAAGACACTAAATGAAGCACTTCAAAATAAACAAGAAGTATTAAGAGAGCATATTGAAGTTTATCGAACGAAGACCAAACAATTAGAAGCTAGAATAGCTGAGTTCAAAAAAAAAGAAATTCAACTACAGCAGGCTTTTGGTTATGTTCAACAATTAAGATCTCGTAAAGAGATTTTAGAAGAAATGCAGGCCGATTTTTCGGGTTTTTTCCAAGGTGTAAAAGAGATTTTAAAGGCAAGAGAGACGACTTTAACAGGAATCGAAGGAGCAATTGCTGAACTTATTTCTGTACCGAAAAATGTTGAATTAGCAATTGAAACTGCGTTAGGTGGTGCGATGCAGCATGTTGTTGTCAGCACAGAAGGGGACGGCCGGCAAGCAATTCAATTTTTGAAATCCCGTCATTTTGGTAGGGCTACTTTTTTACCGCTATCCGTCATGAAACGCCGCGATCTTTCCCGTTTTGATTATGAACAACTTCAAGGTCACTCTGCCTTCGTCGGAATTGGAGCAGATTTAATTGACCACGATGAAAAATACAGTGCAGTCATTTCAAATTTACTAGGTCAAGTAGTTGTTGCCCGCGACTTAAAAGGAGCCAATGCTTTAGCCAAGCTTTTGCATTACAAAAATCGGATCGTAACTATTGAAGGCGACGTTGTCAATCCTGGTGGTTCAATGAGTGGCGGAAGTGCTAGGCAAAAGGGTAGCCCCATCCTCGGCCGTCAACGAGAACTAGAAGAGTTAGTTGCAAAGCTAGCTAAAGCCGAAGCGCAAACAAAGATCATCGAGACGGAAGTCGAAAGTTTAAAAACTGAGCTTTGTATAATAGAGACAAATATAGAAGAACTTCGAAAAAATGGGGAAAGTTTTAGAAATGAAGAACAGCAATTAAAAGGCAAGATTCGTGAGTGTGAGATTGAAGTGAAAAACTTAAATGAACGACTGACGTTATATGATAACGATAAACTTTCCTATCAAGGCGAAGTCAAGGAAATAGAGGTAACTTTAAAAAAGTTAGCCGAAAAACTAAAAGGAACTATTCAGCTTAAAGAACAGTTAGAAGAGCAAATTCAACTTTTAACTAACAAAAAGAAAACACAACAAACATCCAAGGAATCTTTAAACGAATTCATTACTGATTTAAAAGTCATGTTAGCTAAAGAAGAAGAACAATGCCGAAACTGCCAAGAACGTGTAGAAACTATTTTGCAAGAAAAAGATAGTGTAGAATTAGAATGGAATGAAACAAAAGAGGGATACTGGCTACTAGAACAAGAAATGGGTGAGACTACTTCTGGGGAAGGCACCCTAGACGAAGTGATTGATAAAAAACGTCAAGAAAAAGAAAAAACGTTAACTCTTATTCAAGACCGTCGGCAAGAGCGGTTGTATCTCCAACAAAGGCATGGTGATATAGAGAAAGAGTTAAAGGTACATAAGCGAACACATAAGCAACTGTCTGACTATTTTCATACAGAAGAGGTAATGGTAAATCGTCTAGATGTCGAGTTAGAAAATCGCCTTGAAAAACTTTCTAGTGAATATGAACTTAGTTTTGAAGGAGCAAAAGCAAACTATCTGCTTATGATTGATGTTAATATTGCCAAAACAAAGGTCAAGTTAATAAAATTAGCAATTGATGAATTAGGAACAGTAAATCTTGGTGCGATTGAAGAATATAGTCGTGTCTATGAACGATTTTCTTTCTTGATGAAGCAAAAAAATGATCTGCAAGAAGCGAAACAAACACTTTATCAAGTTATTACAGAAATGGATGAAGAAATGTCAGCTCGGTTTTCAACAACTTTTCAACAAATAAAAATCCAATTTCAATTGGTATTTAAAGAGCTTTTTGGTGGTGGTAAAGCTGATCTTTTTCTTACCAATACAGATAACATTTTAACGGCAGGCGTGGAAATTGCAGCCCAACCACCTGGAAAAAATCTTCAAAATTTAGCTTTACTTTCCGGAGGGGAACGGGCATTAACTGCGATAGCCTTATTATTTGCGATTTTAAAAGTGAGACCTGTACCATTTTGTGTACTAGATGAAGTCGAAGCGGCGCTCGATGAAGCTAATGTTAGTCGGTTTGCAAACTATTTAAAAGAATTTAGTAAAGAAACACAGTTTATTATTGTTACACATCGAAAAGGTACGATGGAAGAAGCCGATGTCCTATATGGTGTGACGATGCAAGAATCAGGCGTTTCGAAGCTTGTGTCAGTTCGATTAGAAAAAATGCCGAAATTAATTGCTACCTAATTAGTGAGGTGCAACGTGAACACGCAATTTAGGAGGAAAAAAAATGAATTTTTTTAAAAATCTTAAAGAAAAGATCTCGCAACAAACGGATTCTGTAACAGAAAAATTTAAAGAAGGTTTGACGAAAACAAGAGATTCATTTGTAGGTGCAATGAATGACCTTGTAAAGGACTATCGCAGTGTTGATGAAGAATTTTTTGAAGAGCTTGAAGAAATGTTAATTACGGCTGATGTGGGTGTAGTCACTGTAATGGAACTAATTGACGAATTGAAAGATGTCGCAAGAACACGTAATATCAAAAGCTCAGAACAGCTTCAGCCAGTCATTTCCGAAAAACTTGCGGAACTATTACAAAAGAACGAGAAAGACTCTAAAATAAATCTGCAAGCAGAGGGTTTAACGGTTATTTTGATGGTTGGAGTTAATGGTGTCGGTAAAACAACTACAATTGGAAAGCTAGCTCATAAGTTTAAGCAAGAAGGAAAGTCAGTTCTATTAGCCGCGGGGGATACGTTTCGAGCTGGTGCGATTGAACAACTTGAAGTTTGGGGAGAACGTGTTGGTGTTGATGTTATTAAACAGCAAGCAGGGTCTGATCCAGCGGCGGTGATGTATGACGCTGTTCAAGCCGCTCAGTCCCGTAATGTTGATGTATTGCTATGTGACACTGCAGGTCGTTTACAAAATAAAGTTAATCTAATGAATGAATTAGGGAAAATAAAACGTGTTATCGAACGAGAAGTTCCTGGTGCCCCTCATGAAGTTTTGTTAGTTCTTGATGCGACAACTGGTCAAAATGCAATGAGTCAAGCAAAAGCATTTGGGAAAGCTTCTGATGTCTCAGGAATTGTCCTAACAAAACTGGATGGTACAGCAAAAGGCGGGATCGTTTTAGCGATTCGGCATGAATTAGACATTCCCGTGAAATTCGTTGGACTTGGAGAAAAAATCGATGATCTTCAAGAATTTGATTCGGGACAGTTTGTTTATGGTTTATTTTCTGAAGTGCTAGAAGAAGCGGAAAGTGAAGAATAGGTGGAAATGGGAAAGTTGGTTAGTTAGTTGGAAAATTGGAAAGGAAAAGGTCAAAAGTCAAAGTCAAAACCAATAGTTCTTAAAGCTTTTGACTTTCCTAACCAACTAACCTCTAACCAACTGTCCAACTTCCTCCTGTCCAATTTTATCAACGCGCTAGCGATTTGATGACCTGTTAAGAAAAAAACTTGACACTAAATTGAGGTTCGTGTAATATTAATGTTTGTAAAGTAATTTTACTTAACAAGGGGGAATTTTCGTGTTAGAAAAAACGCTGAGAATGAATTATCTTTATGATTTTTATCAAAGCCTACTAACAACGAAACAAAGACAGTACATGCAATTGTATTATCTTGATGATTGGTCCTTAGGTGAAATTGCTGAAGAATATGAAATAAGTCGTCAAGCGGTTTATGATAATATTAAAAGAACTGATAAAATGCTTGAAGGGTATGAGGAAAAACTTATGTTATTTTCTAGATTCCAAGAGCGTTCAAAACTGCTAAAAAATATAAAAACGGCGATAGAGAAAGACGCAACTACTGAAGAAATTATTTTGATCGTCGATTCTCTTGAGAAGTTAGACTAGGAGGCGATTACATGGCATTTGAAGGTTTAGCTGAACGCTTGCAAAGTACTTTAAGTAAAATTAAAGGAAAAGGTAAGGTATCAGAAGAAGATGTGAAAGTGATGATGCGTGAAGTTCGTCTTGCTTTACTTGAAGCAGATGTAAACTTTAAAGTTGTTAAAAATTTTATTGCTACTGTTAAAGAACGAGCTATTGGACAGGAAGTATTAAAAAGCTTAACTCCAGGTCAACAAGTTATTAAAGTAGTAAAAGAAGAACTTGCAAAATTGATGGGTGGCGAGCAAAGCAAAATTGCTGTTGCCAAAAAATCACCAACAGTTGTAATGATGGTAGGCCTGCAAGGTGCAGGTAAAACAACGACAACAGGAAAGCTTGCAAACTATTTAAGAAAAAATCATAACCGTAAACCTTTGCTTGTAGCAGGAGATATTTATCGTCCAGCGGCAATCAAGCAGTTGGAAACTTTAGGGAATCAACTCAGTATGCCTGTTTTTTCATTAGGTGATCAAGTTAGTCCGGTTGAAATAGCTAAACAAGCGATTGTTCAAGCAAAAGAAGAGCATCATGATTATGTACTAATTGATACAGCAGGCCGCTTGCACATTGATGAATCGTTAATGGCTGAATTAATGCAAATTAAAGAAGCCGTGAGTCCTGATGAAATCCTACTTGTTGTTGATGCAATGACAGGACAAGATGCAGTAAATATAGCTGAAAGTTTTAATGAGAAGCTCGGAATAACTGGAGTTATCTTGACAAAACTTGATGGTGATACACGTGGTGGTGCTGCCCTTTCAGTAAAAGCAGTTACAAACACCCCGATAAAGTTTGCTGGTATGGGTGAAAAAATAGATGCTCTAGAACCGTTTCATCCTGATCGGATGGCTTCAAGAATTCTAGGTATGGGTGATGTGCTTACCTTAATTGAAAAAGCTCAGGGCACAGTTGATGAAGATCGTGCCAGAGAGCTTGAAAAAAAAATGCGTACTGCAGACATTACTTTTGACGATTTTCTCGAGCAATTAGCTCAAGTCCGTAATATGGGTCCTCTTGATGAGTTATTAGGTATGATGCCTGGGGCCAATAAAATGAAGGGCTTGAAAAACGCCCAAGTTGATGAAAAACAGATTGGGCATATTGAAGCTATTGTTCGTTCAATGACCAAAAAAGAAAAAGATGATCCAACACTTTTAAATGCTAGTCGTAAAAAAAGAATTGCTAAAGGAAGTGGGACTTCGATTCAAGAAGTAAATCGACTTATTAAGCAATTTGATGAAATGAAAAAAATGATGAAACAAATGTCAGGAATGGCTGGAAAAGGCAAGAATAAAGGGAAGTTTAAACTCCCATTTATGTAACAGAGTCGCTTTTTCTTTTCTCTGTCTAGCTGAACAAGGCGCTTTCGCTTTTCGTTTGTCTAGCTGCAGCGCCTAGCTTCTCGAATGTTTCAACTTTCCATGCAGAGGCAGAGTACGCCTCTTTATGGGAAGTCTCCAACATTCTCGCAGCTGAACAAGGAGCTTTCGCTTTTCGTTTGTAAAGTTTTTTACTTTACTAGTTTTCAACTAGTGAATTTTATGATAGTATAGCTTATTGTGTGAATTAAATTTGGAGGTGAAACACAAATGGCAGTAAAAATTCGTTTAAAACGTATAGGTTCAAATAAAGCTCCTTTTTATCGTGTAGTAGTTGCTAGCTCTCGTGCACCACGTGATGGTCGCTTTATCGAGGAAATTGGCACTTACAATCCTTTAGTTAATCCAGTTGCTTTTAAGATTAACGAAGAAAAGGCATTGAAATGGATGCTTGAAGGCGCTAAGCCTTCTGACACAGTTCGTAACCTTTTCTCAAAAGTTGGTTTAATGGAAAAGTTACACAATGCAAAAAACGAAAAGTAATTACTTATTATTTTGAGTTTGTTACAAAGAAAATAAAGCATTGTTAAACTTAGTAAAATAAGATATGTTTTGTTTTCTAAGCTTCTTACTAATTACGTAAGGGGAATGATAAAAATGAAAGAGTTAGTTGAAACAATTGCCAAGGCTCTTGTTGATCATCCCGAAGATGTTCATGTAACTGAAGTTGAACATGAGCAGTCCTTGACTTTACAACTATCAGTCCATGCATCTGATATGGGCAAAGTTATTGGTAAGCAAGGGAGAATTGCGAAAGCAATTCGCTCGGTTGTTTATGCAGCTGGTGCAAATCATAAAAAGCGCATAAATTTAGAAATAGTTTAAAGGGCAAGAGGGATAACCTCTGCCCTTTTTAACTATGAGCCAAATTTTATTCAAAGTAAAATGGGGTGCATGATGAAAATCATAAAAAAAGTTGTTGTTAAGCAAGTGTTGACTGAGAACAGGAAACAATCGATGTGGGATGATTTTCTTAAACAAAAAAAACAAGTTCTAAAGGAAATTAAACAATTAGAATTTCAATTACATAAAAAACTAAAAGCCAGTAAAAACAACTTTGAATATCAAAATACCCTTAAATCTTCTTTTAATAAAGAAATAAAAGAACGGAATGATAAAGCTAAGATTATTGATTTTCAAATCAATCAGTTAAATGAACTTCAAATAGGAACCGAAATAAAAGAACAAACGATTGAGACATTATCTGACTTAAAGGTTGGAGATGATTGGAACAGTGTTTTTAATAGTCAAGAAATTATTATTAAAGACGGTGTTGTTACTGAAATTCGTGAAGGAGGCAGGGAAAATTAATGCCAAAATGGTTTAATGTAGGAAAAGTTGTTAATACACATGGAATTAAAGGAGAAGTTCGAGTTATTTCGACGACGGACTTTGCTGATGAAAGATTTGAAGTCGGTGCGATCGTTTATTTAGAACATCCAAATTTTTCAGGGAATTTGCCGTTAACAATAGCTAGTTATCGCCAACATAAAAATTTCGAATTACTAACGTTTGAAAATTATCCAAACATGAATGATGTCCAAGCATTTAAAGGCGGTATTTTACGAATAACAGAAGATCAACTTACTGAATTAGCGGAAGAAGAATTTTATTATCATGAAATTGTTGGTTGTGATGTGGCAACAGAAGAAGGGGAAGAGTTAGGGCAGGTTAAAGAAATAATCGCAACTGGTGCAAATGATGTTTGGGTTATCCAACGAATAAACGGTGGCAAGGATTTGCTAATACCTTACATTGAGCAAGTCGTTAAAGATGTAGACTTAAAAGGGAAAAAAATTACTATTCAGTTAATCGATGGACTTGAATAACAATGAGATTTGAAATTTTAACCCTATTTCCAGAAATGTTTGCGGGAGTTTTAGGCAATTCTATTTTGAAGAAAGCTGAAGAAAAAAAACTCGTCTCATATAATGTCGTTGATTTTCGTGATTTCACTGAAAATAAGCATCTAAAGGTCGATGACTATCCGTATGGGGGTGGCGGTGGCATGATACTGACACCACAACCAATTTTTGATGCTGTTGAAGCGATAACGAAGCAGGTTCCTGCTGCTAAAAATAGTAAAGTAATTTTGTTATGTCCACAAGGTCAGCGTTATACTCAAAAAAAGGCAGAAGAATTAGCCAGTTGTGATCAACTCATTTTTATTTGCGGCCATTATGAGGGGTATGATGAGCGTATTCGTGAGCATCTGGTTACTGATGAAATATCTATTGGCGACTTTGTTCTAACTGGCGGTGAGCTAGGAGCAATGGTCATTATTGATAGTGTCACACGCTTGCTACCTGGAGTGTTAGGTAACGAAACATCAGCGATAACAGATTCTTTTAGCACAGGACTATTAGAATATCCTCATTACACACGCCCAGTTGATTTTCGGGGTATGAAAGTTCCGGATGTTCTTATAAGTGGACACCATAAAAATATAAACGAGTGGCGTCACCAACAATCACTTAAAAGAACTCTAGAGAGAAGACCGGATCTTCTTGAAGCGCGCACTTTTTCGAAGGAAGAAAAAGTGTGGCTAAAAGACTTAAAAGAAAAATACGTTAGTAAAGAATGAATTTCATCCAAACTGGAAAAAATAAAATCTAGACTTGTATCAATGAGTACAGTATGGTATTATACTCTTTGTGGCTTATGCCAGTAATTAAGATGTTCCGCTGCAAAGACCATTTTGTGATGAGCATCTGATAGGGAAGGAGTGAACAATACATGAACAATATTATTAGAGAATTGACTAAACAGCAATTAAATTCTGAAATCCCAGCTTTCCGCCCTGGAGACACTTTACGTATACACGTAAAAGTTGTTGAGGGAACTCGTGAGCGTATTCAGTTATTTGAAGGTGTTGTAATTAAACGCCGCGGTTCAGGTGTTAGTGAAACTTTTATTGCACGTAAGATTTCTTACGGAGTAGGTGTTGAACGTACATTCCCATTACATTCACCGAAGATCGAATTGATCGAAGTGATGCGTCGTGGTAAAGTCCGTCGTGCTAAATTGTACTACTTACGCGCTCTTCGTGGAAAAGCAGCTCGTATTAAAGAAATCCGATAATCAATTAGTAAAAAGGAGCTTGATTTATCAAGCTCCTTTTTTTCTTAAACAAAAGGAAACATTTCTATACTCGAAGCTATCAAGGCGCTTGCGCTTTTCTTTGTCTAGCGCAAGCGCCTAGCATCTCGAATATTTCAACTTAGCATGCAGAGGCAAAGAGCGCCTCTTTATGCTAAGTCTCCAATATACTCGCAGCTATCAAGGCGCTTGCGCTTTTCATTGTCTAGCTTCAGCACCTAGCTTCTCGAATATTTCAACTTAGCATGCAGAGGCAAAGAACGCCTCTTTATGCTAAGTCTCCAATATACTCGCAGCTATCAAGGCGCTTGCGCTTTTCTTACTTATAATTAATATTTTACCGTAATGGTTAATGAGTTATAATAACTGTATAACTATTAGGTAATGGGGGATGGATACATATATGTCTACCGTGAAAAGTGAATCGTGGGAATGGTTGAAAGCCGTTTTGATCGCGTTATTACTCGCTTTTATGATTCGTTATTTCTTGTTTGCTCCTATTGTTGTTGATGGAGAATCAATGATGCCGACGCTTCAAAATAGTGATCGTTTAATTGTAAATAAAATTGGCTATACAATAAGTAAGCCAGAACGATTTGATATTATTGTTTTTCATGCAACATCAGAAAAAGACTATATAAAACGAGTAATCGGCTTGCCTGGAGATTCGATTGCCTACGAAAATGATGAGTTATATCTAAATGGACAACTTGTTGAAGAGCTTTACTTGGCAGAGTACCAAACAGAGTACCAAAAAGATGCTTATAGTTTACCGTTTACAGGTGATTTTACGTTAGAGGACTTTACAGGAATTGATGTTGTTCCTGAAGGGCATTTATTCGTATTAGGGGATAATAGACAGCATAGTAAAGATAGCCGTCATATTGGATTTATCTCTTATGACAGCGTTGTAGGAAGTGCTAATGTAATTTTTTGGCCCTTTTCTGAAATTAGAATCGCAAAGTAGGTGGAATAATGACGACGATACAATGGTTTCCTGGTCATATGGCTAAAGCCCGTCGTGAAGTAACGGAAAAATTAAAACTAATTGATGTAGTAATTGAATTAGTTGATGCAAGGGTTCCTCTTGCTTCAAGAAACCCAATGATCGATGAACTAGTTAGCCATAAGCCGAGACTCATTTTGCTTAATAAAGCTGATTTAGCTGATCCTATACTGACAACAAAATGGTGTCAATTTTTTCAAGAACAAGGCTTTAAAGTAATTCCTATTGACTCCCAATCAGGTAAGGGAGCGGAAAAAATTCCGACACTTGCAAAAGAACTTGCTGTTAATTTATTAGAAAAATGGAAAGCAAAAGGAATGAATCCAAGAGCGATTAGAGCATTAATTTTAGGGATTCCTAATGTTGGAAAGTCAACCTTAATCAACCGCTTAGCTAATAAGAGAATTGCCAAAACAGGTGATAGACCTGGAATTACCAAACGGCAACAGTGGATTAAGGTAGGTAGTGAATTAGAATTATTAGATACACCAGGAATACTCTGGCCAAAATTTGAAGATCAGTTAGTGGGGTACCGATTAGCAGCTACTGGAGCGATTAAAGATGAAATTCTTGATTATCAAGACATAGCTGTATTTTTACTTAAATATTTAAAGAAAGAGTACCCAAAACTTTTAATGGATCGGTTTAAACTTTCAGAAATAAACGAAGATGTAATCGAGCTATTTGATGCTATTGGTAGAAATAGAGGCTTACTAATTAGTGGTGGCTATATCGATTACGATCGAGCGGCAGAGTTAATTATTAGAGAATTTCGTTCGTGTAAAATCGGTAAAATTTCATTAGAGAAACCCAAATAATAACAGTTTGGCACGCGCAGTATAGCGTGCTTTTTTGTTGTTTAAAGACAATCTTGAGCACATAATTTAATAATGAGCATGAGATTGTCGATAATATAGTTAACAATGTCTGAAATGAAAGAATGTGAGATAATGAAAAGATCAATTAAAGAAATTGCTAAATTACTTCAAAATAAGTTAGAAATTAGTGAAGACTTGTTAAATGATATAAAAAGTGATGAAAGAAAAGGGATTCAAAAACAGTACACAAAATGGTTAATTAATAAAGATAAACAAAAAAAATTAGAATCTCAATTTAAAGAAATGTCAAAATACGAGCAAAATCTCTGGGGGAATGGAACTTCATATATAGCTGGAATTGACGAAGTTGGTAGAGGTCCTTTAGCGGGGCCAGTTGTAGCAGCAGCAGTTATTTTACCAAAAGATTTTTTGTTATTAGGTCTGACGGATTCTAAAAAAGTAACAAAAATAAATCGTGAAGATTATTATCAAAAAATTTATGCTGAAGCTATTTCCATTGGGATAGGCTTTGTCGAGTCTACCGAAATAGACCGAATTAATATTTATCAAGCTACAAAACTAGCAATGGAAAAAGCGATAAGAGACTTGGCTGTTGTACCAGATCATTTATTAATTGATGCAATGCAACTTACTATACCAATTAACCAATCATCGATAATTAAAGGGGATAATAAAAGTATTTCTATTGCAGCTGGCTCTATCATCGCGAAAGTAACTAGGGACCGGTATATGGAACAATTAGCTGAACAGTTCCCTCACTATGGTTTTGAGAGGCATATGGGCTATGGTACTCGTGAACATTTAATAGCAATCCAAGAGTATGGGATTTGCGAGGAGCATCGTAAATCTTTTGCTCCTGTCCGAGAAGTGATCACAAATAAACTATTTTAAAAAAAGTTAGTTAGTACTTAGTTGGTTAGTTGGAAAGTAAAAGCAAAGTCAATAGTCAAGAGAATACCAAGGTATAATTTTTTTTACATACCTAACCAACTTTTTTAAATAAGGTGGTGAATAAAATTATGTTTCAAACAAATATTGTTAATTCTTTAGTAAAAGGTTTGGACCCGATTCATCAAAAAACCGTATCATTAATTCCTGGACAAATTTTTAACGGAAAAATATTAAAACTTTACCCAGGACAACTAGCTTCGTTACAGCAAGGACAAATAACTTTAACTGCTAAACTAGAGGTGGCATTATCAGCTGGAAACCGTTATTGGTTTCAAGTACAGACAGGAGAAGGGATTCCTACTTTAAAAGTGATTGACGCGGCTGGTGAGCAGGGGAAGGGGAAAGACGGCGAAAGTGTGTTAAGGCAGTTAGGGATTGCCAACTCGAGGATAAATGAAATGGTTGTTAACCACTTAGCAAAACAAGAGATTCCTTTTTCGAAGGAGCATGTTTTTCGAGGTGGGGAAATTATAAAACAGCTAGGTATGGCTAATAACCGTGGTTTAGCTGCTTTGCAGTTTCTACTTGAAAGAAGTTTGCCCATTACAGCAACAGCTTTTTTAGGAGCGCAAAGTATAATTGAAGGTCGAGACCTGTCTAGTCAACTTCGGGAGTTAGACCAGCTATTGGCAGCGGGAGCAGAAAAAAATCCATCTTTATTGAAATTGCAACAAACTGTGCAAACAATTTTGTCGGAGGCTAATATTAAAGTCGATCAGAATCAAATTGTTGAATTGCTAAAAGTCTTTTTGAAAGCAGAACCTGGATCAGTTCAGTTTAGCCAGGCTCATAATGATCTTCAAAAATTAGGTATTGTTGAAAAACAAACAACACCTCAGCAGCTCATGACTCATTTTAGGGAAATGGTAGTAAAAGAAACGGAAGAACAATTAAGGCAAGCCTGGCCAACACTTACAAAGGATGAGATCCTTTCACATCTTAATAAAGGTCAAATAACAGAGCTCTTAGCTAAAGTTGTTTGGCAAAAAGGAGAGAACGGGGAGCGTTCATTACAACAAATTCTTGCGTTGGTGGCAAAAGAAAATCAATTAGGAATGCTGCAAAATCTTGCTTCTGAAGAATCAGTCGCGAAGCAGTTTTCGAGGGTATTAGATCGGATTGGTTATAATTATGAAAGAGATCTGCTTGGATTTCTAAATCGATCTGAAAATATCAATGGAACAGTGCTGTTGCAGTTAAAGGCACTGCTTATTCAAGCGCAGCAGCAATCATTACCTACTCAATTCAAGGATAAAATCGATTCTCTCTTAAACCGAATTACAGGTCAACAATTATTATCAGTTCACCAAGAAGGTCCGATTGCTCACCATATCGTTTCAATGCCGCTGAATTTATTTGGGTTGGATACAGATTTAACTTTACAATGGGAGGGAAAAAAGCAAAATAATGGCAGCCTTAACCCAGATCATTGTAGAGTTTTATTTTATCTAAATCTTGAAACGCTAGCAGAAACAATTATTGATGTACAAATTCAAAATCGAATTGTTTCTCTTCATGTCATTAATGAAAATCAAAAGCCAGTAAATCTGATTGGGGCGCTTCAACCTATTTTAAAGGATGCTTTAGCAGAGCTTAATTACCAGCTCTCATCTATCAGATGGACACAACCAAAGTCAGTAATAGGTAATAAGGACGCTCAGAAACAACTAGCGCGTGGCAATTCGTTTTACCCATCACCCAAGCCATATCAAGGAGTAGATATTCGGATATGAAAGAAGACTTTGAGAAGAAACGAGCAGTAGCCCTTTCATTTGATGGTGAAAGTGACAGTGCGCCTAAAGTCATCGCTAAAGGAAAAGGGTTTATAGCCGAAGAACTAATAAAAGTAGCATTAAAAAATAATGTTCCAATCCAAGAAGACGCTAACCTGGTTGAACTTTTAAGTCAGTTAGAAATGAACCAATCGATACCAGAGGAACTCTATGAAGTAGTAGCAGAGATCTTTGCGTTTATTTACCGAATCGAGAAAAACATAAAAAAAACTTCATAAAAATTTTTAGAAACACCTTATAATGAATTTCATAATTTATAAATACCGATAGAACACCCGTTACTTCAGTGTGGGAGGTTTATTGTAAATATGAAATTTACTTATGTAATTATCTTGGTTTTTGGGAAAGCTATTTTTAACAAAAACCAATGAATTATTTGAGAGGTGTTTTTAATATGGAGAAAAAAAAATTACAAAATCACAATACCAGAGAGGAAATTTCTGAAGAGTTTGGGACACACCGTCCGATGGTCGAAAGAGATTTAAACGTTAGTATTGGTAATAAGAAAAAAACAGAGAAAGGGGAGAAACAGGATGAAAAAACAAAGAAACTTCGAACCAAATCCAAAAACTCCTCTTGATAATTGGAGTGTTGATATTGATCCAGCAATTATGTCAGGAGATCACTGGGCCGAGGAAGAAAACGCGCCTCTAGAACAACTTGAGTTCTTAAATATAGGGGAATGTGAAGAAGTAAATGAAAAAAATGAACATCCTTATGACCTCTTTATGCACCCGACAATCAATGTAAGCTATGGAAATTTGAAGAGAGAACCAAAGAAGAAAAACTAGTATTTAGGCGTTGTAAAAAAAATAATAGACCGTCATACTGATCAATTATTTTTTTGGAAATGCCTTAAACAACCGAAAAAGTTAATTCATTAGTTATGCTAGTAGCTGAATTTGAAAAGAAAGTAAAAAAATATTGAAAAGCAGGAGATATTCCTGTTTTTTTTCTGTATAATATACAGAGCGACACTATTTAAAAAAAATCCGATTTTTTTTTTAAAAAGAGAAGGATTTTATAAAGTAGTGTTGAATATGTATAGTTGTGGATAACAAGAGAACTGTTAAGTTATTCATTTGACTAATCGATAGTAGTTATTAGACTGAGCGGTTAGTCGCCGAACAAAAGAACCGTTATTAAGATTTGTAATTGATAGGAGGATGGACGATGAATATCCACGAGTATCAAGGTAAAGAACTTTTGAGAAAGTACGGTGTTAGTGTACCAAATGGGAAAGTTGCATTTACAGTTGATGAGGCAGTTGCTGTGGCCAAAGAACTGGGTACGAAGGTATGTGTTGTAAAAGCGCAAATCCATGCAGGTGGTAGAGGAAAAGCTGGAGGGGTTAAAGTAGCGACGAAAGGCCTTGAAGAAGTTCGTACATATGCTGCCGAAATTTTGGGAAAAACGTTAATTACTCACCAAACTGGTCCTGAAGGTAAAGAGGTTAAGCGCTTACTTATCGAAGAAGGCTGTGATATTAAAAAAGAATATTACGTCGGCCTAGTGTTAGACCGTGTTACTTCTCGAGTTGTCATGATGGCTTCTGAAGAAGGCGGTACTGAAATTGAAGAAGTAGCTGAAACGAATCCAGAAAAGATTTTCAAGGAAGTTGTTGATCCAGTAGTTGGTTTAACAGGATTTCAAGCAAGAAGATTAGCATTTAATATCAAAATCCCTAATGAGCTAGTTGGACAAGCGGTAAAATTCATGATGGGACTTTATAAAGTATTTGTAGAAAAAGATTGCTCGATTGCCGAAATCAACCCACTTGTCACAACAGGTGATGGTAAGGTTATGGCTTTAGATGCAAAGTTCAATTTCGATTCAAATGCACTTTATCGACAAAAAGAAATCCTTGCGTATCGTGACCTAGAAGAGGAAGACGCAAAGGAAATCGAAGCGTCTAAATACGATTTAAGTTACATTTCATTAGACGGAAATATTGGTTGTATGGTTAATGGTGCTGGACTTGCGATGTCAACGATGGATATTATTAAACATTACATGGGTGACCCTGCTAACTTCTTAGATGTTGGTGGCGGTGCAACAGCTGAAAAAGTAACAGAAGCGTTTAAAATTATCCTTTCAGATAAAAATGTTAAAGGGATTTTTGTTAACATCTTCGGTGGAATTATGAAATGCGACATTATTGCTAATGGAGTAGTTGAAGCATCTAAGCAAGTTGGTTTAACATTACCTTTAGTTGTCCGTTTAGAAGGAACTAACGTTGAATTAGGGAAGCAAATTCTAAAAGAATCTGGATTAAATATTACTTCTGCTGATTCGATGGCTGATGGGGCAGAAAAGATCGTAGCTCTAGTTAAATAGAAAGGTGGGAGAATTATATGAGTATCCTAATTAATAAAGACACAAAAGTAATTTGCCAAGGAATTACTGGCGCAGTAGGATTGTTTCATACTAAACAAGCCGTGGAATATGGAACCAATATGGTTGGTGGTGTAACACCTGGTAAAGGTGGTACTGAAATCGACGGGATTCCAGTTTTTAATACAGTTGAAGATGCAGTTAAAGCTACTGGAGCAACTGCTTCTGTAGTATATGTTCCACCAGCATTTGCAGCCGATGCAATTATGGAAGCAACAGAAGCTGGCTTAGAGTTAGTTATTTGTATAACTGAAGGAATTCCAGTTTTGGATATGGTAAATGTGAAGCGTTACATGGAAGGGAAAAAGACTCGTTTGATTGGGCCAAACTGTCCAGGAGTGATTACCCCTGATGAGTGCAAAATTGGAATTATGCCAGGTTATATTCATAAAAAGGGCCATGTTGGAGTGGTATCACGCTCTGGAACATTAACGTATGAGGCTGTACATCAATTATCAACTAATGGTATCGGCCAATCCACAGCAGTGGGAATTGGTGGTGACCCAGTAAATGGTACAGACTTTATTGATATATTAAAGTTATATAATGAAGATGAAGATACGTATGCAGTTATTATGATTGGTGAGATTGGTGGTACTGCCGAGGAAGAAGCAGCAGAATGGGTTAAAGCTAATATGACAAAGCCTGTTGTTGGCTTTATCGGTGGGAAAACAGCTCCTCCAGGAAAAAGAATGGGACATGCTGGAGCAATCATTTCAGGAGGAAAAGGTACTGCAGATGAAAAGGTTAGAGTTATGGAAAGTTGCGGAATAAAAGTAGCTCCAACTCCTTCAGATATGGGTTCGACATTAATTGCAGCACTAAAAGAAAATAATTTACTTGAAAAATGTCTTACGCATAAATAAGCAAAATAAAACGGCTCCGTTCTTTGGGGTCGTTTATTTTCTAAAAATAAAGAAAGTGAGTGGTCTTTATGAGTGTAAGAGGGCGCCTTATCCACCTTCATGCTTGTCGAGGTGTAACTTGGTCAATTTTGAAAAAATTCCTTCAATTTGATCCGACATTAAAAAAAATTTTTTGGTTAACAAAAAGTGAATTACAGCAAAAATTTTCTATGAAAGTACCCCAAGCGGAAAATTTCTTTAGGGATATTAATTCAAAAGAGTTAAAAGCGACAATTAATTATTATCAGTGTAATGAAATTCAAGTGGTAACAATATTTGATCGATATTATCCCGTTCTATTGAAACAAATTTATGATCCCCCTTGGGTGTTGTATTGTAAAGGAGATCTTTCACTTTTACAGTGGGAAAATAAGCTTAGCATTGTTGGAACGAGAGACCCTTCTAGAAACGGACTTTTAAGTTTAGAGAAAATTACTTCACCGCTAATTGAAGCCGGTTGGCTCATCGTTAGTGGCTTAGCAGTTGGAATCGACGCTAGAGCACACACACTCGCTTTAAACAGCCCTGGGAAAACCATTGCCGTATTAGGCTCAGGGTTTAACTACATTTACCCACAATGCCACACACAATTAGCCTCAGTTATATCAAAGAAACATCTTCTACTATCTGAATATCCTCCAAACCAAAAACCTGAGAAGTGGAATTTCCCAATGCGAAATCGAATTATTAGCGGTTTATCAAAAGGGACCTTAATTGTCGAAGCAAGAAAAAAGAGTGGATCTTTAATTACCGCAGACTTAGCCTTACAAGAAGGCAGAGAAGTTTTTGCAGTTCCTGGTTCCATTTTAGATGAACGGACAGAAGGAACACACTGGCTCATCCACCAAGGAGCTAAGTTGACAAAATCGAGTGAGGATGTTTTAAATGAATGGTAACCGAGTATACTAAAATCAAATCCCTTTAAAAATTTTTATTATTCAGTCAAAAGCGATTAATATAGGAAATTATCGATGTTTTTATATGAAAAAAAAGTAAATATTAATTATTTTGTTTGACAAATAGTAAAATAGTGGTTAATAATGGGGGAGATTTTAAAATTACCTCTAAATGGGGAGGAAATATAATATGGCAGATTACTTAGTAATCGTTGAATCTCCCGCTAAGGCAAAAACAATTGGTAAGTATTTAGGGAAAAAATATATAGTGAAGGCTTCCATGGGGCATGTAATTGACTTACCAAAAAGTCAAATGGGTGTTGATACTGAAGATAACTTTACTCCTAAATATATTACAATTCGCGGTAAAGGACCAATCCTTAAGGACTTAAAAGCGGCTGCCAAAAAAGTAAAGAAAATTTACTTAGCAGCTGACCCGGATCGCGAAGGAGAAGCAATTGCTTGGCACTTAGCACACAGTTTGAAAATTGACGAATCATCAAACTGTCGAGTAGTATTCAACGAAATAACAAAGCAAGCCATCAAGGATGCTTTTAAAACACCTAGACCAGTAGATATGGACTTAGTTGATGCACAACAAGCGAGGCGAGTGCTCGATCGTTTAGTAGGTTATAATATTAGCCCTTTACTATGGAAGAAAGTAAAAAAGGGTTTAAGTGCGGGAAGGGTTCAATCAGTTGCTGTCAAAATGATTATTGATCGAGAAAAAGAAGTGCAAGCTTTTATTCCTGAAGAATATTGGTCAATTACAGCCCGATTTAAAGTAGCTGAGGAAATTTTTGAAGCAAAATTTTTTGGCCTTGATAACAAGAAACAAGAGTTAAAAACTGAAGCAGAAGTAAATGAAGTTTTAAGTAAGCTTAAAGATACATTTATTGTTGAAAGCGTCAAAAAAAAGGAACGAAAACGAAATACCGTTTTACCTTTTATCACTTCTTCCCTCCAACAAGAGGCTGCTAGAAAACTTAATTTCAGAGCGAAAAAAACAATGATGATTGCCCAGCAGCTTTATGAAGGTATTGATATTGGTAAAGAAGGAACAGTAGGGTTAATTACATATATGAGAACTGATTCAACGAGAGTATCTGAAACAGCAGAAAAAGAATCTGTCGAGTATATTGAAACTCATTATGGTCCCGAGTACCTATTAAAAGAAAAACGCCCAGTCAAAAAAGATAAAAAATCTCAAGATGCCCATGAAGCGGTTAGACCGACTTCGGTTTTTAAAGATCCGAAATCGATGAAAACTTATTTAAGTAGGGATCAATTTCGACTTTATAAATTAATTTGGGAAAGATTATTAGCGAGCCAAATGGCACCAGCAGTACTAGATACAATGAGTGTTGATATTAACAATGAAGGAGTCCTGTTCCGCGCAACCGGCTCGAAAATTAAATTTCCAGGTTTCATGAAAGTATATATCGAAGGAAATGATGACGGAAAGAAGGAAGAAGATCGCCTCTTACCTCATTTAGAAGAAGGGATGACAGTTTCTAAAGAAACGATTGAGCCAAATCAGCATTTTACTCAGCCTCCACCTCGTTATACTGAGGCAAGGCTTGTAAAGACTTTGGAAGACTTAGGAATTGGCAGACCTTCCACTTTTGCACCGACGCTAGATACAATTCAGAGAAGAGGGTATGTAGCCCTTGAAGATAAACGTTTTATACCTACTGAATTAGGAGGAATTGTCTTAGAGTTAATTTTTGAGTTTTTCTCCGAAATTTTAGATGTCGAGTTTACAGCAAAAATGGAAAGCGACCTAGATTCAATTGAGGAAGGCAAAACAAATTGGGTAACCGTCATTGACCATTTCTATAAAGGTTTTGAAAAAAACCTTAAAATAGCCGAAGAAGAAATGAAAGAAGTAGAAATAAAAGATGAGCCAGCTGGAGAAGATTGTGAGTTCTGCGGCAATGCAATGGTTTATAAAATGGGACGTTATGGTAAATTTATGGCTTGCTCCAATTTTCCAGAATGTCGAAATACAAAAGCAATTGTCAAGGATATTGGTGTAAAGTGTCCCAAATGTGAAGATGGAAATATTGTTGAGAGAAAAAGTAAAAAACGAAGAACGTTTTACGGCTGCGATCAATACCCGAAATGTGAGTTTATTTCATGGGATAAACCTATTTCAAGGGACTGTCCAAAATGCAGTGAAATGCTAATTGAGAAGAAAACGAAAAAAGGCATCCATGTGCAATGTGCAAAGTGTGATTATGAAGAAGAAGCAAATTAAGTTGATTTCTTCTTCTTACTTTTCTATCGACTAATCTAAACAGTTTAAAAGTCGTTAAAGACAGATTTTTTGCTTTTTTAGTGGAGGTGTTCAAACTGTCAGATATAAAAGTAAATGTTATTGGTGCCGGTTTAGCCGGGAGTGAGGCGGCTTGGCAGATTGCTAATGCAGGTATTAAAGTTCGTTTATATGAAATGAGACCAGTGAAACAAACACCTGCCCACCATACTGATAAATTTGCAGAGTTAGTTTGTAGTAATTCGTTACGTTCAAATGCATTATCAAATGCAGTTGGTGTCTTAAAAGAAGAAATGAGGCAGCTGCAATCTGTCATTATCCGATCTGCAGACGATTGTGCAGTCCCGGCTGGAGGAGCACTAGCGGTAGATCGGCACGAATTTGCTGACCTTGTTACAGAACGTGTTAAAAATCATCCTCTAGTAGAAGTAATCAATGAAGAAGTCACAAAAATTCCAGAAGGGCCAACCGTCATAGCGTCAGGGCCACTAACATCTGAAATACTATCTCAGCAGTTAGAAGAATTAACTGGTGATGAGCATTTATATTTTTATGATGCAGCTGCACCAATTATTGAAACAGAAAGTATTGACCAGAATAAAGTTTATTTGAAGTCTCGCTATGACAAAGGTGATGCTGCTTATTTAAACTGTCCAATGACTGAAGCAGAATTCAATCGTTTTTATGAAGCATTAATAGATGCTGAGACCGTCCCTTTAAAAGAGTTTGAAAAAGAGATTTTTTTTGAAGGCTGTATGCCAATTGAAGTTTTAGCTAAACGAGGAATAAAAACACTTTTGTATGGTGCGATGAAGCCAGTGGGCTTGGAAGATCCTAAGACAGGAAAGCGGCCTTTTGCTGTTGTTCAGCTTCGCCAAGATAATCAAACAGGAACACTTTATAATATCGTTGGCTTTCAAACTCACTTGAAGTGGGGTCCACAAAAGCGTGTTCTGCAGTTAATTCCCGGACTTGAGAAAGCTGAAATCGTCCGTTATGGTGTGATGCACCGAAATACCTTTATTAATTCACCAAAATTGCTATTACCTACTTACCAATACAAAGCAAGAAAAGATTTGTTTTTTGCTGGACAGATTACTGGAGTTGAAGGCTATGTAGAATCAGCGGCAGCGGGTTTACTAGCAGGTTTAAATATTGCAAGGTACGTTGAAGGCAAAAACCCAGTCGTTTTCCCAGTGGAAACGATTTTAGGAAGTATGGCAAACTATATTACAACAGCTAATGGAAAAAACTTTCAACCTATGAACGCGAATTTCGGATTATTGCCAGTAATTGAACCGCGGGTTAAAAACAAACAGGAACGCTATGAACAGCTAGCCACAAGAGCTTTAGAAACAATTCGGAATTTTGCGAAGAGTTTGTGAACTGAATTGCCGAGCGGATTAAAATGTGTTATGATTTAATTGCTCTAAAGAGGTGATAATCTGTGCCGATTCAATCAAGAGAATTAGAAATGTTTATCCGTTTTTTACAAGTTGAGAAAAACTATTCGGTTCATACTGTTGATAATTACCAAAAGGATATTGAACATTTCTCATTTTTTATGAAACAGCATAATTATTGCGAATATGCTCTAGTTACTTATGGCCTAGTGCGACTGTATTTAACTGAAATGTACGCTTTGAAGTGGAAAAGAAAAACGGTAGCCCGAAAAATCTCATGCTTACGCAGCTTCTTTAAATTTTTAATGATCGAAGAACTTGTCAAAGACAACCCCTTTGTATTGGCTTCTATGCCCAAACAAGAGTCGAGATTACCGACATTCCTTTATGAAGATGAACTTAAAGGTCTTTTTGATGTTTCAGACTTAACAACGACTTTGGGTCAAAGGAATCAAGCACTGTTAGAATTATTATACGGCACTGGGATCCGAGTTAGTGAATGTTGTAGCATCGGTTTACAAGACATTGACTTTGAAATTGGGACGATTTTAATTATGGGAAAAGGGCGCAAAGAACGTTATTTACCTTTAGGTAGCTATGCATCAGATGCTATACATACGTATATAAATGATGGTAGGCAAAAATTAGTAAACCACTCAAATAAGGAAGATAGTAAAATACTTTTTTTGAATTATCGTGGTGGAAATCTTTCTCGAAGTGGTGTCAGAAAAATTCTTGAAGGACTTGTTGAAAAAACTGCGCTGAACGTTCATATTAGCCCCCATGTGTTACGGCATACATTTGCAACTCATTTACTTAATGAAGGAGCTGATATGCGAACGGTTCAGGAATTGTTAGGTCACGCTCATCTATCTTCAACACAAATTTATACACATGTAACGAAAGAGCAGTTAAAAAATGTGTATAATAGCTTTCATCCTAGAGCGTGATAAGGAAAGTTAGCAAGGGAGGGAATTCTTAGTGGCTGAACATGGTTTCCATGCGACAACGATATTTGCTATCCATCATAATGGTAAATGTGCAATGAGCGGAGATGGGCAAGTGACTTTTGGGGGAGCAGTAGTAATGAAACATACTGCCAGAAAAGTTCGTAAAATATATGATGGAAAAGTTTTAGCTGGATTTGCTGGGTCTGTTGCTGATGCATTTACATTGTTTGAAAAATTCGAGTCGAAATTAGAAGAGTATAATGGAAATTTACAAAGAGCAGCTGTAGAATTGGCAAAAGAGTGGCGAAGTGATAAAGTGCTTAGAAGACTAGAAGCAATGTTAATTGTAGCTAATTCTGAAAATATTTATCTCGTCTCGGGAACTGGTGAAGTTATTGAGCCGGATGATGGCATTTTAGCGATCGGCTCAGGTGGAAACTATGCTTTAGCGGCAGGCCGAGCTTTAAAAAAGCATGCTAACCATCTTGAAGCAAAAGACATTGCTATGGCAGCCCTTGAAACTGCGGCAGAAATTTGTGTTTACACGAACAATAACATTGTTTTAGAAGAACTATAAATTGAAGTAACAGAATGAATTTCATAATACCAAAAACTAGCCACATCAAGCAACAAAGTTGAAAACGGTTCATTTCAACTCCCTAGTTGAAAATGTTTTAATTCAACTAGATGCAGTATCCTAGTGGCGGTGAATCTGCATTATGAAATTCATTCAACATTCAACATTTAAAAGAGGAGCGATGGTATGGAAAATCATTTAACGCCTCGACAAATAGTAGAAAAATTAGATCAATATATCGTTGGTCAAGAAAAAGCGAAACGAGCGGTGGCAATCGCACTTCGCAATCGTTATCGGCGTGGTCAATTAGATGAGAAGCTTCGCGATGAAGTAACACCAAAGAACATTTTAATGATCGGTCCAACTGGAGTTGGGAAAACAGAAATTGCGCGCCGACTTGCAAAACTTGTAGGGGCACCATTTGTGAAGGTTGAGGCAACAAAGTTTACGGAAGTTGGCTATGTAGGACGCGATGTAGAATCAATGGTTCGTGACCTCGTTGAAACATCCATTCGGCTTGTAAAAGAAGATCGTATGAAGAAGGTAAAGGGAAAAGCTAAAGAAAATGCTAATAAGCGCATTGTCGAACTGTTAGTGCCTTCTAAAAAAACTGAAAAATCTTATAAAAACCCTTTCGAGATGATTTTTGGTGGTCAAAATCAAACTGAACAGCAACAACCAGTTAAGAATAACGAGGAAGAAGATCTTCACGAACAGAGGAACCGTATGGAACGTCTGCTTGCATTAGGAGAACTTGAAGATCATTACCTAACAATTGAAGTTGAAGAACAAGCAAATGGCTTTTTGGATATGTTCCAAGGTTCTGGTATGGAACAAATGGGTATGAACATGCAAGATATGATGGGTAACCTAATGCCTAAAAAGAAGAAAAATCGAAAGCTTACCGTTCGTGAAGCTCGTAAAGTATTAACTGATAGCGAGGCTCAAAAATTGATTGATATGGATGAAGTAACCCAGGAAGCAATTCATAGGGCTGAGCAACTAGGGATTATTTTTATCGATGAAATTGACAAAGTTGTTGGGAAAGGGAACCAGGCTAGTGCAGATGTTTCTCGAGAAGGTGTTCAGCGAGATATTTTACCAATCGTCGAAGGTTCAACCGTTGTTACAAAGTATGGCTCTGTTAGTACAGATCACGTCTTATTTATCGCCGCGGGTGCTTTCCATGTAGCGAAACCATCGGATTTAATTCCGGAATTACAGGGGCGCTTTCCGATCCGTGTAGAATTAGCTAATTTAACAATTAATGATTTTGTTAGAATTTTAGTGGAACCAAATAATGCATTGATTAAACAATATCAAGCTTTGCTTGCAACAGAAGGTATAGAAGTGGTTTTTTCTGACGAAGCTATTCAGAGAATTGCAAAAATTGCCACCGAAGTAAACGACGATACAGAAAATATTGGGGCAAGAAGACTTCATACTATTTTAGAAAAACTACTTGAAGATCTCTCATTTGAAGCATCTGATATTACCTTAGAAAAAATTGTGATAACCCCTGAGTACGTTGATCAGAAATTAGCAACTATCGCTAAAAATCGTGATTTAAGTCAATACATTTTATAGTAAGGTGAATTTGATAATATTATAAATGAGCCATATCAATCTTGATCTAATTGAGAACGATTTGACTTACCTAGATTTAGATAGACATGGCGCTGAATCAGTATTATGAAATTCATTACATCAATTTGAATATATGTAGGAGGATTATAATGGAATTATTAACAAAAACAAGAAAGATTAATGAAATGCTTCAAAAAGCAGCTGGTCAACCAGTAAACTTTAAGGATATGGCTGAAACTCTTCGAGATGTAATAACTGCAAATATTTTTATACTGAGTAGACGCGGTAAGCTATTAGGGTTTGCGATAAAGCAGGAAATTGAAAACGATAGAATGAAAAAAATGTTAGAAGATCGTCAATTCCCTGAAGACTATATTACAAACTTATTTAAAATAACAGAAACTTCTTCTAATCTTGATAATAATAGTGAATTTACAGCTTTTCCTGTTGAAAATAAAGAACTATTCCATGGCGGTTTAACAACAATTGTTCCAATTAGTGGTGGCGGAAATAGAATTGGGACATTAATTTTATCTAGGTTAACAGGGTCTTTTGATAATGATGATTTAATCTTAGCTGAATATGGTGCTACTGTTGTTGGAATGGAAATTTTACATGAAAAAACAGTAGAAATTGAGCATGAAGCTCGTAGCAAAGCTGTTGTACAAATGGCTGTTGGATCGCTTTCTTATAGTGAATTAGAAGCAGTTGAACATATTTTTGAAGAGTTAGATGGAAACGAAGGTTTACTTGTAGCTTCGAAGATTGCTGATCGTGTAGGGATTACACGCTCAGTAATCGTCAATGCATTACGTAAACTTGAAAGTGCTGGGGTTATTGAATCGCGGTCATTAGGAATGAAAGGAACTTTTATTAAAGTTTTAAATGATAAGTTCCTAATGGAATTAGAAAAGCTTAAGAACAAATAAAGTTTTAGTATCGAAACCGGGTCTTAAAAAAAGGTCCTGCATTTTCAGCTAAACAAATTAAGTGTAACCTATAGGTATCTCCAAAAAAAATAATTGATCAGTAAGACGATCTCTTATTTTTTTTGCAATGCCTTAATGGAAATTTTGGTTGCAGTTGATATGTTATTGCATGAAATGTAGGCCTTTTTTTCTTTTTTTTTGTTGGTAAACAAATATTAGTTTTCAAACGGCAATGCTACTTTTATCGTGGTTTTGTTTAGGACTTTATGATCTAAAATTAGACATAATAAAACAGTGTTAGACAATTCTTATAATATTATATACAATACGACTAGGAATAATATATTTTTTTGTGTACTATTATGGAAAATTAGTTATCAATAATCGGAGGGGATAAGAAGCATGAAGTTATTTTCAAATCCGAGCCAACAGCTAATAGAGCAATCGCTAAATGCAGCTTCGCAACGCCAAAAAACAATTTCGCAAAATATTGCAAATATTGACACACCACACTATAAAGCGCAAAAAACGGTTTTTAAACAACAGCTTACTAAAGCTATTGAAGGTCAACGCCTTAATTCGTATCGAACAAATGATAGACACTTAGAATTTGGAACTAACCAAGCGTCGTCCTTGGCTAGTGTAGTAAAACGTAACAACACAATGTTTAACCACAATGGTAATAATGTAGATATTGAACATGAAATGTCAGAAATGGCTAAAAATCAAATTTATTATAACGCGATGATTGAACGCGTCAATGGGCGATTTAATAGTCTTAATACTGTTGTAAGAGGAGGTTAAAAACTGTGTCAATGTTTCATGGCTTTAATACTACAGCTTCAGCTCTCACTGCACAGCGGCTGAGAATGGATGTTGTTTCTTCAAATATGGCAAATGTTGATACGACTCGGGGAAGGCTTGTTAATGGTGAGTGGGAACCTTATCGAAGGAAAATGGTTGAAATACGGCCAAATGAAAATCAATTTTCATCATATTTATCTAAAGCGATGGGGCGATCTGATCAAGCAGGTAATGGCGTAAAAGTTACCCGGATTGTCGAAGATCAAACACCATTTAAGCTGGCCTATCAACCGGATCATCCTGATGCAAATGAAGAAGGGTATGTTAGCTTGCCGAACGTCGATCCGCTAAAAGAAATGGTTGATATGATGAGTGCAACTCGTTCATATGAGGCAAACGTTACCACTCTTAATGCAACAAAAAATATGTTAATGAAGGCTCTAGAAATTGGTAGAGGCTAGGAGGGTATCGTAAATGGATCCTATATCATTTAGACCGAATTCCGTAATGAATATTCAAGGTGGTCAAGTAATACCAGCAAAGAAAGTTACATCGGCAGAAGCACAAGATAGTTTTAAAATGATGCTTAATGAAGCGTTACATACAGCGAATGATTCACAACTCTCGTCAATAAAGGCAACGGAAAAGTTAGCGAGAGGAGAAAATATTGACTTACATGAAGTTATGATTACTGCTCAAAAAGCAAGTATAACCTTGCAAACGACTGTGGAAGTACGTAACAAAATTGTTGAGGCCTATCAAGAGGTCATGAGAATGCAAGTATAATAGTTGAGTTGACGGAGCGGGTTAGTAGAGGTAGGGGAAAACATGAACGAAAAATTATTGTTATATAGAGAGAAACTAACTACATATTGGACCGAACGAACAAATGTTCAAAAAGGGATTATTGTCGGTTCTTTCCTACTGCTTATAGTGCTTCTGATTGTTGTCTCAACGTTTGGTTCAAGAACAACCATGGTTCCGTTGTATAAAAATTTACCTTTACAAGAAACAGGCGAAATTAAAGCACAATTAGACTCAAGAGGAATTCCCTCTGAAATCACTAGTAACGGAACAGAAATTCACGTTCCAGAAAAATTAGTTGATAGTTTAAAAGTTGAGTTGGCGGCGGAAGGGATCCCAAATAGTGGAACAATTGACTATTCTACTTTTAAAGACCGGATGGGATTCGGTATGACCGACAATGAATTTAGCATCATGGAACGGGCAGCTATGCAAACGGAACTAGCAAACTTAATTCGCAGTATTGACGGAGTTCAGCAGGCTCAAGTAATGATCACACTACCTGAGGAAAGTATTTGGGTCACTAGTAGTGAACAAACAGCATCTGCTGCAGTAACTTTAAATATTAGTCCAGGTTATCGATTAGATCAAGAACAAATCCGAGCTCTATACCATCTCATTTCAAAAAGTATCCCGAATTTACCGACTGAAAATATCGTTGTTATGAACCAAATGTTTGAGTTTTTGGAGCTGAAAAATGGTGATGTTATTGATTCCACGCTCACAGCTTTCGAACAACAGCGTTCAGTTCAACGAGAAATTGAGCGTGACTTGCAACGGCAGGTTCAACAAATGTTAGGTACAATCGTCGGTAGAGATAAAGTACTTGTATCGGTGACGACGGAGATTGACTTTACCAAGGAAAATCGAGCTGAAGAATTAGTGACTCCTGTGGATGTAGAAAACATGTCTGGTTTAGCAGTTAGTATTGAAAAAATAACCGAAACATATAGTGGTGGAGATTTTCAAGCAGGTGGGATTCCTGGCACGGGTGAAACTGACATTCCAGGATATCCAGGCATAGCGGGAGCGGGAGCTGGAGATTACGAACGAATCGAAGAACGAATAAATAACGATGTCAATCGAATACGACGTGATATTGTTGAAAGTCCTTATCAAGTTCGAGATATCGGTATTCAAGTAATGGTCGAGCCACCGGATCCAGAAGATTTTAACTCTTTACCTCCAGAGCTTATAAATGATGTCACACAAATTTTGAGTACGATTGTTAGAACGAGTATATCAAAAGAAGTAATAGACCTCCTAACACCTGAACAAATTGATGAAAAGGTGTTTGTTTCAGCGCAAAGTTTTAATGGAAAGATTGTTTTTGATGATGAGTTAGGAACTGGGATTCCGATGTGGTACTATGTTGTCGTAGCGTTATCTGTTTTTATTATTCTGTTAATCTTTTTACTAGTACGTAAAAATAAGCAAGTTGAAATGGTAGAGGAAATTGGCGTTGAGCAAGCTGTTGGTTTCGATATACCAAACATTAATGACGAACAAGAGACTGAAGAAAAGGTCCGCCGCAGACAATTAGAGAAAATGGCAAAAGATAAACCGGAGGAATTTTCAAAACTCGTTCGGACGTGGCTAGCGGATGATGATTAAGGAGGAGAAGTATGGCTAGCAGAAAAAAAGAATTATCAGGAAAAGAAAAAGCCGCAATTCTTCTTATCTCCTTAGGTCCAGATGTTTCAGCGCAAGTATATAAACATTTAAATGAGGAAGAAATTGATAAATTAACACTTGAGATTGCTAGCGTTCGTCGAGTAGATACATATACGAAAGAGGACATTATCGAGCAGTTTCACCAACTAGCAATGGCACAAGACTATATCACACAAGGTGGTATTGCTTATGCAAAAAATGTTTTAGAGAAAGCACTTGGTGACCAGCAAGCGATGGAAATTATCAATCGGCTGACATCTACTTTGCAGGTTAAGCCATTTGACTTTGCTAAAAAAGCTGATGCAGCACAAATTTTGAATTTTATTCAAAATGAGCATCCGCAAACAATCGCGTTAATATTATCTTATTTAGAGTCTGTGCAGGCAGGTCTAATTTTGTCTGAGCTTCCACAGGAAATGCAGGCAGATATTGCGAAACGAATTGCATTAATGGACAGTACATCTCCAGAAATAATTAATGAAGTGGAAAATATTTTGGAACGAAAACTTTCCGCTACAGTCACTCAAGACTATACGAAGGCTGGTGGCATTGCAGCTGTTGTTGAAGTATTGAATAGTGTTGATAGGAGTACGGAGCGAACGATTTTAGACGCTCTTGAAATTCAAGACCCTGAGCTTGCCGAAGAAATTAAAAAGCGAATGTTTGTATTTGAAGACATTGTTACTCTAGATAACCGGTCAATTCAACGAGTTATTAGAGATATTGAAAATGAGGACTTACAACTCGCCCTTAAGGTTGCCAATGACGAAGTAAAGGATGTTGTCTTTACAAACATGTCACAGCGTATGGTGGAGACATTTAAAGATGAAATGGAATTTATGGGACCTGTCCGCTTACGAGATGTTGAAGAAGCCCAATCAAGAATCGTTGCAGTAATTCGCCGTTTAGAAGAAGCTGGTGAGATCGTCATCGCTCGTGGCGGAGGAGATGATATTATTGTCTAGAGTGATCAAATCTTTTTATGCTAACAACTTTGAAAAGGAACAAAAGACAATTTCCTTAAAGAAAGTAATTCAAGAGCATCTGACTGGTGAAGAACTTATGTTTGGTAAAGGGAAATCTAGTATTGAACCTAGGGTCGTAATAGCAGAGGATAAGCTACAAACAGCAATTGAAGAAGCTGATAAAATAAAAAGAGCAGCAAGTGATGAATACGACCGGTTTCAAGCAAAGATGGATGAGGAAATCTCGGATAGTCAACAGGTCGCAGAGAAATTATATAAACAGGCCCAAGAGAACGGTTATAATGAAGGTTTTCAGCAGGGGCTTCAACAAGGACAAAAAGAATATGAAACATTAATTCAAGACGCTATGAATGTTGTTACTGCATCAAAAAATGATTATATTCAACATTTAGAAGAAGCCGAACCAATCATCGTTGAACTAGCCTTAAAAGTAGCTGAAAAAATTATCGCTGATAAAGTAGCTGAGAAATCCGATAACTGGATTTCTCTTGTTAAAGAAGTGATTAATGAAGTGAGAGAACAATCACATGTAAAGTTGTATATTCATCCTAATTGGTATGATTCAACGTTATCACATAAAGAAGAACTGCGACTATTGCTCCCAAATTGTGAAAATTTATACATATATCCAGACGTCCACCTCAAAGAAAATGGCTGCACAATTGAAACGCCATATGGAAAGATAGATGCATCAGTAGATAGTCAGTTAACAGAAATTAAGCATACTTTACTGGAAAAACTTAAGGAGTTTGATGGTTATGAAGGTAGCTAATTTAATTAGTGAAATTCCTACAATTAATTCTTTTAAAAGTTACGGTAAGGTGACAAGAGTAGTTGGTCTTACGATTGAATCAAAAGGACCCCAAGTCTCTATTGGTGAACTTTGTTATATAATTATTGGCAAAGGACGACAACGTAAAGTTATGGCTGAAGTGGTTGGTTTCCGTGATGAGACTGTTCTACTCATGCCATTTACAACTATTCACGACATAAGCCCAGGAAGTCTTGTCGAAGCAACTAAAAAGCCGCTTCAAGTAAAAGTAGGTTCAGCTCTTATTGGACAGGTTGTTGATGGGCTTGGACAACCATTAAGTGGAAAAGAACTCCCTAAAGGATTAACACCATTTCCAACAGATAATCAACCTCCGAATCCACTGGCAAGACCGAGGATTCATGAACCGCTAAGCTTAGGTGTCCGGGCAATAGATAGTTTATTTACGGTTGGTAAAGGACAAAGATTGGGAATTTTTGCAGGTAGCGGTGTCGGTAAAAGTACGCTAATGGCAATGATCGCTAAAAATTCTGCTGCTGATGTCAATGTTATCGCTTTAATTGGAGAACGTGGTAGGGAAGTTCGAGATTTCATTGAAAGAGATCTTGGTGAAGATGGACTAAGTAAAACAGTGGTTGTCGTTGCAACATCTGACCAACCGGCCTTGATGAGAATTAAAGGAGCGATGACTGCCACTGCGATTGCAGAGTATTATCGTAATCAAGGCTTAAATGTTACGTTAATGATGGATTCTGTTACACGATTTGCTATGGCCCAAAGAGAAATTGGCTTAGCTATTGGAGAACCTCCAACAACAAAAGGTTATCCACCAAGTGTTTTTGCGTACTTACCAAAATTACTTGAACGCTCAGGGACAAATGAGCATGGTTCGATTACGGCCTTTTATACAGTTTTAGTTGATGGAGACGACATGAATGAACCAATCGCGGATGCTGTACGAGGGATTTTGGACGGACATTTAGTCCTCGATCGGAAGTTAGCAAACAAAGGTCAGTTCCCTGCAATAAATCCATTAAGCAGCATCAGTCGTGTTATGAATGATATTGTTGATCCTAATCATCGCTCAGCTGCAGACCGATTGCGACAATTATTAGCTATTTACACTGACTCTGAAGATTTAATTAGTATTGGTGCTTATAAACGCGGTACATCAAAAGAAATTGATGAAGCGATCCAAGCATACCCGGTTATCATAAATTTCATTAAGCAAGCTATAGAAGAAAAAGTTACATTTAATGAATCTGTTGATTTATTACTAAGTGAATTTAGTAAAGGGGGCTAATCATGTCATTTCAGTTTTCCTTGCAAAAAATTTTAGAAATAAGAGAAGATGATAAAATTAAAGCAGAAAAAGAATTTACACAAGCAACTAAACAATTTGAAGATGTAGCAACTAAGTTATTTGAGCAGTTGAAAAAAAAAGAGCAATATGAAAATGAGTATTATAAACGGATCGAAACAGGAATTCATATTTTTGAAATTCAACATTCACATACACTTTTAAACCAAATGCAATTACAAATCGACAGACAGCAAAATTTCACACAAAAAGCACGAGATAACATGAACAGAAAACAAGAAGTATTAGTGGTGAAATCGATCGAACAAAAAAAATATGAAAAGATGAAACAAATAAAGCGGGAAAAGTATATCGAAGAAACTAAACATCAAGAAAACCTCTTAATGGATGAAATTTCCGTTCAACAGTTTATGAGAAAGTTAAATTAGGTGAGTTCTATGAAAAAAGCAGAGCAGGAATATAGTAAAGTACAGTGGCTAATAATGGTTATTTTTATTCCGGTTGTTTTTGCAATTATTTTATTTAGTATTATTTTTAGCTTTATGGAAATGAGTATTATTAATGAAGGAAAACAGCTAGTTTCAAAAATTCCATTTTTTTCAGAATATGTAAAAACAGATGAGCAAATTCAAGAGGAAGAAGAAAAGATCAATATCGAGGAATTAACCACAAAGATAGACACTCATAAAAGGGAAATAGGAATACTAGAACAGCAATTAACTTCTAAAGAAGATGAAGTTCAATTGCTTTTAAAAGAAATAGAGCTGTTGATGGCACAGCTGAATGAAAATGAAACTGCTGAATTAGAGATCATGACCGAATATCAAGAATTAGCAAAAATTTATGAAACAATGTCAGCAAAAAATGCCGCAAATATTTTAATAGAATTACCACAAGACGAAGCAGGTGTTCATCTATCTTATATTAAAACAGATGCTAGGGCAGCTATTTTCGCTAAAATGACACCGAATCAAGCAGCTCAATTCATTTCACTACTAAGCGCAAATTAACAATTTTTTCTTTTAAGGTCAGAAAGTTAATACGTATTACTTCGGAATTACCGGGGCGATTGCGCCTTTTATTGTCTAGCTTGAAAGGAGGTGAAAAAAATGAACGGGATCAGTTTCATGCAAATGATTCAGAGCCAACCTGTTACGCAAGGCGGAATCAGCGTCGCTAGTGATTCAACGAATCATCAGGCAACATTCTTTCAGATGTTCAATGCTTCACTTGCTGAAAAAAATCTAGAAGTGTCGGATTTATTGAAGGAACGTGAGAATAAAGCGCCACTCGATGATTTGTTTTCTGGAAATGAAGAGCTTGTTGATCTCGAAAAGCTTATGAGTCAACTTATTGACGCGCTCTCGGGTAGAGATGTAATATTCGCTGAGGATGTGCTTGAAAATCCTTTGGTCGTGGATTTTCTTGAACAACTTTCTTATGATCTACAGCTTGAACTACAAGCTTTATTAGGGGGCAATTATTCTTTAAAAAGTTTGCTGGAACAAGGTGGGGGGGAGTTAAATAACCCAATTCAGTTACTTGCAGTCATGATTGATTTAGCGCACACTCAAACACAAAATCAAGTCGATTCTGAAACTAAAATTGATTTTAACTTTCAAACTCAATTAGAAAAGCTTCTGACAATGCTAAGTAAAAATGAGCAAAATTATTTGAGCAATGAAAAAATCAATGTAAGAGATTTTCAAGAGATTGTTAAACAGCTTACGACTAGCCTTCAATCAATGACAACGAAGGAGAGACAACAACTTACAGAGGGCTTTGAAGCTCAAAAGAAAAGTGAAAAAGAAGCCCAATTTGTCTTATCGGCTTTTTCTAGAAGCGTAGTAGATCAATCAGCGAAAGTAAATCAAGGTATTGTTTTACCACCTGCTCAAGGACAGCTAAACTCTGTGCAACAATTTATTATCCATGTTGGTGAAAATCGTGGAAATCAGCCTACTCATGAGCAATTTTTACGGCAATTCCAAAACATTCTTGGTAGAAGTTCTCTAGCTCAGTTTCCGAATGGTGTAAATCAACTCACAATCAAGTTATACCCAGAACACTTAGGAAGGCTTGATGTGAAGTTAACGCAGCAAAATGGTGTTATTATTGCTCAATTAATGACAACGACAAATGCCGCAAGAAGTGCGATTGAATCGCAACTTCATCAATTAAGACAAGCTTTTATCGCTCAAAATATTTCAGTAGAGAAAATTGAAATTAGCACACAACAGCAACAACAATCATTAGGTCAATCTGACAAAGAAAATCAAGAAGAAAAGAACCACAACAAGTCTAATCAAGAACAATCGCAAAATCAAGACAATGAGGACGAAGCAATAAATTTCGAGGATTTTTTAGAATCTTTTAATGTAAAGGTGTAGGGTGATCAAATGATAAATTCAATCAATCAAAGCATGTACCTTTCAGAACGACAACCCGAAAGAAAAACGGACCAGAATATACTAGGCCAGGATTCGTTTTTGAAAATATTAATAACACAATTACAAAATCAAGATCCATCAAATCCGATGGAAGATAAAGAGTTTATTTCACAAATGGCAAACTTCTCTTCTTTAGAGCAAATGACACAAATGAACAAAACGTTAACTAGTTTTATAGATATGCAAAAAGATAGTCATTTTCTTTCTCATAGTCAGTTAATAGACAAAGAAATTAGATGGGAACAAACAGTTTCAGACATGGAAGGCGAGACGAAGATCCTTGAAGTGGAGAGTCTTGTAAAAGCAGTAAGCTTTCAAAATGGTAAAACGAAGCTGGTTTTAGATAGTGGAGAAATGATTGACACAATTCAAGTTATCCACATTGGGAGAACTAGTGAAAAGAAATAGTCTATAAATGGAGGTGAATTGAATGGTTAGTAAGATCCAATCTTATCACCTACATCAATTACCAAAGCCGACAAGCGTCACAAAAAAGCAAGGAACTCCAGTAACACAATTTAAAGACATTTTACAGCAGCGTTTAGTTGACACATCTGAATTAAAAATAAGTAAGCATGCCCAAAAAAGGCTTCAAGACCGAGGAATTGAAATAGACCAAGAAAAATGGTCGCAAATATCGACAAAGGTTCAAGAAGCTAAGACAAAGGGTGTTCATGAATCATTAGTTGTCTTAAAAGATGCAGCCCTTGTTGTTAGTGCGAAAAATAATACAGTTATTACAGTTATGGACCGGAATGAAGCCAAATCACAAATTTTTACAAATATTAATGGCACGATTTTAATGGATTAATGGCTGGACCGAAAGGAAGCCGAAAATTGCTGACTGATTGAAGCAATTATCAAAGGAGGAAAAACATGATACGTTCAATGTATTCTGGAATTGGTGGAATGAAAAATTTTCAAACTAAGCTTGATGTAATCGGTAATAATATCGCTAACGTAAATACTTTTGGCTTTAAAAAGGGCCGAACAACGTTTAAAGATTTAGTTAGTCAACAGCTAGCAGGGTCTAGTAACCCAACAGACAACCGCGGCGGTACGAACCCGCGGCAAATTGGTTTAGGGGGTACGCTGGCAACTATCGACACTATTCACACCCAAGGAAGTTTGCAAACAACTGGACGAGCCCTTGACTTAGGGATTTCAGGGGATGGGTTTTTCATCGTTAATGATGGTGACCTTTCATCATATACACGTGCTGGAAACTTTTATTTAGATCGCCAAGGCACTTTAGTAACGGGTGACGGCTTAAAGGTACAAGGTTATCAACCAAATGCTGCTGGGAATGGAATTAACCAGAATAATTTTGGGGATTTGAGAATTGAATCAGGCGAAGTTATTCCACCACAAGCAACAACGGCGATCGGCTTTAAAGGGAATTTGGATGCAGAAGCCCAAGCACCAAACAATTCGGTAACAGTCCAATATAAAGTGGTTGATCCACTAGGTGCTACGCATGATGTTGAAATAGTTCTCACGAAAAATGGAACAAATGCATGGGGGTATGCTGTTAATCAGGTTGGAAATGCAGCATCTCTAGGGAATGGTAATATTACTTTTGATGGGGCAACGGGAGCATTGTTAACAGGTGGTCAAATTGCACCTTTGACTTTTAATCCTACCGCAATTAGCGGGGCAGCAGCTTTCAATTTTAATATTGATTTAACTTCTTTAACTCAATTTGCAGGCTCTAACACCGCCGATGTCGATGAAATTGACGGTAACTTTGAAGGCTATTTAGAAAGCTTCAATATCTCACAAACAGGAGAAATCAATGGAGTTTACACCAACGGTGAAGTTCGCATCTTAGGTCAATTGGCGATGGCGACGTTTAATAACACAGGTGGTTTAACAAAATCTGGAGATAACCTTTTCAGGGTTTCTAACAACTCAGGTGCTCCTAATATCGGTTTTGCTGGAGAAGGTCGAGGTGTAATCTCGGGAAGTTCGCTTGAAATGTCAAACGTTGACTTATCAGAAGAATTTACTGAAATGATTGTTGCACAGCGTGGTTTCCAAGCAAATACAAAAATGATTACAACATCAGATGAAATCCTCCAAGAGCTCGTTAACTTAAAACGTTAGTAAGCTAAAGATGTAGAATGAGTGAATAATGGTAGAGTAATAAGATCATTATTCACCTTGCTACATGCGTACATAGATTATTATTAAGGAGGAAAAAGCTAGAAGAATACTCTAGCCTTTACATATTTACTATGATTAAACTTAGTCGCTTAAATGGTCAAACGTTTATCTTAAATGCAATTTACATTGAGCAAGTACAGTCTTTCCCCGATACAACAATTACGTTGGTGAATGGGAAAAAAATTGTTGTGCTTGAAGAAGAAGATGATGTTATCCGAAAAATAACAAAGTTTTATAAAGAAGTTGGGGTAGTAAAACTTATTAACGAAGAGGTGGAGGGATCTTGATTTGTTTAAAAATAAATTAGTTAATATTATGTTGATTATTTTAATTGCCTTAACGTTAATAGGTGGTATCACATTAGTATTATACAATCAATTTATAAAGGAAGTTGATCCCAACCGTGAACCGACTATTGATGAAATTATTGCGCTTTCCGTTGATATGAATGAAATTACAACTAATTTATTAACCAATGACTTTGTTCGTGTCACATTCAAAATTCAAGTAGATAACGGTAAGGCAAAGGAAGAACTTATAAAAAGAGATTTTCAAGTTAAGAACATCATTATTCGTGAACTTTCTGGGATGCGTTCTAGTGATTTTAGCGGTTATGAAGGAATAGAAAATCTAGAAAATGTCCTCCAGACAAAAATTAATGAGTATATGCAAGATGGAAAAGTGGTAGATGTTTACACGATAGGTTTTGTCCTTCAATAGTGTGAAGTTCACTAAATAGTATCTACAAATAATAATTTAAAAAGAGAGGTGAGGCTATTGGCTGAAGTTTTATCGCAAGGTGAGATTGATGCTCTGCTATCGGCAATATCAACTGGTGAAATGGATGCAGATGAATTAAAAAAAGAAGAAAGCAAGCGAAAAATCAAGGTTTACGATTTTAAACGTGCGCTTCGCTTCTCAAAAGACCAAATCCGAAGCTTAACAAGAATACATGAGAATTTCGCTAGACTTTTAACAACGTATTTTTCAGCGCAACTCCGGACATTTGTACAAATTTCAGTTGCGTCTGTTGATCAGCTGCCATATGATGAATTCATCCGTTCAGTACCGAAAATGACCATTTTAAATGTTTTTGAACCTTATCCACTAGATGGAAGATTTTTAATCGAAGTTAATCCAAATATTGCTTATGCTATGCTTGATCGACTTCTCGGTGGAAGAGGGATTGCTGTAAATAAAGTAGAAAATCTAACAGAAATTGAAACGAGAATTATGACTCAATTGTTCCAACGTACCCTTGAAAGCTTTCAAGAAGCATGGAGTTCGGTTGTGGAGCTTGATCCACAGATGAATGAATTAGAAGTAAATCCACAGTTTTTACAAATGGTTTCACCTAATGAAACGGTAGTCGTTATTTCGCTTTCAACTGCCATAGGCGAGGCTACTGGGATGATTAATATATGTCTTCCTCATGTTGTATTAGAAGATATTTTGCCGAAATTATCAATACATCATTGGATGCAAACAAAAAAGAAAATTCGTCTCCCAGATGAAATAGAAAATCTCGAAAAAAATATCCGCAAAGCACCTTTAATTATGAAAGTTGAATTAGGGAAATCTGAAATTACAATTGAAGAATTCTTACAGTTAGATATGGGTGATACAATTGAATTGAACAGTTTAATAGATGAACCGTTGCTAATTAACGTTGGGGACAAACCGAAATTTTGGGGGCAACCTGGTATAGTGAAAAATAAACTTGCTGTTCAAGTAACCGAATTAATTGAGGAGGGTGAAAATAATGAGTGACATGCTTTCTCAAGATGAAATTAATGCTTTGTTAAGTGGGATAAATAATGACGAAGATGATAATGGGGAAAGTGAAAATGATTCTAGTAATGGTGGTCTAAATACAGAAAACTATCTGACTAGTATTGAACAAGATGCACTAGGTGAAGTTGGAAACATCTCATTTGGAAGTGCATCTACAGCGCTATCTACATTATTAAGTCAAAAAGTTGAAATTACAACACCGGAAGTGTCAGTCATATCTAGAGAAGATCTTGTAGAACAGTTTCCAAAACCTCATGTAGCTGTGCACGTTACTTATACAGAAGGATTTGAGGGAATGAACATGCTAGTTATTAAAACAAGAGACGCTGCAATTATTGCTAATTTAATGCTAGGTGGCGATGGCATTGAAATAATTGAGGATGAGCTTGGTGAAATGGAAATTAGTGCGGTTCAAGAAGCAATGAATCAAATGATGGGTTCTGCCTCTACCTCAATGTCAACAATATTCAATAAAAAAATTGATATTTCCCCACCTGGAATAGATTTAATGGATGTGAAGGAAGGTCAAGGAACTAGACATATTCCAGATGAAGATATTTTAGTAAAAATTTCTTTTAGTTTAAAAATTGGGACGTTAATAGACTCAGAAATTATGCAGTTAGTTACCGTTTCCTTTGCCAAAGATTTAGTAAACGAATTAATGAATCCAAATGATAGCGAGGAAATTCCAGTTGAACCAGAAGTTCCTCAACCAGCTCAGTTAACATCGGATAGACAGTACGAGCAGGTCGCTCAGAGTCAAATCCCACAAGGGCTAGCAAATAATCAACACTATGAGCCACAACAGCAACAGGGTGCTCCATATGCTCAACAAAATCAACAACACCAACAATACCAACAACCACCAGTGCCCAGACAGCCACAAAGTTTTGGTGGGCTCGGGTTTAGTCAAGCAGATGGACGAGCTGCAAATGTTCTACCAGCGGCCTTCTCTAATTTTGATACTCCAAGCTTGAACCATTCAGAGACCAAAAATTTAAATATGCTTCTCGATATTCAATTACAAGTAACCGTTGAATTAGGAAGAACAAAGCGTTCTATCAAAGAAATTCTTGAATTATCGCAAGGGTCTATTGTCGAGTTAGATAAGCTAGCTGGGGAACCTGTTGATATTTTGGTAAATAGTAAGCTGATAGCCAAAGGTGAAGTAGTTGTTATTGAGGAAAACTTTGGGGTCAGAATAACAGATATTATTAGTCAAACTGAACGTTTGAAAAATTTACAGTAATTCCGATATTTTTTTTACGAAATAGTATTTGAGGAGGCGGAACAATGGCAAATAGAATTTTAATCGTAGATGACGCAGCTTTTATGAGAATGATGATTAAAGATATTTTATCTAAAAATGGATTCGAAATAGCAGGTGAAGCAAATGATGGTGCACAGGCAATTGAGAAGTATAAGGAAGTTTCACCTGACTTAGTAACAATGGATATTACAATGCCAGAAATGGATGGAATCACAGCTTTAAAAGAGATTAAGAAATTCGACCCGAATGCGAAGGTAATTATGTGTTCTGCAATGGGACAGCAAGCAATGGTTATTGATGCAATTCAAGCGGGTGCGAAAGATTTTATCGTAAAGCCTTTCCAAGCAGACCGTGTTATTGAAGCAATTAAAAAGACGATTGGGTAGGTAATGATGACAAAGATCAGGATCCCTTTGTACAAAAATCTATTTCTTTCAAGCTTCTTACTTATTTTCTTTTTTATCCTTCCGTTCGGAGTCTTAGCTGATCTAATCGATGAAGATGCTGACAACGATTCTGTTTTAGATATATTCGAAAGACTTGAAGGACAAGGTCCCGATAAACAAAATCCTCTTGAACCAGAAAATAATGGGTTAGCAGAGTCATTGGGTGAGCAAGAAAACGTCATTGAAAATGATCTTGATGGTCTTATGAAAGAACAAAGTTTGTTTGGAATGTTTGTCCAATTATTTCTTGCATTAGCAGTGATTATTATGATGATTTATGCACTTATCCGATTTATAGGGAAACGTTCCCAGTCCTATCAGGCAAACCAAACATTACAAAACATTGGTGGCGTCCACATTGGAACTAATCGTTCAATTCAGTTAGTCAGAGTAGGGAAGCGGATTTTAGTTGTCGGTGTTGGGGAATCGATTCAACTTTTAAAAGAAATTGACAATCCTGATGAAGTAACAACTATTCTCAATGATAATGAAATACAAGAAGGTCAACAACAGTTATCGTCGCTATTTAACAAGGTAAAAACAAAATTTTCAGATCAAAAAGAAGGAACAGATAATTCAAAAGGTTCTTTTAAAAGTTTGCTAGAGCGTCAGTTAACCGATGTCAAAAAATCACAAAGAGATGCCCATGCTGCCATTAAGGAGGATGAGCAACGATGATTACAACAGTAAGCTTTATTCCAGCATTGGATATATTCAGCGATGACCCGCAAAACTTAGTTTCGACGCTTCAATTACTGTTGTTGCTAACTGTATTAACGCTTGCACCTAGTATTCTAATCTTAATGACTTGTTTTACTAGAGTTATTATTGTTTTATCATTTGTACGTTCTGGTCTGGCTACACAACAAATGCCACCAAACCAAGTGTTAGTAGCATTGGCATTATTTATTACATTTTTTGTTATGGCTCCAGTTTTTTCAGAAGTGAATGAAACAGCCTTACAACCACTTTTTAATGAAGAGTTGACACAAGAGGAAGCTTTTGAGAAAGCAGCGACACCATTTAAATATTTTATGGCAAAACATACCCGAGAAAAGGATTTAGCCTTGTTTATGGGCTATGCGGAGATGGAGAGACCAGATTCAATAGAGGAAATACCATTAACAGCTTTAGTTCCTGCATTTGCAATTAGTGAGTTAAAAACAGCGTTTCAAATTGGCTTTATGATTTTTGTTCCATTTCTTGTCATTGATATGGTTGTAGCGAGTATCCTTATGGCCATGGGGATGATGATGTTACCCCCAGTTATGATTGCCTTACCATTTAAAATTCTTCTTTTCGTAATGGTCGATGGTTGGTACTTAGTTATAAGGTCACTACTATTAAGTTTTTAAAGGGTGATTTCATTGAGTCAAGAGTTTATCATTTCATTGGCAGAAAAAGGTGTATATACTGTTTTAATTATCGCCGGTCCATTACTTATGCTTGCCTTAGGAATTGGGTTAGCGGTAAGTATTTTTCAAGCAACGACGCAGATTCAAGAGCAGACGTTAGCATTCATACCAAAAATTGTTGGAGTATTAGTAGGATTAATCGTATTTGGATCTTGGATGTTATCAAATATGTTAAATTTTGCTCAAGAAATATTCAGTAACTTACATAGGTTTGTTGGGTAATGCTTGAAATACTTGAATTTTTCCCAGCATTTTTACTAATTCTTGCAAGAGTAACCGCCTTTTTAGTGACGTTGCCACTTTTTTCGTATAAATCGATTCCAGCCATGCATAAAATTGGGTTTGGTCTTTTCTTAACTTGGTTGATGTTTTTTTCGATCGAGCCACCAATTATTGAGATTGATTATTTTTATTTCATGTTAATTTTTAAAGAGGTCGCTGTCGGTTTAACAGTTGGTTTTATTGCGATGATCCTTATGTATGCGATCCAAGTTGCTGGCGGGTTTATCGACATGAAAATGGGTTTTATGATGGCCAATGTTATTGATCCACAAACAGGGGCACAAAGCCCACTAATGGGCGGTTACTTGTATACATTTGCCTTGCTATTTTTACTTGCAATTGATGCACACCATCTTTTATTAGATGGAGTTTTTTATAGTTATCAATTCATTCCACTAGATCAATTAACAATACCTTTTGGAAATGAAAAGATTCTAATGCACGTGATCAAAACGTTTAACACAATGTTTATTATTGCCTTTCAAATGGCTATGCCGATTGTCGGTAGCTTGTTTTTAATTGACGTTGCCCTAGGGATGATTGGAAGAGCAGTTCCTCAAGTCAGCGTTTTTGTGATTGGATTTCCAATCAAGATTTTTGTGGGTTTCTTTATTCTTATCCTTATCATGCCAGCTTTTTTTACGGTAACTAAATATTTAGTGGAGCAGATGATTTTAACAATGAGAACATTAATGCAGCTTTACGGAGGGGTCTAGATGGCATTTTTACCTGTTAATCTCCAATTTTTTGCGCAAGAAAAAACAGAAAAAGCTACTCCGAAAAAGCAGCAAGAAACAAGAAAAAAAGGACAAGTAGCAAAAAGTTCAGATATTAATACTGCCATAATTCTTTTATTAGTTTTTATTATCCTTTGGTTAGTGGGGAGTTTTGTTGGCGAGAAAATATTTCTGTTTATGAATTATATGTTTCAGGAATTTTTATTATATACACTCTCACCTGAAAATGTGGAAAGTTTATTTATTGAGCTAACGATCCAAGCTGTTATCATTGTAGCTCCAATCTTAACCGTTGCATTTCTCGCAGCTATACTGAGTAATTACCTACAAGTTGGATTTCTATTTGCACCAGAAGCGATTGCGATGAAATTAAGTAAACTCGATCCAATTGCAGGTTTTAAAAGAATTTACTCAATTAAAGCTATTGTAGAACTACTAAAATCAATTTTAAAAATATTTTTAATTGGCTTAGTAACGGTTACGATTTTATGGATTAGTATGAATGAATTATTATTTTTATCTTTAGTTCCAATTGCAGATTCGTTTGCCCTTGTTGCTTCGCTAGTTGTAAATATGGGGATTGCAGTCGCTATTCTTTTACTTTTTTTAGCTGTTCTGGATTATATGTATCAGAAATACGACCATGAAAAGAAAATAAAAATGTCAAAACAAGATATAAAAGATGAGTATAAAAAAACCGAAGGTGACCCATTAATTAAGTCGAAAATTAAAGAAAAACAGCGGCAGATGGCAATGCAACGAATGATGCAAGAAGTTCCGAAAGCCGATGTTGTTATTACAAACCCTACTCATTTTGCTGTCGCACTGAAATATGATGGAGATAAAATGGATGCACCAGTAATCATTGCTAAAGGAGTCGATTTTTTAGCGCAAAAAATAAAAAGTATTGCATATAGCAATGAAATAATAACTGTCGAAAATAGACCTTTGGCTAGAGCTTTATATGAACAGGCTGAAATTGGAGATGAAGTGCCAGAGGACTTGTTTAAGGCAATAGCCGAGGTTTTAGCATATGTTTACCGAATTAAGAACAATGTTTAAGGCCTCGTAAAGAAACTAACTGATCAAATGTTTTTTTGGAGAAGCCGAGGTAAGGAGAGAAATAGATGTCAATAAAAGACTTAAGTGTATTACTCACAGTAATCTTGATAGTCGTCATGCTTATTATCCCTCTGCCTCCTGGTATGCTGGATGTTTTAATCATTGCTAATATTTCTCTTGCCTTACTAATTATTTTAGTAGCGATGAATACGAAAGACCCTTTACAGTTTTCTATTTTTCCGACATTACTATTGCTCGTAACGTTATTTAGACTTGGCCTGAATGTTTCAACGACCAGGTCAATTCTTGGATCAGGTGAAGCTGGTAATGTTATCGATACATTTGGTTCCTTCGTTGTTGGTGGGAATGCCCTTGTTGGATTTGTTGTCTTTTTAATTTTAATCATTATCCAGTTTGTCGTTATTACCAAAGGTGCTGAGCGTGTTTCTGAAGTTGGCGCTAGGTTTACGTTAGACGCAATGCCAGGTAAGCAAATGAGTATTGATGCTGACTTAAACGCGGGAATGATTTCTGATATTGAAGCGAAGGAACGTCGTTTGAAAATAGAACGAGAAGCAGACTTTTTCGGATCAATGGACGGAGCTAGTAAATTTGTTAAAGGTGATGCAATCGCGGGTATTATTATTGTTATTATAAATATTATTTTTGGTCTTATTATTGGAATGATGCAACTTGGGATGTCGATAGGTGATGCGGCAAGTAAATATACGCTCTTAACGGTAGGAGACGGACTTGTCAGTCAAATCCCAGCCTTGTTAATTTCAACTGCGACTGGAATTGTTGTGACCAGGGGATCTTCGGACGGCAATCTAGGTGACGATATTGCTGCGCAGTTATTAGCTTACCCAAGAATGCTTTATATCGCTGGTGGAACAATTGCTTTACTTGGCTTTATAACGCCGATTAATTTAATTTTAACAATACCGATTTCAGGATTTTTAATTGTCGGTGGATTTTTACTGCTTAAGAAAGAAGATAAGGCTTTAGCTGATATTGAGGAAGCGGCAACAGAAGAAGAAGCTGGTGATGATCTGAGGTCTCCTGAAAGTGTTGTAAACCTTCTACAAGTAGACCCAATTGAATTTGAGTTTGGGTATGGACTTATTCCGTTAGCAGATACAAATCAAGGTGGAGATTTATTAGATCGTGTTGTCATGATTCGCAGACAATTAGCAATTGAGTTAGGATTAATTGTTCCAGTCATTCGGATTCGAGATAACATTCAATTACAGCCAAATGAATATTCAATAAAAATCAAAGGGAACGAAGTGACAAAAGGGGAATTATTACTTGATCACTTTATGGCAATGAGTCCTGGAGTAGACGATGATACGATTATTGGTATTGAAACAGTTGAACCAGCTTTTGGGATGTCTGCACTATGGATTAGTGAGGAAATGAAAGAACAGGCTGAGTTATCAGGTTATACAGTTGTTGACCCGCCGTCAGTAGTATCCACCCACCTAACGGAAGTCATTAAGCGCCACGCCCATGAACTGCTAGGAAGACAAGAAACAAAGCAATTGATTGATCATTTAAAAGAAGCATATCCAACTTTAGTAGAAGATGTTACGCCAAACCCCTTATCTACTGGTGAAGTTCAAAAAGTTTTAGCTAGTTTACTGAAAGAGAAAGTTTCGATTCGAAATTTGCCGATTATCTTTGAAACATTGGCTGATTATGGGCAAATGACAAAAGACACCAATTTGATTACAGAATATGTACGTCAAGCACTTTCACGGCAAATTACTAAACAATATGCAAATCCTGGAGAACCGCTTTATGTGATAACAACGAGTGGATCATTAGAAAAAAAGATTGCTGAAGGTGTTCAACAATCTGAGCACGGAAATTTCTTAGCTTTGGATCCTAATGACTCTCAAGGAATTATTGATGCGGTACTTTATGAAGTTGAACGAATGAGCGAAATGGGACAAATGCCGATTCTCCTTTGTTCCCCAGCTGTCAGGATCTATATCAGGAATCTTCTTGAACGATATTTACCTCATGTACCAGTTTTATCTTATAATGAACTTGAACCAACTATTGAGGTTCAGAGTGTAGGGGTGGTGAATTTATAGTGAAGGTTAAAAAATTTGTTGCTGAATCAATGTCTGAAGCAATGAAAAAAATCCGCCTTGAATTAGGTGGTGATGCTGTTATTTTGAACTCTAAAGCAGTGAATACAGGTGGATTTTTAGGTTTTTTTACAAAAAAGAATATTGAAGTAATTGCTGCTATTGATACTGCACCTACAGTTAGAAGGCAAATCCCAAAAAAGCAAGCAAAAGCGACGCCATCTAACAAAGTAGTTCAAAAAGAGGTAAACAGCGGTAAAGTAAACCAAGTGGCGAAAGATGAAACTTTATTAGCGGAGGTAAAGGCATTAAAACATATTGTTAACGGAATATCTAGTTCGATCAATACTCAATTTGATGACTATCCCGAACCATTGAGAAAAATGAATCAACTACTAATTGACCAAGATGTTTTACCTACCATTCGAAATGAAGTAATGAAAAAGCTATTAAAAAAATGGTATATTCAAGATAAGGAATCTTTTAATGATCTGGAAATTACCAAGTGGGCAAAAGATTTACTAACTGATTCAGTTAGTTGGGATGAAATGGGTGGGTTCAAGTTTAATAAAAAGTTCTTAAACCTTGTTGGTCCTACTGGAGTTGGTAAAACAACAACTATCGCTAAAATTGCGGCCCATTGTGTGTTAAAGCATAAGAAGAAAGTTGCCTTTATTACTACAGATACATTTCGAATTGCTGCTATCGATCAACTAAAAACGTATGCCAAAATTTTAAATGTACCAGTTGAGATTGCTTATTCAATAGACGACTTTAAAGAGGCCAAGGAAAAATTCGCTTCGTATGACTTAGTAGTAATTGATTCAGCCGGGAGAAATTTTTTGAATCAACTTTATATTGATGAGCTAAAAAAAGTGATTGATTTTAATGAAGAAATGGAAACATATCTAGTTCTTGCTTTAACATCAAAATATCGAGACATGGTAACAATCTATGAACAGTTTTCTAAGATCAACATTAATAAAGTTATTTTCACAAAAAAAGATGAAACATTTTCAAGAGGAGCAATGATTAATCTCGTTCACGAGTATAACGTTGGTGTATCTTATATTACAAATGGTCAAAGTGTACCTGATGATATCTCTGAAGGTTCTGCTAATGAAATTGTAAATAGTATACTTGAGGTTGATGGCTATGAATGATCAAGCAAAGAACTTACGACGGATGTTACATATGGCAAACGAAGAGTTAACAACTACCCATGTATTGGCAGTTGTTAGTGGTAAAGGTGGAGTAGGAAAATCAAACTTTTCCTTAAATTTCGCTATAGAACTGACAAAAATAGGTAAAAAAGTGATTGTTTTTGATTTAGACATTGGGATGGCGAATGTAGATATTTTAATGGGAGTATCTTCAAAGCACAGTGTTATAGATATGATTGAAAATGAGCTAAGTATGTGGGATATTATTGAAGAAGGACCTGGAAAAATCTCTTTTGTAGCCGGTGGTTCGGGTTTAAGCTCGATGTTTCAGCTTAATCCCCAAAAATTTTCAAGATTCACAGAGCAATTAGAACTTATTAATGGTAAATATGATTATATTATTTTCGATATGGGGGCTGGTGTTTCAAAAGATGGTTTGCAGTTTGTTTTATCGGCAAATGAAGTTATTGTTGTGACAACTCCTGAGCCTACTTCTGTGACAGATGCATACGCGATGATAAAATATATTCAAATAAAGGATAGAGAAGTCCCAATATCCTTGCTTATTAATCGAGTGGATTCTATATCTGAGGGTACGAAAACATTTGGAAATTTGAAATTAGTGACCAAACAATTTTTAAAAAAAGAAGTCAGACTAATTGGAATTATTCCAAATGACCCAATTGTTATAAAAGCCGTAAAGGCACAAATTCCGTTTGTGCTATATGCACCTGATAGTAAGTCAACAAACGCTATTAAAGAAATTGCCTTAAAGTATACAGGGGAAAAGCGAGAAGAAATAAATCGTCCTTTTTCAATGTTTATCAAAAAGTTTAAAAAATACTTTACAGAAAAGATAACCTAACAATAAAAAAGGAGTTGGACAGCTTGATTCGAGTACTCGTTGTTGATGATTCTGCCTTCATGAGAAAGATGATAACGGATCTTTTAGAAGAGGATAATCGCATTCAAGTGGTTGCATCAGCAAGAAACGGACAGGATGCTCTAGAAAAAATCAGTCAACTCGATCCGGATGTTGTGACTCTTGACATTGAAATGCCGATTATGAATGGTCTTGAAGCGCTTAAATTAATTATGAAAACGAAGCCAAAGCCCGTCATAATGGTAAGTAGTACAACAACAGTAGGAGCAGAAAATACGGTTTTAGCGATGTCTTATGGAGCAATTGAATTTATCGCTAAGCCATCTGGACCAATATCTCTTGATTTGCGTAATGTCCAAACTGAACTTATTGAAAAAGTAATTATTTGTGCAAATGTAAAACTATCGAAGCTATTTCAAACTCAACAGCAAAAAACGTTGCGACTTAGCAAATTATCATTAAAGCAAAAACAGCCAATCGAATTACTAGAAAAGAAGATTGTTGCTATTGGTACCTCTACAGGAGGTCCCAAAGCGTTGACTCAAGTTCTGACAAAGCTGTCTGAGGGTCTAAATGCACCGATTTTAATTGTTCAGCATATGCCTGCGGGTTTCACCAAATCATTAGCTGCACGAATAAATAGTTTATCGAAAATAAGAGTGAAAGAAGCTGAAGATGGTGAAATTATCAAAAAGGGTGTTGCCTATATTGCGCCTGGAGGATACCATTTAAAAGTAAGGAGTATAGGGACAAGCGTGGCAATACAGCTAGATCAATCTCCACCAGAAAATGGTCACAGGCCCGCAGTCGATACGATGTTCAGTTCATTAGCTTCTATTAGGGATCATTCAATTATTACCGTTATTATGACAGGTATGGGTTCAGATGGAACAAAAGGATTACTGAAACTGAAAAAAAATAAAGGGGTTGTTGCAATTGTAGAATCCGAAGAATCGGCAGTCGTTTTTGGGATGCCCCGTGCAGCAATAAAAACGAACAAAGTAGATGAAGTAGTTCATTTGGATGAAATTGCCTCGGCCATTGAAAGATATTGTTGATAGGAGGTCTAAATCATGGATAAAAGTCAGTACTTAGATATGTTTATTGATGAAAGTAAAGAGCATTTACAAGCTGTGAATGATAATCTTTTAAAGTTAGAAAATGAACCTGAAAATGTGGCAATTGTAAATGAAATTTTCCGTTCTGCCCATACGCTAAAAGGTATGGCTGCAACGATGGGTTATGAAGATTTAGCTAGCTTAACACATATCATGGAAAATGTTCTTGATGGAATAAGGAATCATAAAATTTTCGTCTCAACGGAAATTTTAGATGTAGTTTTTGAATCAGTTGACGATCTAGAAGCAATGGTAATGTCGATTGCAAGCGGTGGTGACGGTAAGCGTGATGTTACGAAAACAGTAGCGAAATTTGAAAAAATTGAAAAAGGGGAATCTGTGGGTGTTCATATGAATCAAACAGAGGTGGCTTCGACTCAAGAGTCTATCATTAGTGGCATACCCGCTAGTTTGGAATTATATGATGATTTTGAAGTGACAGTTTTATCCCAAGCAACTGAACAAGGATTTAATGCTAATCAAATAAAAATTTCATTACGAGAAGATTGTATTTTAAAAGCTGCTCGTGTTTATATGATTTTTCAAGTGTTAGAGCAAATCGGTGAAGTTATCAAATCGACACCAACTGTGGATGCATTAGAAGAAGAAAATTTTGATCTTGAATTTACGGTTACACTTATTACAAAAGAGACAAATGATGATGTTCGTAATCGTATTTTAAAAGTTTCTGAGGTTGAGAAAGTAGCAGTTATAACGTTAGACTTAGAATCCTACAAACGAAAAACAATCGACAGCGAGGTACATATAGAGGAAACTAAAAAAGAAACAGCTCAACAAGCGCCCACAAAAAGACAAAAACAAAACAATTCAGTTGAAACAACTTCGAATAAGGAAAAAGTACATAGTCCTGGAAGCAAAACAATTCGTGTAAATATTGAAAGACTCGATATTTTAATGAATTTATTTGAAGAATTAGTTATTGATCGAGGTAGATTAGAGCAAATAGCTAGTGATTTAAAAAGCTCAGAACTAACCGAAACAGTCGAACATATGTCAAGAATCTCTGGTGACCTCCAAAGTATTATCTTAAATATGAGAATGGTACCCGTGGAACAAGTTTTCAATCGTTTTCCAAGGATGATTCGAGCCTTAGCTAAAGATTTGAATAAGAAGGTAAACTTAGAAATTATCGGTGCAGAAACTGAACTAGATCGTACAGTTATTGATGAAATTGGAGACCCTCTTGTTCACTTACTAAGAAATTCCATTGACCACGGTGTAGAAAAACCAGAGCAGCGGCAAAATGCTGAAAAAAGTGATGAAGGTAAGATTACATTGAAGGCTTATCATAGTGGGAACCACGTGTTCATTGAGGTTTCGGATGATGGTGCAGGAATAAATCGAGATAAGGTACTGAAAAAAGCGATTGAGTCTGGTGTCGTTTCAGAAGAAAACGGACATAATTTAACAGATAAGCAAGTATATGAATTGTTGTTCTCCTCAGGGTTTAGTACAGTGGATGTAATTTCAGATGTCTCTGGGCGTGGAGTAGGTTTAGATGTAGTTAAAAATAAAATTGAATCGCTTGGTGGTCATGTTGCGGTTGATTCAGTTTTGGGAGAAGGAACGACATTCTCAATTCAATTGCCGTTAACATTGTCGATAATTTCTGTCATGCTTGTTGAAGTACAAAAGGAGAAATATGCAATTCCACTTTCAACAATTATTGAAACAGCTATTGTAAAAGATAAAGACATCTTAGCTGCACATAATCAAAAAGTAATTGATTTCAGAGGAAATATTATACCGCTTATTAACTTAACTGACTTTTTTGATGTACCAAAAACACTGAAACAAGACTCATACCACTCCATTATTGTTATTCGTAAAGGTGAAAAAATGGCAGGGTTAGTAGTAGACTCCTTTATTGGTCAACAAGAAATTGTCCTAAAGTCCCTAGGAAACTATTTAACAAACGTCTTTGCAATTTCCGGTGCAACAATTTTAGGGGACGGTCAAGTTGCTTTAATTGTTGATTGTAATGCGCTAATTAAATAAAAAACTAGATGTGCATAAAAACGTAAATCAACGCTTAGAGGAGGGGACAAAATGAGTGACGGGAACTTAGTGAAGGAAGTAAAAGTGATTGTTTTTCAGCTAAAAGACGAGGAATACGGTGTTGAAGTTGACCAGGTTCGTTCTATTGAACGAATGCAGCATATTACAAGAGTACCTAGAACACTTGACTTTGTAAAAGGTGTTATCAATTTAAGAGGTGTTGTTACTCCGATCATTGAATTAAGAAAGAGATTCGGGATTGAAGAAATTGAGACAACTGATAGCACTAGGATCATTATTGTTGCTGCTGGTAATCTGGAAGTGGGTTTGATTGTTGATGCAGCCAATGATGTTGTCGACATACCCAATAATGTCGTTGAACCCCCACCAGAAGTTGTCGGTGGTGTTGAAGTAGATTATCTTCGCGGAGTAGCGAAAATGGATAAACGACTATTAATATTATTAAACTTAGATAAAGTATTAAATTCAACTGAATTGAAAGAAACCAAATTCTTTAAGGCTAATGGATAATGAGTTTTATTAATCATATCCAACCCTACCATTTAGATGTTTTGAAAGAAGTTGGCAATATCGGTGCTGGTCATGCAGCGACAGCCTTATCAAGGCTATTAAATAAAACAATCGATATGAAGGTCCCTGCTGTTCGAGTAGTTTCATTTGAAGAGATTACAGAGTTAGTTGGGGGCTCAGAAAATGTTGTTGCTGCTATCTATTTGCGAATCGAAGGGGACGCCCCTGGAAACATGTTTTTTATGCTACCAGTGGAGGAAGCTTCTATCCTCATCCAAACTTTAACGGGTGAAGAAGATTTTGATTTAGAGGTGCCCCCTTGTTCAGAGTTAGGAATATCAGCTCTACACGAAGTTGGAAATATTTTAGCAGGTTCTTATCTATCAGCATTTTCAGATTTCACAAAACTAAACATGCATCCATCTGTTCCGGCGTTAAGTGTTGATATGGCGATAGCAATTTTAAGTTATGGATTATTGGAACTTTCTCGAGTTGGCGATTGTGCTATTGTAATTGAAACAGAGATTTTAGAAAAGGTAGACGAAAATTCACATAGAACAACTGGACATTTCTTTTTGCTACCTGATCCAGGTTCCTATGAAAAAATATTTCATGCATTAGGAGTATCTATTGATGAATGAGATCGTTAAAGTTGGCATGGCCGATTTAAATGTGGCAAAATCACCCCAAAAAATTCGTACATCAGGCCTAGGTTCTTGTGTTGGTGTTGTCATATATGATGAAACAACAAAAATTTGTGGTATGGCTCATGTAATGTTACCTAATTCATCACTAGGAAAAGCTGAAACAATGAATAAAGCCAAGTATGCAGATACAGCTTTAGATCTATTGATAGTGCAGCTAAAAAGGTTGGGCGCAAAGCCTACATATTTTAAAGCAAAGCTAGCAGGGGGCGCACAGATGTTTAAGTTCTCATCATCGAGTGATATGATGAGAATAGGCCCACGAAATGTAGAGGCTGTAAGAGAAAAGCTGAAAGAATTAAGAATCCGAGTTTTAGCTGAAGATGTTGGTGGTACAAGTGGAAGGACAATCGAATTTGACCCAATAACTAGTAAACTTTTGATACGCACTGTTAGTCATGGAGTTTCAGAAATTTAATGTTTATTGGATCGTAGCTTAATAATAATAAGTATAGTGGCAAGTCAATGTGTTATAGGTCTTATAATTGATTAAGGGGGGGAATAATGCCTCAAATCCGAGAAAAAGATCGTCATTTATGGAAAAAATGGGTTGAAAATCGAGATGATGATGCTTGTGATGAACTCATTAGAATGTACTTTCCACTTGTAGATTATCATGTTCAAAGAATATCAGTCGGTTTGCCTCGTAATGTAAGTAAAGAAGACCTAAAAAGCCACGCCTTAATGGGATTATATGACGCCATTGAAAAATTTGATTATACAAGAGATTTGAAATTTGATACATATGCCTCGTTTCGAATTCGTGGTTCAATCATCGATGGATTGCGGCAGGAAGATTGGCTACCGCGCTCTTTAAGGGAACGGTCAAAAAAAGTTGAATCGACTACTGAAAAACTCGAACAAAAATATGGTCGTTATGTAACTGCAAAAGAGGTTGCCGATGAATTAGAGCTTTCAGAAGATGAGGTTCTCCAAGTAATGAGTGAGAGCTTTGTTGCAAATTTGTTATCTATAGATGAAGAAACCAATGATTCAAAGCGAGAAGAAACTTATAAAAATACGCTAATGGACAAAAATATAGCAACACCTGAAGATCAAATGGTAAAAAAAAGTACTCGAGAAGAATTGGTGCATGTGATTGAAGATCTAAATGACAAAGAACAGCTTGTAATCAGTTTATTTTACTTTGATGAGCTAACATTAACTGAAATCGGTCAAGTATTGGGACTTTCGACATCAAGAATATCGCAAATTCATTCAAAAGCCCTTTTTCGACTTAAACAAGTACTGACAAAAGGTAAATAATTTTATTACTAGTTTTAGTTTCTGATAACGTGTTCGTTCTGGGTGAGGAGGTTTGATGAAATGATTGCACTTGACGATTTTTTAGAAATACATGTAGATAAAGGTAAAATGAAAGCAACAATGACGGCTAAAAAACACTTTGATGATGAGACTACCATTACAGTAGAAGATATCAAATCTTTTATTGGTGAACATGGTATTGTTTTTGGAATCAAGGAAGAGCTATTGACAAAAATACTCACAGACGAAAAATTATTGCCTCAAGTAATTGCTGAAGGGATTCAGCCTATAAATGGTGACCATGCTGTCTTAAAGCCGATTTTTCCTGAAATAGAGGAAATAGAAAACAAAGAAGATTTACGCAAAGTTGATTTAAAGCAAGTAATTAATATACCTTCCGTAACATGTGGCCAACTAATAGGTAAAAAGATTCCAGTCACCAGTGGTAAAACTGGAATGAATATTATGGGGGAAGAATTAGCCCAAAAACCGGGTAAGGATTTTCGACTTCGGGCGGGGAAAAATACTCGTGTCGAAGCAGAGAACTTAAAATTGTATGCAACAGTAGATGGACAAATCTCTGTAGAATCAAAGGTAATTCATGTATATCCTACCTTTGATGTTAATGGAGACTTAGATTTAAAAGTAGGTAATATATCTTTCGTAGGAACAGTTAATATTCGTGGTAATGTTCCAGCAGGTTTTGAAATTAAATCAAAAGGGGATATAAAAATACACGGGACTGTGGAAAGTGCTGTCCTTATTTCAGAAGGCTCTATTTTTGTATCCGCTGGGATTGTTGGGCAAGGCAAAGGATTAATTAAAGCAAAAGGAGATCTGCATACTGCTTTTATTAATCAAGGAATTGTTGAAGTGGAGGGTGATGTGAATGTTACTCAATCCATTTTACAGAGTAAAATTCAAGCCGGTGGAAGTGTATATTGTCATAAAGGAAAAGGAAATATTGTAGGTGGTGATATTTCAGCCGGGAAAGATATTTTTGTAAAAGATGTAGGTAATTCTCATTTTACAAAAACGGCACTCTTTTTAGGTGTGCATCAAGATATAATGAAAAAAGAAAAAAATTATTGTGATAATTTAAAGAAAGCTGAGGATGAGTTAAAAAAGTTAACAGTTTTATTTAATTTTTTAGATGAAAAAGAAAAAAATAATACGTTAACGACCAAAGAGAAAATCATGAAATTGAGAGTTCGTAATACCCTCAGTATTACGACTGAAACAATGGAAGAAGCGAAAGAAAAATTAGAAGATTTTAAAGATATTTATTCTGAATTTGATAACTCGACACTAACTGTCGAAAAACAAATATATTCAAATGTAGATGTTCATTTTGGGAAGTATCGCCGAAAAATCATTAGCGCTCATCACAATGTAAAAATTTTCCTTGAAAATAAAGAAATTATTATTGGGCCTTTATAAAACTAGTTCGTAATGTGATAGGCATCTAAAGTGGAGGGGATTTCATGAGTTTAAAAGCTATTGAAATGCAAGTCGCAATACCCCGTACCCCAATTGCCGGGAAAATTCAAGACCAGCTGCAGCAAAGAGGTCAAGTAGTTCAAGATCATATTGGAATGGAACAAAATAAAGAAGATGAAAAAAGTCGAAAACAAGTATTAGGAACCAATGAAACCGAGAAAAAACGTCTAAATAATGATGATGAAAGCAGTAGTGGTGGTAACTCCAAACAAGACAAACAGAACAAGCAACAGAAGCATGAACGGCAGGAAAGTGAGAACGCTAAACATCCATTTAAAGGTAATTTCGTTGATTTCTCAGGTTAGGATGAAGAGATGTGTTTATGATAATAATAAATTTTTAACTTGGAATTGTCCGTAAACAATGGTCAATTCCTTTAGTTTTCTAGGGGGGAAATATGGCTTATTTTCTAGCAATTAGTTTTTTACTACATCTGATAACTTTGTTTATTATTGTCGTTTTAGTTCAAAAAACAAATATTATCAAGCCTTCGCAGCATTCTAATGTCCAAGAGCAAGAAAAGTTAAAACAAGAGATTGAAGATTTATTAGTAGCTTATACAATTGAAATGAAAGAAGAAAATGAAAAACTAATTAATAAACTTGTCCAGAAACGAAAAACACAAGAACGAGTCAAAATCGAGACGGTTAAAACATATGAAAAAACTCGGGGTCAAACGAATGAGGCAGAGATGAAGATTGAACAATCAGGTCTATTGAAGCCTTCTCCAAAAAGAAATTACCAAACCCAAACCGATCAGGATTCATTTATCCCGCCTATTGTTGAAGGAACTGAAGATATTGTTGAACAATCATCAACCGCACAAATCTTATCACTCGCTAAACAAGGTTATTCAGCAAAAGTAATTGCAAAAAGACTAAGTATTGGTGATGGGGAAGTGGAATTATTATTAAAATTTCATAAATAAACAAGACAACTACTTGCCATTAAAAAAACATTATGGTATAGTAAATTTTGGTGTTAATTACACACGTTCGTTGATTTAAATAACGGTGCTACATTGTAGTTTTATTTAAAGAAGATGCGAACGGAGGATAAAAAAAACCAATTTAAAAGGAGGTGTGAAGAATGGGCGTTATCTCCATGAAACAATTACTAGAAGCAGGAGTACACTTCGGTCATCAAACTCGTCGTTGGAATCCTAAAATGGATCGCTACATCTTCACCGAAAGAAACGGTATTTATATTATTGACCTTCAAAAGACGGTCAAAAAGGTTGACGAAGCTTACTACTTCGTAAGAGATTTAGCTGCAAAAGGCGGGAAAGTACTTTTTGTAGGTACGAAAAAACAAGCACAAGACTCTGTAAAAGACGAAGCAGAGCGTTGTGGTATGTACTTTATTAACCAAAGATGGTTAGGTGGTACGTTAACAAACTTTGAGACAATTCAAAAGCGTATTTCTCGTTTAAAGCAATTAGAGAAAATGGAAGAAGATGGTACTTTTGAAGTACTTCCTAAAAAAGAAGTAATTATTCTTAATAAGGAAAAAAATCGTCTTGAAAAATTCCTAGGTGGAATTAAGAATATGAAGGGCATTCCTGATGCTTTATTCATTATTGATCCACGTAAAGAGCGTATTGCAATTGCAGAAGCACATAAGTTAAACATTCCAATTGTTGCGATTGTTGACACAAACTGTGATCCTGATGAGATTGATTATATAATCCCAGGTAATGACGATGCAATTCGAGCAGTAAAACTTCTTACTGCTAAAATGGCTGATGCAATTATCGACGGTAACCAAAGCGAAGAAACATCTGCTTAATAAAATAAAAGAACTCTAAAAAAAGGGTGGTAAAGGGATTTACCCTTTATCATCCTTTTTTGAAACTAAGTAAACATAAATTACATAATTTTAAGGAGGAATAAATAATGACTATTACTGCAAGTATGGTAAAACAATTACGTGAAAAAACAGGTGCAGGCATGATGGATTGTAAAAATGCATTAACTGAAACAGGTGGGGATATTGATAATGCAATTGACCTTCTTCGTGAAAAAGGAATTGCAAAGGCAGCTAAAAAAGCTGACCGAATCGCTGCTGAAGGTTTAACTTTTGTAGAAGTTCAAGGAAACAAAGCGGTAATTGTTGAACTTAATTCAGAAACAGATTTTGTTTCGAAAAATGAAAACTTTAAAAATCTAGTTGCAAATATAGCAAAACATATTATTAAACACTCTTCGAAAACGGTTGAAGAAGCGTTAGGACAAGCTTATGAAGAGGCCACACTAGAAAATCACCTTAACACACAAATTGCTAAAATTGGAGAAAAGCTCTCTTTACGCCGTTTTGAAATCGTTGAAAAAGCAGATTCTGCTGTGTTCGGTGCGTATTTACACATGGGTGGAAAAATTGGTGTTTTAGCTGTGGTTGATGGTACAAAAGAAGAAGATCTAGCAAAAGACGTTGCAATGCACGTTGCTGCTATTAATCCTTTGTACATTTCACGTGATCAAGTTTCCCAGGAGGTAGTAACACGTGAACGTGAAGTCCTGACTCAACAAGCACTGAATGAAGGAAAGCCCGAAAAAATTGTTGCAAAAATGGTTGAAGGCCGACTAAGCAAATTTTTCGAAGATGTTTGTTTACTTGATCAACCGTTTGTAAAAGACGGAGATCAAAAAGTAGGTAAGTATGTGACTAGCAAAGGAGCTTCTATTCTTTCTTTTATTCGTTATGAAGTAGGCGAAGGTATGGAAAAGCGTGCAGATAATTTTGCAGAAGAAGTAAGGTCTCAAGTAAATAAATAGACATTAAATAGGGGCACTTAGTGTCCCTATTTCCAAATAGTTGAGTAATCATAGTCCGAACTTTAAACAACGTACTGGAGGTTAATATGGAAAAACCTAAATATAAAAGAATTGTCTTAAAATTAAGTGGTGAAGCTTTAGCGGGAGATGTTGGATATGGAATTGACCCAATAGTTATTCAATCAATTGCCCAACAGATTAAAGAAATTGTTGCCTTGGATGTAGAAGTTGTTATTATTGTTGGTGGTGGAAATATTTGGCGCGGATTGGCAGGTAGTGCTAAGGGTATGGATCGAGCCACAGCAGATTACATGGGCATGCTCGCAACAGTAATGAACTCTTTAGCTCTTCAAGATAGTTTAGAAAATATTGAAGTTCCTACAAGGGTCCAGTCTTCAATTGAGATGAGACAAATTGCTGAGCCTTACATAAGAAGAAAGGCGATTCGTCACCTAGAAAAAGGACGTGTGGTTATTTTTGCCGGAGGTACAGGAAACCCTTATTTTTCAACCGATACTACAGCTGCTTTAAGAGCTGCTGAAATTGAAGCAGATGTTATCTTAATGGCAAAAAATAAAGTTGACGGGGTATATAATGCAGATCCCTCTGTTGATGAAAATGCGATAAAATATGAAACGCTAACGTACTTAGATGTTTTAAAAGAAGGATTAGGAGTTATGGATTCTACTGCTTCATCATTATGTATGGACAACGATATTCCACTTATTGTATTTTCAATTATGGAAGAAGGAAATATTAAACGAGTTGTTTTAGGCGAAAATATTGGAACAATTGTGAGGGGGAATTAGGATGAGTAAGGAAGTATTAAAATCAACTGAAGATAAAATGAATAAAGCAATTGAAGCTTTACGTCGTGAATTATCAACTTTAAGAGCGGGGAGAGCGAACCCTGCAATTTTAGATAAACTTCAAGTTGATTACTACGGAGCCGCAACTCCGATAAATCAGTTAGCTTCGATTACAGTACCAGAAGCAAGGTTATTATTAATCCAACCTTATGATAAATCTACTCTTTCTGATATCGATCGAGCAATCCAAAAGTCTGATTTGGGCTTAAGTCCAACTAATGATGGTACTGTTATTAGAATTACAATACCAACTTTAACGGAGGAAAGACGTCGTGATCTAGTAAAGTTGATAAAAAAATATGCTGAAGAAGCAAAGGTTGGCATTCGTAATATTCGTCGTGATGCTAACGATGATTTAAAAAAAGGTCAAAAAGATGGAGAAATGACAGAAGACGAACTTCGTCGCAGCAATGAAGAAGTACAAAAGTTGACAGATAAAGAAATTTTAAAAGTTGACAATGTAACTGCCGAAAAAGAAAAAGAAATTATGGAAGTGTAAACTTATCCATTGAGATTGAATTTCATTCATGTAAAATAGAATAAGGATTAAAGGCCCTAATTTTACAAGGGGCTTTTTTCTACTATTTGAGAAAGATAAATTAAATAATTGCTATGATAGTTAGTTTTACGTTGTGAAACCAGTTTTTTTTAGATACAATTATTTAAGTGTGTTAATATCGGGGGGACTTGGATATGCTTGAAAAATTCTCGAACTGGAAGGTAAAAGCTGAACAAGAAAAAACAACAACAGTTGATAAGCAAGGAAATATTCCTAAGCACGTCGCAATTATTATGGATGGAAATGGACGATGGGCTAAAAAACGTGGGTTACCGCGGATCGCCGGTCATCGAGAAGGTATGAATGTCATCAATAAAATTGTTAAAAAGGCTAATGAATTAGGTGTCGAAGTGTTAACTTTATATGCTTTTTCTACTGAAAATTGGAATCGTCCTAAAAATGAAGTGGATTTTTTAATGCGGCTACCTGAACGTTTTTTGAGTGTTGAGTTACCGAAGTTGGTTGAAGAAAATGTAAAAGTTCGTCTAATGGGCTGTAAAGAAAGTTTACCTGACCATACAATTCGAGCAGTTGATAATGCAATCGAAAAAACAAAAAATAACACAGGTCTAGTCCTGAACTTCGCTTTAAATTACGGTAGTCGCGATGAAATGGTAGCTGCTATCCAAAGTATTGCTAGAGAAGTTGCGGCCGGAGAAATAAATGTTTCTGATATTAACGATACGATAGTAGCAGAACATTTAATGACAAAAGAGCTCCGAGATCCTGATTTATTAATTAGGACAAGTGGCGAAATTCGGTTAAGTAATTTTATGCTCTGGCAACTAGCATACACAGAATTTTGGTTTACAGAAATACTCTGGCCAGATTTCACTGATCAACACTTCATAGAAGCCGTTAACGTCTATCAACAACGTACAAGGCGGTATGGAGGTATATAGAAGGGAGAACTTCCTGTGAAACAAAGAATTATCACTGGAGTTATTGCGGGGATTTTGTTTATCGGCATGATAATTTTTGGGGGGATACCCTTTACCTTATTGATCACGCTTTTAGCAGTCATTGCAATGATGGAATTATTAAGAATGAAAAACATCAATTTTTATTCTTTATTAGGAATTTTAAGTTTGCTATTAGTGATAGTAATAGTTATACCTAATTACTGGTTACAACTAGATGTCCTTGCAAATATAGCTCGGATTGATCTGCTGCTAATATTTATCGTTATTTTTCTTGCTTTAACAGTTTTCACAAAAAATTCGGTCACTTTTGATGACGTTGGCTTCGTGATTTTGGCTTCTTTTTACGCTGGTTTTGGATTTCATTTTTTAATCGAAACGAGACTGCTCGAGCAAGGATTAAGCTTAGTCATTTTTATTTTGTTATTAATTTGGTCGACAGATACAGGTGCCTATTTTGCAGGTAGATCGTTTGGGAAGCGAAAATTATGGCCTGAAATAAGCCCCAAAAAAACAATTGAAGGAGCAATTGGAGGACTATTGTCAGCCCTTGTAGTTGGACTTCTTTATAGTATTTTTCTCCCGATTTTTGATTCTAACTTTAAAGTCATCATGATGATTATTATTATTTCTATAATCGGACAATTAGGCGATCTTGTTGAGTCAGCGTTAAAGCGTCATTATTCTGTGAAAGATTCAGGTACAATTTTACCAGGACACGGTGGTATTTTAGATCGTTTTGATAGCTTAATTTTTGTGATGCCAGTTTTGTACTTATTTCAATTTATTTAAATGATACATAAAAGAGAAAGTCGAAAGTGGAAAGTTGGAAAGGAAGAGCTGAAGGTCAAAAGCTAAAATGTCAAAGTCAAAGTCAAAACCAAAAGTTCTTAAAGCTTTTGACTTTCCTAACCAACTAACCAACTAAAGCCTAAGCAACTTCAGAAGGGTGCTTTTCTTGAGAGGAGATTTTATGAAAAAAATTAGTTTGTTAGGGGCAACTGGTTCAATAGGTACTCAGACTCTTGAAGTAATTGAAAGTCATCCAGACAAATTTTGTCTTGAAGCAATTTCAATCGGCAAAAATATTGACCTAGGTCTAAAACAAATAATTAAGTATAAACCTAAGCTTGTTTCCGTACAATTTAAAGAGGATTATGATAAAATCTTGAAGGAAGTGCCAGACAACGTAAGACTAGTATATGGAAATGATGGATTATCAGAAGTTGCTGCTGAAAATGATGCAGAGATTTTGGTGAATGCGGTCATTGGTAGCGTTGGTTTAAAGCCAACTTTAGCTGCAATAAAAGCTGGAAAGACGATTGCGATAGCTAATAAAGAGACACTTGTAACAGCGGGGCATATTGTAACGAAAGAAGCTGAAAAATACGGGGTTCAACTTTTACCCGTTGACAGTGAACATTCAGCGATTTTTCAATGTCTACAAGGAGAACGGTTATCTGAAGTTGAGAAACTGATTTTAACTGCCTCTGGGGGTAGTTTTCGAGATAAAGACCGAACTCAATTAGCAAACGTCACAGTCAAAGATGCCTTAAATCATCCGAACTGGACTATGGGTGCAAAAATAACGATAGATTCTGCGACGATGATGAATAAGGGACTTGAAGTGATTGAGGCTCATTGGTTATTTAAAATGCCCTATGAACAAATCGATGTTTTACTGCATCAAGAAAGTATTATTCATTCTTTAGTAGAATTTATTGATGGGAGCGTAATGGCCCAATTAGGTTCGCCTGACATGAAAGTACCAATACAGTTTGCATTAACATACCCAGACCGTCTACAATTGAAAGATAGAAAACGCTTGAAACTTTGGGAAATAGGCAAGTTACATTTTTCCCAACCATCTTTTGATCGTTATCGATGCCTTCACTTTGCTTATGAGGTTGGAAAACAGGGTGGCACGTTACCAACAGTTTTAAACGCCGCTAATGAAGAAGCAGTTGCTTTATTTTTAGCTGGAGCGATTACTTTTTTACAAATCGAGGAAGCAATAGAACGAGCTTTAAATGCGCATCAAAATATTGCTTTGCCGTCGTTAGAGACAATTCAAGAAATAGATAAAGAAACACGAAACTTTGTTAAAATGGTCATGCTAAATAGATAGGTCAAAGTAAGCTTAGTCGTAAAATTAATTTTAAAAGGTTGTGATACGGTGAATACCTTTATTTCTATCATTATCATCTTTGGCTTGCTCGTATTCATTCATGAGCTTGGTCACTTAATCTTTGCAAAAAGGGCAGGTATTTTATGTAGGGAATTTGCAATTGGATTTGGCCCTAAGTTATTTTCGTTTAAAAGAGATGAGACGGTTTATACAATTCGACTTTTACCATTAGGTGGATTTGTACGAATGGCTGGAGAAGATCCAGAGACAATTGAAATAAAACCAGGATTTCAAATTGGGCTTGTTTTTTCTGCGACTGGAAAAGTCAAAGATATTGTCATTAATAATAAATCTAAGCACCCGAATGCCAAAGTAGTAACAATTGAAAAAATAGATATTGAGCATCAGTTAGTTATTCAAGGTTATGATGAAGATGACCAGCTTCAAACATACAGTGTTGACCCAAAAGCAGATTATATTTTTGATGAACAACGAACGCAAATTGCACCACATAACCGTCAATTCAATTCAAAATCATTATCACAACGGGCAATAGCCATTTTTGCTGGACCATTTATGAATTTCGCTTTAGCGGCAGTTATTTTAATAACTTTTGCTTTACTCCAAGGAATGCCTGTTGATAAACCAATGGTAGGCGATCTAATCCCAGAGGGAGCAGCACTTGAAGTAGGCCTTGAAAAAGGAGATCTAGTTGCAGCGATTGATGGCGTGCCACTAGATACGTGGTCAGACTTAACAAGCATCATTCAAAGAAGTGCGAATCAAGAACTTATATTTACAGTTAATCGCAATGGTGAAAATTTTAAGGTAGCGATTGTCCCGGATGAGCGAATTAGTCCTACTGAGGAAAGAGATGGTTACATAGGCATCTATCCACCAACAGAATTTTCAGTTGTAGGATCACTTATGTTTGGGTTCACTCAAACGTACGAATATATTGTCTTAATTATTGAAAGCTTAGGAATGCTCATTACAGGACAATTTACACTTGATCATTTATCTGGACCTGTTGGTATCTATAATTATACCGGTCAAGCTGCAGAAATGGGGATTTTTGTGTTAATGCAGTGGGCGGCAATTCTAAGTATTAATTTAGGAATTATTAATTTACTACCGCTTCCAGCCCTGGATGGTGGCAGACTGATTTTTATCGGTTTAGAAGCAATTCGCGGTAAACCAATTGACCCTCAAAAAGAAGGCATTGTTCATTTTGTTGGCTTTGCCCTCCTGATGGTCCTTATGCTTGTTGTAACATGGAATGACATAAATAAATTTTTCTTGTAGAAGATGTTCAAAAAGTCCGGTAATCATAGCAGTCGAATCTCTGCGTTGGCTTGCTCTAATTCTCTTCTTTTTGAACACGTAATTTTATTAATTTAATTGAAAATAATCGAGGTGTTTTTTATGAGGCAAAACCATTTTTTAAGTCCAACGCTCAGGGACGTTCCTTCTGATGCCGAAGTCAGTAGTCATCAATTAATGCTTCGCGCAGGGTTAATCCGTCAAACTGCTTCAGGAGTGTACTCTTTTTTGCCGTTGGGTGTGCGAGCGTTACAGAAAGTTCAAGCAATAGTTAGAGAAGAAATGGATGAGACCGGTGCTCAGGAAGTGCTTATGCCAACTGTTCAACCAGCGGAACTTTGGCAAGAAAGTGGACGTTGGGAAGCTTATGGACCAGAGTTAATGCGCTTTAAAGATCGCCATAATCGCGAATTTGCTTTAGGCCCAACCCATGAGGAAGTTATTACTACATTAGTAAGAGACGATATAAAGTCATATAAAAAGTTACCAATGACGTTATATCAAATCCAAACGAAGTTTAGGGATGAAAGAAGGCCGCGTTTTGGTGTGTTAAGATCGAGAGAGTTTATTATGAAAGATGCTTACTCCTTTGATACAACTCAACAAGGTTTAGATGATAGTTATCAGAAAATGTACCGAGCATATACGAATATCTTTACTAGATGTAGCCTAGATTTTCGAGCTGTTGTAGCAGATTCAGGAGCGATGGGTGGAAAAGATACCCATGAATTTATGGTTTTATCTAGTATTGGTGAAGATACCATTGCCTACTCTGATACAAGTACGTATGCTGCTAATATTGAAATTGCGGAAGTTGTAGACCGGTATCAAAAAACTGAAGAAGCATTACTGGACCTTGAAAAATTTGCTACTCCAGAACTTAAAACGATTGTAGAATTAGCGGAGACTTTATCAATTAGTAAAGAAAAATTACTAAAAGCTGTTCTGTTTATCGTTGATGAAAATCCTGTCCTAGCATTGGTTCGCGGTGACCATCAAGTCAATGATGTGAAAATTAAACATTTTTTTGACGCTAAAGTTGTTGAGTTAGCAACAAAAGCAGAAACGATTCAATATATGAACTGTGAACCAGGATTTATTGGACCAATGCATACTTCTACAAATGTAACTGTGGTGGCAGACTTTGCTGTTCGGGCAATTGTTAATGGGATCTGTGGTGCAAATGAAGCGGACATGCATTATAAAAATATAAATCCAGAGCGAGATATAACTGTTAAAGAATATTTAGATTTACGGTTTGTAGAAGTGGGTGATCCATCTCCTGACGGACAAGGAACAATTAAATTCGCTGAAGGTATTGAAGTGGGTCACGTCTTTAAGTTAGGTACTAGGTATAGTGAAGCAATGGGTGCATCTTTTCTTGATGAAAACGGAAAATCGAAACCAATGATTATGGGTTGTTATGGAATCGGTGTAACTAGAACGGTTGCAGCAATTATTGAGCAAAATCATGACGAAAAAGGTATTGTCTGGCCCAAATCTGTAGCACCATTTGACATCCATTTGATTGCAGTTAATATGAAAAAGGATGAACAAAAGTTGGCCTCGGAAGAAATATATAAGAAACTACAAAAGGCTGGTTTTGATGTTCTTTTCGATGACCGCAATGAGCGGGCCGGTGTAAAGTTTACGGATGCTGATCTGATTGGCTTACCTGTGCGAATAACTGTTGGAAAAAACATTTCTGAAGGTATTGTTGAAGTGAAAATAAGAAAAACGAATGAAGTTTTAGAAGTAGAAACGATGGAAATTCTTACTACAATTGAAGATTTGTTCGACCGAATAAAATAATCAGTAAGCTCATAAGTGTTTGCTCACTTCAAGTGAACTATATACGGACTGTTACTTAAAACAACACGACTTGTATATCGAACTGAGGTGAGTGACACTTTATTTTACTTTAAAAAGATAAAGGGGGGCCTTTAATGAGTGAAGAGAAAAGGATCCGAGAAGAACGATTCCAACTACTCCTCCAGCAAATTTTATTTCCAGAAGATTTAGTGCAGCAATTTCTTCAAAATGGACTTATCCAAAAACTTTCAATCTATAAAAATGAAAAAAAATGGCAATTTGATTTTCAATTAGAAAAACCGTTACCTTATCAAGTGTTCCAACTTTTCAGCGAACGATTGGGACAAGCTTTTGGACATATTGCTGTTGTATCATCGACTTTCCAGTATTCTAATCCCACTACTGATGAAAAAATAGTAGCTGACTACTGGCCTTATTTAGTAGACAGTCTAGAAGGATTTTCACCATCAATAATGCTCTTTTTAAGAGGGCAAACACCAATGATTAGTGGACAAAAGCTAATTATTTCAGTAAGGAACGAAACCGAAGCAACGGCTTTAATCCGAAAACTAAAAGCACCTTTTAAAGAAACGTTTTTAAAACTAGGATTTCAAAACTATCAACTTGAGACTGAAATTAAACAGTCGAAGCAAGAGTACCAAGAATTTATCGAAAAAAAAGCTGAAGAAGACGATTCAAAAGCGGTCGCAGCCTTGATTGAAAAAGAAAAGCAAGAAAAAAGAGCGGACAAATTAGGCTATTCCGGTGCATCATTAATGATTGGCTCTCAAATAAAAGATACGATCATTCCTATTGAAACAATTCAAGATGAAGAAAAAAGAGTAGCAATTCAAGGTTATGTTTTTTTTGCTGAAACAAGAGAGCTGCGAAGTGGGCGAACTTTATTGCAGTTTAAAATTACAGATTATACAGATTCAATCTTAATAAAAATATTTTCTACCGATAAAGAAGATGTTCCTGCAATGAAAGCTGTCGAAAAGGGGATGTGGGTCAAAGTTCGCGGTGGAATTCAGCACGATACGTTTGTTCGTGATTTAGTGATGATCGCTAAAGATATAAACGAAATAAAACCTGCTGAAAAACAAGACTTAGCACCAGAGGATGAAAAAAGGGTTGAATTACATCTGCATACACCTATGAGTCAAATGGATGCGATTAGTTCATGTAGCAGCTTAGTTGAGCAAGCAAGTAAGTGGGGGCATAAGGCAATAGCGATTACAGATCACGGTATCGTGCAATCGTACCCAGAGGCTTGTGCTGCTGGGAAAAAGCATGGGATTAAAATTTTGTATGGACTTGAAGCGAACATAGTAGATGATGGAGTACCGATTGCCTATAACATCCAAAAGCGGGCGCTTAGTGATGAGACATATGTCGTTTTTGACGTGGAGACAACTGGATTATCTGCTGTTTACAATAAAATTACTGAGCTTGCGGCCGTAAAGATAAAAAATGGTGAAGTTATTGATCGTTTTGAGTCATTTGCTAATCCACATGAAAAATTAACAAGTACAATCATTAACTTAACAGGGATCACTGATGACATGCTTGTTAACGCTCCCGAGATAAAAGACGTTTTAACAGATTTTAAAAAGTGGATAGCTGACGATATTTTAGTAGCTCATAATGCTAGCTTTGATATGGGTTTTATAAATGCAGGCTTTCGAAAAATAGGCTTTACTGATGCTGAAAATCCGGTTATAGATACGTTAGAGTTAGCGAGATTTTTATATCCTCAGTTTAAAAATCATCGTTTGAATACACTTTGTAAAAAGTTTGAAATTGAGCTTGTCAGTCATCACCGCGCTATCTATGATGCTGAGGCAACAGGATATTTATTAACGAAGCTGATCAAAGACTGTCTTGAACGAGAAATCGAATTTCATGATCAGTTAAATGATAATATGGGCAAAAGTGATTTTCATCGTTTGCGTCCATTTCATTGCATTTTGCTAGTTAAAAACCAAACTGGTTTAAAAAATTTATACAAGCTTATTTCGCTTTCTCATTTAGAATTTTTCCATCGTACGGCGCGGATTCCAAGGTCGTTATTAGAAAAGTATCGCGAAGGAATTATTGTAGGTTCAGCTTGTGATAAAGGCGAAGTCTTTGAAGGCATGATGCAAAAATCTAGTGAGGAAGTAGAAGAACGGGCTAAGTTTTATGATTACCTAGAAATTCAACCTCCTTCAAATTACAATCATTTAATTGAAAGAGAGTCTGTTCGAGATGAACTAGCTTTAAAGGATATCATCTCAAAAATCGTTACATTGGCAGCAAAACTCGATAAGCCGGTGGTAGCTACTGGAAATGTCCATTATTTACATCCTAATGATGCGATTTACCGTAAAATTTTAATTGGCAGTCAAGGTGGTGCTAACCCCTTGAATAGACAAACGCTTCCTGAAGTTCATTTTCGAACGACGGATGAAATGTTGGCGTGCTTTCAATTTTTGGGAGCAGAAAAAGCTAAAGAAGTTGTTGTCACAAATACACAAAAAATTGCCGATGACATTGAAATAATTAAACCAGTTCCAGATGAACTTTTCACACCGAAAATTGAAGGTGCTGACGAGGAAGTCCGTAAGATGACCTATAATCGTGCTAGGAGCATATACGGAGAGACTTTACCGGAAATTGTTGAAGCAAGGATTGAAAAGGAATTGACTAGTATTATCGGTCATGGATTTGCCGTTATCTATTTAATTTCACACAAGCTAGTTAAAAAATCATTGGATGATGGTTATTTAGTAGGATCACGTGGCTCAGTTGGGTCATCACTTGTAGCCACGATGACAGAAATAACTGAGGTTAACCCTTTGCCACCTCATTATGTATGTCCTAACTGTCAGCATTCACACTTTATTTATGATGGTTCTGTAGGTTCGGGGTTTGATTTACCCGATAAAGATTGTCCACAGTGCGAAGCGAAATATTTAAAAGATGGGCATGATATCCCATTCGAAACGTTTCTTGGTTTTAAAGGGGATAAAGTGCCTGATATTGATCTTAACTTTTCTGGTGCATATCAGTCAAAAGCGCATAACTACACGAAGGAATTGTTTGGTGTTGATAACGTATATAAAGCGGGTACAATCGGTACAGTTGCCGAAAAAACAGCCTACGGCTATGTAAAGGGTTATCAAAATGATTTTGATTTAGAGATGCGTGGAGCAGAAATTGATCGACTCGTCTCAGGCTGCACAGGTGTAAAAAGAACAACAGGACAACATCCAGGTGGAATTATCGTTGTTCCTGATTATATGGAGATTTATGATTTTACACCGATTCAATTTCCAGCAGATGATAAAGCGTCAGAATGGAAAACAACTCATTTCGACTTTCATTCAATTCATGATAATCTCTTAAAGTTAGATATTTTAGGACACGATGATCCAACAGTCATACGGATGCTACAAGATTTGAGTGGAATTGAACCAAAGACAATTCCAACTGATGATCCTGATGTATTTAAGCTTTTTAGTGGAACAGAAGTACTAGGGGTAACCGAGAAGCAAATCATGTGTAAAACAGGCACATATGGTATACCAGAATTTGGAACGAGATTCGTCAGACAGATGCTTGAAGAAACAAAACCGTCCTCATTTAGTGAACTTGTCCAAATTTCAGGTTTATCACATGGAACTGACGTCTGGTTAAACAATGCCAATGAACTTATTTATAATGGAACTTGTGTCCTTAAGGAAGTAATAGGCTGTCGTGACGATATTATGGTGTACCTTATCTATAAAGGGCTCGAACATTCATTGGCTTTTAAAATTATGGAAAGTGTTCGTAAAGGCAAAGGACTAAGTGATGAATGGATCGAAGAAATGAAAAAAAATAATGTTCCTGATTGGTATATTGGATCTTGCTTAAAAATAAAGTATATGTTCCCAAAAGCCCATGCTGCAGCATACGTACTGATGGCTGTTCGAATTGCCTACTTTAAAGTCCATCACCCAATTCTTTTTTATGCAGCATATTTTACAGTAAGAGCTGATGATTTTGATTTAGATACGATGGTTCGTGGGTCTGCCTCGCTTCGCAGCAAAATTGAGGAAATAATTTCAAAAGGCTTAGATGCCACGCCAAAAGAAAAAAGCCTATTAACTGTTCTTGAACTATCCTTAGAAATGTCTGAACGAGGTTTTTCATTTCAAAAGGCAGATCTCTATCGTTCAAGTGCAGATGAATTTTTAGTAGAAGGTAATTCACTACTCCCCCCATTTAATGCAATTACTGGTGTAGGGACGAATGCTGCAATCAATGTTGTCAAAGTTCGTGAAAACGGTGAATTTTTATCAAAAGAAGACTTGCAGAAACGAAGTAAAATTACCAAGACAGTTCTAGAAAGTTTAGACGAACATGGTTGTTTAGAAGGATTACCTGATTCTAACCAGTTATCACTTTTCTAAGAAAAGAATATCAATAACTATGTAGCAAAATAAATTCTAATAATCACAGTGAACTTGAATGAAATTCATAATACCAATAAACTGGCAACGCCTAGCTAGATATAGCTGAAAATATTTCACTTTAACTAGGTGTAGTATCCAATTCAGACAAAATCTACTTTATGAAATTCATTAACTTGCATAAATTTAGGGTTTATGTTATATTTTTGAGGTAATAATTAGAATAGGTATACAAAAAGAGTGGGGAAACCCACTCTTTCGTTTTACTTTAAGAGGTAAAAGTGGAAGAAACGACAAGTTTTCTAATGATTACCTTGTTTATTTGGGTATAATAATATTATTAAAACCACTTATCCATAACATATAAGTTTACTGACAATTTCTAAATAGTACGTGTTTAAAAAGGAGGCTTATTCAGAGCCTAGATTCGACAGCTATGATTACGAGACTTTTTGAACACCCTCAAGTACATAAAGAAACTGTTTTGTAAGTCTACTCGTGTACAAGGAGGGATAATTGTGAGTAAAAATGCGATAACAGTAGTGGAAGAACTAGTGAAGCCTATTCTAGATGAAATAAAGCTAGAGCTAGTGGATATTGAATTGAAGAAAGAAGGAAAAAACTGGTTTTTACGTGTGTACATTGACTCTGAAAAAGGTGTAGATATTGAAGATTGTGGAATCGTCAGTGGTCGCTTGAGTGATCGTTTAGATGAAACGGACCCAATTCCCCAAGCTTATTTTCTTGAAGTTTCTTCACCAGGAGCTGAACGCCCGTTAAAGAAAGAAAAAGATATCGAGAAAGCGGTCGGTAAAAATATTCATGTTACTTTATATGAGCCAATCGACGGCGAAAAATCTTTTGAAGGAAAATTAGTAGCTTTCGATGGTAAAGAACTATCAATTGCCACCAAACAAAAAACGAGAACTATTGAAGTAAAACTTTCCTATCAAAAAGTTGCTAGTGCAAGACTTGCAGTTGTTTTTTAAAAACTGCACCAAAAATGAGCATAAGCCAAATTGAGTAGTAAAATGACTAACGGCTATGCTCTTCTAATTTGAAAGGGGGAGAGAAGCTTCATGAATACTGATTTTATGGATGCATTAAAAACTTTAGAAAAAGAAAAAGGAATAGGGAAAGAAATCATTATTGAAGCTATTGAGGCAGCATTGATTTCTGGTTATAAACGCAATTTTAGTCAAGCACAAAATGTACGAGTTGATATAAACCGAGAAAATGGGAGCATTCGTGTATTTGCTAGAAAACAGGTAGTTGAAGAAGTGTTTGATTCTCGTTTAGAAATTTCTGAGGATGCAGCAAAGGCAATGAATCCTCAATATGAGGTAGATGATATTGTCGAAATAGAAGTAACTCCGAAAGATTTTGGTCGTATTGCAGCGCAAACAGCAAAGCAAGTAGTTACGCAAAGAGTACGTGAGGCTGAGCGCGGAATAATTTATGCAGACTTTATTGATCGTGAAGAAGACATTATGACTGGGATTGTTCAACGACAAGATAGTCGTTTTATTTATGTCGATTTAGGTAAAGTCGAGGCACTACTTCCTTTAAGTGAGCAAATGCCTAATGAATCATATAAACATAATGATCGGATCAAAGCCTACATAACGAAAGTTGAAAAAACAACAAAAGGACCACAGATTTTAATTTCACGAACACATCCGGGGTTACTTAAACGCTTATTTGAGTTAGAGGTTCCTGAAATATTTGATGGTACGGTTGAGTTAAAATCAATTGCTCGTGAGGCTGGTGATCGCTCAAAAATTGCTGTTCATGCAGAAAATACAGAGGTTGACCCGGTTGGTTCTTGTGTAGGACCAAAAGGTCAAAGGGTCCAAACAATCGTTAATGAGTTAAAAGGTGAAAAAATTGATATCGTTCGCTGGTCAGATGACCCTGTTGTTTATGTGGCTAATGCTTTAAGTCCAGCAAAAGTTGTTCATGTTAAAGTGAGTGAAAAAGAAAAAATGACACAAGTTATTGTTCCAGATTATCAGTTGTCACTAGCGATTGGAAAAAAAGGTCAAAATGCCCGCTTAGCTGCAAAATTAACAGGTTGGAAAATTGATATTAAGAGCCAATCAGACGCTGAAAGTTTAGGCTTATATGACCCCAATCAGGTTAATACTGAAGGAAATGAACTCAATACAGATGATGTAGAAGATCAAGAAGATTATCAAGATTTAGAGTAATAAGGGATTGGAGCGATTATGAAAAACCGTAAAGTTCCACTTCGTAAATGTGTAGTTACAAATGAAATGAAGCTAAAAAAAGAATTAATTCGTATTGTTCGTACGCCTGAAGGAGAAGTTGTTATTGATTTAACTGGGAAAAAGTCTGGCAGAGGGGCATATGTTAGCAATAATCAGCAATGCTTTGAAGAAGCAAAAAAGAAAGATATTTTCTCTAAACACTTAAGTGTTAAAGTCAGTATAGATATTTATGATCAACTTATCAAGGATCGAAAAAAAGGAGACAAACAATGATACAACCACAATGGGTCTCTCTTTTAGGTCTTTGTGCTAGAGCTAGAAAGCTAGTTACTGGAGAAGAGCTTGTGATTAAAGGAGTCAGAAATAAAAGTGTCTATCTGGTCATAGCTGCAAACGATGCCTCAGATGCAACGAAGAAGAAATTACAAGATAAATGCAATTTTAACAAAGTCCCATTAATATTTACAGCAGATCGAGATATGATTGGTTCTGCAATTGGCAAACATGGGCGAGTAGTTGTGGGTATTATTGACAAGGGTTTTGCTCAGAAGCTCATTTCAATTCTTTAAATAGGCTTATAGAAATGCAGATGAACATAATGATGTTCACAAGGGAGGAAAGCACATGAAGAAAATGCGCGTTTATGAATATGCAAAAGAAAAAAACATATCAAGCAAAGAGATTATTGAGAAGCTAAAGTCGTTAAACATCGAGGTAACCAATCATATGTCAGTCATTACTGAAGATACAATTAAGAAACTAGAAGGAACTGTAAAAGAAACACCGAAACCGAACCAAGAAAAGAAAGATCAACCTGTCAAGACTGCAAAGAAAAACGAAGTAGCACAACGACCGGCAAAAAAACCGTTTCAAAATAAAGCAGTCGCCAATAAACCTGCTTTTACTAAAAAAAATGATAAAAAAAGAAACAAAAATACCAATAATAATAGCAATGTCCCGCCACAAGAAGAGAAGAAAGTTATTGTGAAACCTATGCCAACAAAGATTGTCTATTCAGGTTCAGTCACTTTGGGGGAACTTGCTAAAAAACTTAATAAAGAACCTTCAGAAATAATAAAAAAATTATTACTTTTAGGTGTCATGACGACAATTAATCAAGAATTAGATAAAGACTCGATTGAATTAATTGCAAGTGATTATGGAGTTGAAGTTGAAGAGGAAATCATCTTAGAGGAAACTGATTTTGAAAGATATGAAGAAATAGAGGATCCAAAAGATATCAAAGAAAGACCACCAGTAGTGACAATAATGGGGCATGTTGACCACGGTAAAACAACATTACTAGACTCGATCCGCCATACAAAAGTGACAGCTGGTGAAGCTGGAGGCATTACGCAGCATATTGGTGCTTACCAAGTTGAAGTTAAAGGTAAAAAAATTACTTTTTTGGATACTCCAGGACACGCGGCATTTACAACAATGCGTGCACGTGGCGCACAATGCACTGATATTACAGTCTTAGTTGTTGCTGCTGATGACGGTGTTATGCCACAAACAGTAGAAGCCATTAACCATGCAAAAGCAGCTGAGGTACCAATTATAGTTGCAGTAAATAAAATGGATAAAGAAGGCGCAAACCCAGATAAGGTTATGCAAGAGTTAACTGAGCACGGATTACTTTCTGAAGCATGGGGTGGCGATACGATTTTTGTTTCCGTTTCAGCGCTTAAAGGTGAAGGTATCGATGACTTATTAGAAATGATCTTACTCGTTTCAGAAGTAGAAGAATATAAAGCTAATCCTACAGCATTTGCTCGTGGAACGGTAGTTGAAGCTGAGTTAGATAAAGGTCGTGGTGCCGTTGCAACACTTCTTGTTCAATCTGGAACTCTACATGTAGGTGATCCTATCGTTGTTGGAAATACGTTTGGAAAAGTTCGAGCTATGGTCAATGATTTAGGACAACGTGTGAAAACAGTTGGACCTTCCGCGCCTGTTGAAATTACAGGGTTAAGTGATGTTCCGCAAGCAGGAGATCAGTTTTTGGTATTTAAAGATGAAAAAACTGCACGTTCAGTAGGTGAGTCTCGGGCTGACAAGCAACGAGTAGCTGAGCGTTCTGAATCGAGTAGGGTAAGTTTAGAAGACTTATTTAATCGCATTCAAGAAGGCGAAATTAAAGAGATAAATGTGATTATTAAAGGTGACGTCCAAGGCTCTGTTGAAGCAATGAAGGGTTCACTAGAAAAAATTGATGTTGAAGGTGTTAAAGTTAACATTATTCATACAGGGGTAGGAGCAATTTCTGAATCTGATATTATCTTAGCAAGTGCCTCTAATGCTATTGTGATTGGTTTCAATGTTCGTCCTGATGTCAATGCGAAGCGTACTGCTGCCGTTGAAAAAGTCGATATTCGCCTTCATCGTATTATTTACAATGCTATTGATGAAATTGAGGCAGCGATGAAAGGAATGCTTGATCCTGAATTTGAGGAAAAAGTAATTGGTCAAGTAGAAATTCGTACTATATTTAAAGTTTCAAAAGTTGGTACAATTGCAGGTTGTTATGTAACAGAAGGCAAAATTACTCGAGTTTCGACAGTCCGTTTAATTCGTGACGGGGTTGTTATTTATGAGGGGAAGATTGATGCCTTGAAACGTTTTAAAGATGATGCAAAAGAAGTTGCCAAAAACTATGAGTGTGGAATAACGCTTGATAAATTCAATGATATTAAAGAAGGCGACATTATCGAAGCATACGTGATGGAGGAAATTAAGCGTTCATGATTGGAGCGGTTACCTCTGAATTGTTGATTTATGATGCACAATCACTAAAAGAGAAGCGATCAGTCTTAAAAAGCATAATAACTAAGTTAAAGCAGAGACTAAACGTATCTGTATCAGAAACTGGATTTCAAGATTTGTGGCAACGAACAGAGATAACGATTGTAGCTGTTGCCACAAATCGGGTAGTTGCTGAAAAAGAACTCAGTAAAGCTTTAGCAATGATTGATTCGATTCCTGAAATAGAGCGAACCATTACAAATTTTGAGTGGTTTTAGATACTTTAAATGGGTGTAGACTGGATTAATAATCAATTTTGAGCTTCCAGTGGTTGTCGCCGATAGCCGGGCGCCTTGCACATTTTTAATTAATGAGGTGAAATGATGAGTGTTCGGGTAAATCGTGTAGCTGAACAAATAAAAAAGGAAATGACTGATATTCTCCAAAGAGAATTGAATGATCCACGAATAGGCTTTGTTACGGTTACTGATGTAGAAGTAACAGGTGACTTGCAGCAAGCAACTGTTTTTATTACAGTTCTTGGAGATGATGACCAAAGAGAGTCAACACTTCAGGGGTTATCAAAAGCAACAGGTTTTATTCGTTTAGAAATTGGGAAGAGAATTAGACTTAGAAAAACTCCGGAGTTACTGTTTAAATTTGACGAGTCAACGGAATACGGGAACAAAATCGCAACGCTAATACATGATATTAATCGTCAAAAAGATCAACAATAAGTAGTGTTTATCGTGCTTGTTCAAAAAGGTGGATTATTAGAGTAGAGAAGATTAAGTCAGCGTGAGAGCATTGCTCGCTATGATTACTGGTCTTTTTGAATATCCTCTTATAGATGCCTGTTTTTCTAAGGGAAATAATGAGAAGGGGATAGTGATACTGCTATCTCCTTTCCTATGTCAAAAGACGTTTAAATGCAATCATGTTATTGAAATAGCTAATGTAAAATAGATAAAAGTGGTGATTTTGATGGAATTACAAGGAATATTACCTTTACATAAGCCCAAGAAGATGACGTCACACGACTGTGTTGCAAAATTAAGAAAAATTTTAAAAACAAAAAAAATTGGTCATACTGGAACTCTAGATCCTGAAGTTACTGGTGTTCTTCCTATTTGCATTGGCCGAGCAACAAAAGTTGCCGAGTATATGTCAAATTACTCGAAGACCTATGAAGGCGAAGCAACAATTGGTTTTTCAACAACGACGGAAGATTTTACGGGGGAAGTGCTAGAAAGGAAACCAATAAAAACGTTTTTTTCTAGACAAGATATTGAAACCGTATTAAACTCTTTTATAGGAGAAATTGAGCAAACACCGCCAATGTATTCTGCTGTAAAGATAAAAGGGAAAAAACTTTATGAATATGCTAGAGAAGGAAAAACAATAGAACGACCTAAGCGTCTAGTTATCATACATGAGCTTATTTTGCTTAGTGATCCTATCGTTGTAGACGAAGATAAAATCAAATTTTCTTTTCGTGTTCACTGTAGTAAAGGAACATATGTAAGAACATTAGCAGTAGATATTGGGGAGAAATTAGGTTATCCAGCCCATATGTCAGCACTTGTTCGAACCTCAAGTGGCCCTTTCACATTAGCTGACTGCTTAACGTTTGAAGAAATAGAATTTAAAATGGAGAATGGTGAGCTTCAAGACTCATTATTAAAAACAGATGAAGCGTTAGCCTTTTTAGACAGAATCGTCGTTGATGAAACAGATGCTTTTAAGGTCGTCAACGGTTCCGTACTTCCTCTCCCAGATGGGTTAGAAGCTAACCGATTTACCATTTATAATCAAATAGGAGATTGTTTAGCCATTTATATCAAGCATCCGACAAAAGAAGGGCTAATGAAACCCGAAAAAATATTAAAAATTGTTGGATCATAAGTAGTTTGTCGTACTTGATTAAATTTAGATTGAGGTGGAAATGTTGGAAACAATTATGCTGTCACACCCTCATCAACTTAAGAAGGACATGATTAAACCGTCAGTTTTGGCATTAGGTTTCTTTGATGGTGTTCATTTAGGTCATCAAAGAGTTATCTTAACAGCTAAACAAATGGCAGAGAAAAAGCAAATGAAATCTGCGGTGATGACCTTTAATCCACATCCAAAAGAGGTGTTAGGGAAGCATGAAGGACAATTAAATTACTTAAGTCCATTGCCTGAAAAACAAAAGTTATTTGAAAAATTAGGTATTGATGTCCTCTATATTGTTGAGTTTACTTTAGATTTCGCCAACTTGACACCACAGCAGTTTGTTGATGACTATTTAATTGGTTTACATGTAAAGCATATTGTTGCTGGATTCGATTATTCTTATGGGAAACTAGGCAAGGGAACAATGGAAACCTTACCTTTTCATTCAAGAGAAGAGTTTACTCAAACAACGATTTCAAAAGTAGAAAGAGGAATCGATAAAATTAGTTCTACTTTTATCCGATCGTTATTAAATGATGGTAAGGTCTCGTTAATACCCGAATTTTTAGGAAGATATTATCAAGTAAAAGGCGAGGTAGTCCATGGTGAAAAGCTAGGCACAAAGCTAGGCTTCCCAACAGCAAATATTGAAACAGATCGATATATACTTCCTTGTACAGGGGTTTATGCTGTTTGCGCTAACTTAAACGGTCGAAATTTTGAAGGTGTTTGTAACGTCGGCTATAAACCGACGTTTCACAAAGACAACAAACATCAGGAAACGGTTGAAGTCCACTTATTTGATTTTAATGAATCTATCTATGGTGAAGAAGTTGAGCTTCAATGGATTGAACGAATAAGAAGTGAACAGAAATTTGATTCTATTGAACAATTAGTTACTCAAATTCAGGAAGATAAAGAGCAAGCAAAACGTATTTTCAGCAAGAAAAATATGTGTTCTTGCAATTCATACTAAAACAATGTATTCTTATTAAGTACGTTTGTACAAAACCGTTGCTTGGCAAAATCGAATCACCGACGTTTGCTAGGGAATAGGGGATATTAAAAAGGAGGTGAATTTAGGATGGCATTAACTCAAGAACGTAAAAATGAATTAATTGATACGTATAAAGTGCACGATACTGACACTGGTTCTCCAGAAGTACAGATCGCTATCCTAACGGAGCAAATTGTTACGTTAAACGATCATTTACTTACACATAAGAAGGATCATCACTCACGTCGTGGTCTTTTAAAAATGGTTGGACAACGTCGTAACTTACTAACGTATTTACGTAATAATAACGTTGTACGTTACCGTAGTTTAGTTGATAAGCTTGGTTTACGTCGATAATTTAGTATTATGGAAAGCGGGATTATTCCCGCTTTTTTGTACATTTACAAAGGATAATTTTTACTAATTAATGCTTAATCTATATTGTCATAGAAAAACACTTTTGAAATTACATACTTATGGAAATAATAAAAGGTAAGCTAGTTATTTTTTTGAAATTTAGAATTTGAGAGGAGTGCTTGTATTATGGAACATGAAACACAGAAATTTTCAATTAATTGGGCAGGTCGAGAGTTATCTTTTGAAATTGGCGAATTTGCAAAGCAAGCAAATGGTGCTGTGATGGTTAGATATGGCGAGACAGTTGTACTTTCAACTGTTACTGCTTCCAAAACACCGAAGTCGCTTCCGTTCTTTCCCCTAACAGTAAACTATGAAGAACGTTTATATGCTGCTGGTAAAATACCTGGTGGTTTTATTAAAAGAGAAGGTCGCCCAAGTGATAATGCGATTCTTACATGTCGATTAATAGATCGACCGATTCGTCCGCTCTTTCCAGAAGGTTTTCGAAATGAAGTACAAGTTATCAGTATTGTTATGAGTAGTGATCAAAACTGTTCGTCTGAAATGGCGGCAATGATTGGGTCGTCACTCGCATTATCGATTTCAGATATTCCGTTTGATGGTCCAATTGCTGGTGTCACGGTAGGACGTATTGACGAGCAGTTCATGATTAACCCTACTACAGATCAACTAGAAAAAAGCGATATTAACTTAGTAGTTGCTGGTACGAAAGATGCGATTAACATGGTTGAAGCTGGTGCTGATGAGGTATCAGAAGAAGTTATGTTAGAAGCAATTATGTACGGTCACGAAGAAATTAAACGCTTAGTTGCTTTTCAAGAAGAAATTATTAACAAACTAGGCCCAATTAAAAAAATGGAAATTATTGTTAACAAAATTGATGAAGATCTTGAAGCGTCTGTTCGTAAATTTGCAGATTCAGAATTAAGAGAAGCTGTACAAGTCATGGAAAAGCATGCAAGACAAAATGCTATTGACGAGGTATCAGATAAAACAGTAGCTCATTTTGAAATGGATGAAGAAGTTAATATAGGTGAAGTAAAAGAAGTTTTGCAAAAGATTATTAAAGAAGAAGTAAGGCGTTTAATTACGAAAGAAAAAATTCGACCCGACGGTCGTGCAAAAGATGAGATTCGCCCGCTTTCTTCTCAAATTGATATTTTACCAAGAACGCACGGATCAGGCTTGTTTACTAGAGGCCAAACTCAGGCGTTAAGTATTTGTACATTAGGGCCTTTGGGTGATGTGCAAATATTAGATGGAATTGGAATTGAAAAAACAAAGCGATTTATGCATCACTATAACTTCCCATTATTTAGTGTTGGTGAAACTGGCCCAATTCGTGGTCCAGGTCGAAGAGAAATTGGTCACGGAGCTTTAGGTGAAAGAGCCTTAACACCAATTCTACCTTCAGAAAAAACTTTCCCTTACACGATTCGTCTTGTTTCAGAAGTGTTAGAATCTAACGGTTCAACTTCACAAGCGAGTATTTGTGCCAGCACATTAGCAATGATGGCTGCAGGTGTTCCAATTAAAAAACCAGTTGCAGGTATAGCAATGGGTTTAATCGCCGAGGGTGAAGATTATACAGTTCTTACAGACATTCAAGGTATGGAAGATCACCTTGGAGATATGGACTTTAAAGTAGCAGGTACTAAAGATGGTGTGACTGCTTTACAAATGGACATTAAGATTTCGGGTATTAACCGTGCTATCTTAGAAGAAGCCTTAGAACAAGCTCGTCATGGCAGACTACATATTTTAAATAATATGATAGAAGCAATTAGTGAGCCGAGAGAGGAACTTTCTGCATACGCACCGAAAATCTTAATGCTATCAATTAAGCCAGATAAAATTCGTGATGTTATTGGACCAGGCGGTAAAATCATCAATAAGATCATTGAAGAAACCGGTGTAAAAATTGATATTGATCAAGAGGGAACTGTGTTTATTGCGTCAACTAATCAAGAAATGAACGAGAAAGCGAAGCAAATTATTGAAGACATTATTCGTGAAGTTCAAGTTGGTGAAACCTATTTAGGAACAGTCAAGCGAATTGAAAAGTTTGGAGCCTTCGTGGAGATCTTTAAAGGAAAAGATGGTCTAGTTCACATTTCTCAACTTGCAGAAGAACGTGTAAACAAAGTGGAAGACATTATTGCACTTGGAGACGAAATTCTTGTTAAAGTTACAGAAGTTGACAACCAAGGTAGAGTGAATTTATCTAGAAAAGCAGTACTACAAGAACAAAAGCAAGGAAGTTAAACTGAGGGACTGGGATATTTGACCAGTCTCTTCTTTTTTTTATAAGGAAAGTCGGAAAGGAAAAGCCAAAAGCTAAATTACCAGTTCCTATAGTCTTTAAGCTTCCTAACATTCGAACTTAGCAAAGACGCTATTGCTTATTTTTTTGGAGATACCTTTTGTTACGTTATGTTCTAACTTGTCTACTCGTTGCATATTTTTTAAGAGATAAGAAATTTTGCAGCTACCAAGGCGCTTGCGCTTTTCTTAGTACAAGGGGGACTGATGATGTTGATGAAATTTATTTTACAAGTTTGCAGTTTTTTTATTATAGTTGTCTTGTCGTTAGGTGCAATCCAAAATCCGTATACAACGAATTATATGCAAGAAATTAACAAGGAAAGCAAGGCAGTTGCAATTTTTAGTGATCCCCTTTTTATCCAACTTCAAAATTATGCAGATCAATATAATAAGCCCGCTATTAACGCTGTGGTTGATAAAGTTTGGAAAGCTATTCCAGGGATTAATGGTCTCGAAGTTGACATTGAAGCATCATATGAGAAAATGAGTAAAGATGGGGAATTTTTTGAAAGAAAAATCGTTTATAAACAAGTTTCTCCAGATATACATTTGGCTGACTTGCCAGCATCACCGATTTATCGTGGTAACCCTGAAAAAAATATGGTTTCTTTACTCGTTAATGTGGCTTGGGGAAATGAGTATCTTCCTTCAATGTTGAAAATAATGAACGCTCATAATGTCAAAACAACATTTTTTTTAGATGGGTCTTGGACTAAAAAAAATCCTACATTGGCAAAAATGATTGTTGATGAAGGTCATGAAATTGGAAATCATGCTTATTCTCACCCAGATATGAAGAAATTAACTAAGGCACAAATTAGCGAAGAAATAAGAAGAACGAATGAAGTAATAAGTGCTACTGTTGATGTAAAGTCGAAATGGTTTGCTCCACCAAGTGGTAGCTTTCGCCAAGATGTTGTAGATATCGCTAGTAGTTTAGATTTGTACACAATTCTTTGGACTGTTGATACAGTTGATTGGCGTAACCCTGAACCAAGCGCAATGGCACAAAAAGTTTTGCAGAAAATAGAGCCAGGAGCGATGATTTTAATGCATCCAACTGCTAGCGCAACAGGTGGATTAGAGCAGTTAATTACCGGAATAAAAGCACAGGGATATCAAATTAACACAGTAACAAATCTTTTAAGCGAACATAGAATAGTTGATAGTGAAATCCCAGAGGCTTTTTGAATTAGGAGGAATAATAATTTGGTACAAAAATTTGAAACTCGCAACGGTTTAAGAATAATTTTGGAAAAAATCCCTACTGTAAGATCGGTTTCTATCGGTATTTGGATCGGTACAGGCTCTCGTTTTGAATCAAAAGAGGTAAATGGTATTTCGCACTTTATTGAGCATATGTTTTTTAAAGGAACGCACACACGTTCCGCTCAAGAAATTGCCGAAGCATTTGATGGCATTGGTGGTCAAGTTAATGCTTTTACTTCAAAAGAATATACTTGTTATTATGCTAAAGTGTTAGATGAACATGCCGAGATTGCCATAGACGTTTTATCAGATATGTTTTTTAATTCCGTTTTTGAAGAAAAAGAACTAGAAAAAGAAAAAAATGTTGTTCTTGAAGAAATTAAAATGTATGAGGACGCGCCAGACGATATTGTCCACGATTTATTAGCTCAAGCAAGTTATGGAGGACATGCACTTGGACTCCCAATCTTAGGGACACAAGAAACGCTTAAGTCTTTTACAAATCAAACTTTAAGAGGATATATGGAGGACGAGTACACGGCAGAAAAAGTTGTTGTTTCTGTGGCTGGTAATGTTGATGAATCCTTTATTGAAAAAGTGGAATCAATTTTTAAAGACGTCAAGAAAAATGAACAAGCTCGCCAATTTACGACACCTAATTTTTTAGCTAATAAGCTCGTAAGAAAGAAAAAAACGGAACAGGCTCATCTATGTCTAGGTTTTAATGGCCTCCAAATTGGTGCTGATGATATCTATAGTCTTGTCATCTTAAATAATATTTTAGGTGGGAGTATGAGCAGTAGATTGTTCCAAGAAGTAAGAGAAAAGAAGGGGCTAGCCTATTCTGTCTTTTCTTATCATTCATCTTTCCATGATAGCGGAATGTTAACGGTTTATAGTGGTACTGCTCCAAATCAGCTTGATGAACTGTATGAAACAATGATGGAAACGCTAAATAGCATGAAAGATATTGGGATAACAGAAAAAGAGTTAAACAAAGGAAAAGAGCAGTTAAAAGGAAATTTAATGTTGAGTTTAGAAAGTACAAATAGTCGGATGAGTAGAAATGGAAAAAATGAATTGTTATTAAAACGTCATCGCTCTCTAGATGAAATTATTCTAGAAATAAACAACGTAACAATGGCTAGTACAAATAAATTAAGTAGAGATATTCTAAGTAAACCTTATTCGCTAGCTTTGATTAGTCCAAATGGCGATTTACCAAAAGGTATTAAAGCTTAAGGTGTGATCTGGATATTAGAAAAATACCAATTCGTTGGTATTTTTTTGATTCTGCTTCATAAAAATATAAAAACGGGACAGGGGGAAACGAGGATGAGGTTAAGTGAAATTAGTGGTAAAGAAATTATTGATTATGATAAAGGTGAACGGTTAGGTATTTTAGGGGAGACTGATCTTGTAATAGATGAAGAAACGGGACAAATTGAATCATTTATTATTCCTTCCATGAAATGGTTTGGACTAGGGAAAAAAGAAAAAGAAGTTACCGTTCATTGGCGGCAAATTATTAAAATTGGCACAGATATGATTATTATTGACGTCGAAAAATAAAATAAGCTAATTTTTAAAGTCGTGCTGAGGCATGGCTTTTTTTGTTTTAGTGTTTCGAGATTTCTTAATCACCGATTAGGCAAAATATACATAATATAATTTTGAATTGAAAATAGGATATTTCCCCTGTGTAACGTTTATTGAAACGAAACAACAGTGAGAAAGGGGAGGAATAATGTTAACAGGACAACATATTGCAATTATTGGTGGAGACGCAAGACAGTTAGAAGTGATTCGAAAGCTAATTGAACTTGATGCGAAAATTTCACTTATTGGATTTGATCAATTAGATGAAGGTTTTGTAGGTGCGAGTAAAGTTCAACTTGAGCACATTGATTTCAGTCAAGTTAAAGCTTTAATTTTACCAGTTAGTGGTACCAGTGCTGATGGCGAAGTGGAAACAATTTTTTCTAATGAAAAAATTGTTTTAAAAGGAGAACATATAAAAGCAACAGAAAAACAATGTACAATTTACTCAGGAATTAGTAATCAATATTTAAAGAAAATAGTTCAAGAAGCAGACCGCAAGCTAGTTGAACTTTTTGAGCGTGATGACGTCGCTATTTATAACTCGATTCCAACGATGGAAGGAACCTTAATGATGATGATCCAAAATACAGATATAACGATCCATGACTCAAAGGTCGTTGTGCTGGGATTCGGAAGAGTTGGAATAACAGTGGCCAGGGCATTGCATGCATTAGGAGCTAACGTAAAAGTAGCAGTCATTGAAAGTTCTCATTTAGCAAGAATTTATGAAATGGGTTTACAGCCGATTGAATTGGCAAAGTTAGCTAATGAAGTTGATGATATAGATGTATGCGTGAATACCATTCCCGCTCAAGTTTTGACTGCAAATATTTTATCAAAAATGCCGACTCGTACGCTCATTATTGACTTAGCGTCAAAGCCAGGTGGTACAGATTTTCGTTATGCCGAAAAGAGAGGGATTAAGGCAATGCTAGCTCCGGGGTTACCAGGTATTGTCGCCCCGAAAACAGCTGGACGAATTATTGCCAATGTTCTTTCCAAATTGCTAGTAGGAAAATAAATCAATCATAAGTCCTTAAATATATAATACGAGGAGGAACGATAATGAAATTAACAGGTTTGCATATTGGTTTTGGCTTAACAGGCTCTCATTGTACGTATAGTGCCGTTATTCCTGAAATGAAAAAATTGGTTGCCGCCGGCGCTAAGGTGACACCATTTGTTACACATACAATGAGTACAACAGAAACAAAATTTGGTGCTAGTGAAGAATGGCTTGCTCAAATAAAAGCAATCACAGATGAGGAAATTGTTGATTCCATCGTCAAAGCAGAACCATTTGGACCAAAGACACCACTTGATTGAATAGTCGACAAATGCACCGCATAGATTCTTAGTATTAGAGTTAAGTTGATTAATAATGTGAAAACTTCACATGGTGTCAGACACCAGAGGTGATTATTACACAAGGTTTGTGAAATCTAAAGATTGCTATACCAATGTTTTTAGGAGGAATTCACATGGTGTCAGACACCAGAGGTGATCGCGAATGTTGAGGTTTACTAACAAATTAGAGCGTGTCAAACAAATAGCGATTTATCTTCGTAAATCAAGGCAAGATGAAGGGCTTGAAACAGAAGCAACACTAGCCAATCATCGCAGAATATTAACTGAAATAGCCGATCAGCAAAATTGGAACTATGACATTTATGAAGAAGTCGCCAGTTCGATTGATATGGATAGTAGAATTGAGCTTACAAATATGCTTAAACAAATGAAAACAGCTCGTTATGATGCTGTTTTAGTGATTGATGTAGATCGTTTGTCAAGAAGTGTCAAAGACTCCGCCATCATAAAGGCAATACTTGCTGAAAATGATGTGTTAATTATTACAGCAGACTTGCAAGTGATCGATTTAAATGTAGATAATGATAGCCTTGTCAGTGATTTTATGGACGTTCTATCAAGCTTTGAATATAAGCAAATACGAAAAAGATTGATGAGAGGCAAACGTGCGGGTGCCCAAAAGGGCGAGTGGAATAATGGTGTGGCACCGTTTGGTTATCAAGTAGATAAAGAAAGTAAAAAGTTAGTTATTATTGAAGAACAAGCGATGATAGTACGAATGATTTTTAGCTGGACGAACGAGAAAAAAGGATCGACTTGGATCGCCAATGAATTAAATCGCTTAGGATGCAAGACAAAAAATAAGCATGCTTTTTCAGAAGTCGCGATTCGTCGAATAATTCGAAATGAAACCTATAAAGGCTATCTAGTAAGGCATAGAATCAGGTGGAATGGAAAGAAAAAAGAAATACACCCAACAAATAATTGGGTCATTGTGAAAGATGCTTTTTGGGCAATCGTAAGTGAAGAGATTTGGGAACAAGCAAATGATGAGTTAAATCGAAGGTCGAAAGAGCCAATGAGAATTAGAGCCAGTACATTCGGACTTACTGGGTTAGTTAAATGCGGATATTGTGGATATTCACTGTCTGTTATGAAAAGAAAGGATAGAAAAACGAATTTAGTGATTAGAGGCTGTCATCGAAAATATCCAACCGGTGAGATTTGTAAAAATGGTAGTATTTCATATTATACAGTAATCAACGCGATCATGGGCGAATTACGAGTTTACGAAGAAACGTTAATAGAGGAAATTCTAAAGTTAGAAATTCAAGAAAGTGATGTGCAAAAAGATCAAAAGCTAAAATATGTAACGCTCGAAAGTTTGTTAAAAAAGATCGATAAAGCAATCCAACAAATTGATATTGCCTTTGAAGAGGCAATTATCAATGTGGAAGAATACAAACTAAAACGTAAAAATTTTTTCGAACAAAAAAAGAGCCTAAACGAAGAAAGAAAGTTTGTTGAACAAATCGTTGTAAAGAAAGGTAGCGAAGAAAAAAAAGAAGTTTTAGCGGAATTAACTATATTTTTAGATGACTATCAAACTTTAAGTCAAAAGCAATTAAACAGTCGATTAAAAGTTTTTATCAAAAAAATGGAGTTGTTTAATAATCGCGGGGGAGAGACCAAACCGAGGGTAAAAATTCATTTTGTGTAAAGGCGTGGTTAACAACGATAACCTTGAACCAACGAATGTTTATTACTAGGAAATGAGCACCTAGAAGAAATATATCGAGGAGGTTGATGTTCATTTAATTCGTAGATAGGCTGCTTCAAATAAAAGTTTCATTTGTAGAACAATAAAATATTGGTTATCATCATGCCGTTGATTCATATAAATAAAGTAAAAACTAACAGGGGTAGAGATCATTGGAAAAACAAAATAGCAGATTTAGATGGGTAGTATTTGCTTCTGTCATGTTTACTTATTTATTAATGGCGAGCCAAAGAACGGCTCCTGGATTGATTACAGATCAATTGATGACGGATTTCAATGTAACAGCATCAACGATTGGGTTACTGACAAGTATACAATTTTTTGTATACGCTGGGCTACAAATTCCTATGGGTATTTTGGCTGATCGTTATGGTCCCAATTTTTTTCTAATTATTGGTGCAATACTTACAGGTTTAGGTACAATCATTTATAGCCTTGGTACGCATGAATTCGTCCTTTTTTTTTCCAGAATACTTACGGGGACGGGGGATGCGACGATCTGGGTCAATATGGTCCTAATTTTGAGTCAATGGTTTAATGAAAAAGAATTTGTACGATTAATTGGGTTGGCGGGAATGACAGGAAGCCTTGGTTTTCTTTTGGCGACAGTCCCTTTTTCCGCATGGATTAACTTACTAGGTTGGAGAGTAGTATTTTTTTTAGCAGGTCTACTATTATGTTTATGTGGTATTCTCCTTTACTATGTACTCTTCAAAAAACCAAAACAACTCTTTCCGAGCGAACCTGTGGTTGTAGAAAACAAAATACAACAGGAAAAAGTATTGGTTTTACTGCGGAGAATATTTTCAAACCAGCAAGCGTGGGCTTTATTCTTTTGTCACTTTGGGCTTGTCGGCGGGTATCTAGGATTTATCAGTTCGTGGGCAGTGCCCTATGGGATGAATGTATATGAAATGACACGTTCAGGTGCGAGTCAGCTCATAATGATTGGTCTTATCGGGGCACTTATTGGAGCGCCATTAACTAGTTGGATTTCAAGTCGGTTAGAAACAATCAAGCGTCCTTATGTTGTTGTTCATATCACTATTTTAATGAGTTGGACTTCATTTCTTTTATTTAATGGAAATCCGCCATTTTCTTTGCTAATTATCCTTTTCTTTATCATTGGTTTTGGATTCGGGGCAAGTGCCCTTACTTTTGCTATCGTACGTCAATCGTTTCCTATTATAGAATCTGGTATTGTCTCTGGATTTGCAAATACAGGTGGATTCCTAAGTGCCGTATTGCTACCTATTATTTTTGGATATATATTGGATCATTTTGAGTCTGCATCAGGTAGTTTTGGTGATGGATACTTCTATGGTTTCATCATTCCAGTTATCTTCTCGATGATTGGTTTGATTGGAGTAATTCTTATTAAGGAAAAACGTCAGGATAGAGAACGTAAACCTAATATCGCCTAATCTAATCTACCCATTCATAGTCTTTTTGCGTTAGCCGTCTGAAGCTGCGAGAAAATTATTTCAGGGAAGTTTTATTATATGCAAAATAGTAAAAACTAATATTGACATTGATAATCATTTTCAATTATAATGAATCTATGAGTGATAATGATTTTCATTTGAGTCGTTTTATATTGAAAAGGAGGAAGAATATGTCGTCATTATTAATTGTTGGTGCAGATCATTTAGGGAAAATTCCTAGTAAGCTAGAGGGCATTGGGTTTAAAGAAATCATCCATATTAGTGGAAGGAAGGTTCAACAGGTCAAAAAAGAAATTCCGAATCACATTGATTTAATCCTAGTGTTAACAGATTATGTTAACCATAATTTGTCAACAGTATTAAAAAAGAAAGCAAATGAGCAGTCGGTTCCGATTTGCTATGCAAAACGTTCATGGTGTTCCATTTATCAAGCAATTGGAAAATGTGAAGAGCAGCAGTGTATCGCTAAAGGTACCTGTAAAATGTATAGCCAAAATTGCTAGTAGAAAGGAAGAGGGAAATTGCCCCACTTTAAATTTCATGCACCGTTAGAGAAATTAAATTTAAAGAAAATAAGTAATTATATATCTTGTCCGCACTACTTTAATCGGAATAATCAGTTTATTTCAGAAGAAATTGAATTTGGTTGGCTCTCATTAACACAAGTAGTTGTTAATGATATTGCTTCCGATTTTTTTCAACTTAGTTATGATAAGCGTATCCCATTAGAAATACTTAGATTGATTAACAATCATTTTGAGCAAATAGATATTGAATTGTTTTACTCTAAGGTCCATTATTATACTGTACTTGCAAAGATGACAGATTATTTGATGACACATTTGTTGTTAGAAAGAGATTCAAAGACACCACTTTTTTTGTTCGAGAAAAAGTCAATATGTCAGATGAATCGCTTATTTAATTTAACCATTGATGTTGATTCATGCTCACCTACCTCTTTTATCATAAAAAAATATTTAGTTGAGGCAGATGAGAAAATGCTTGAATCGTATTGGAAGTCAGTAACATACTTTTCTCAAATGGCATTTGGGAAAATACCAGAACGTATCGAAGTTATCTCATTAGATAATGGCAGAAAGTATACGTTCAATCCGAATGATTATAAGGTAGAGAGAATGGTTAATTCCAATTGTTTTAGCTGCGGGCATCAAGCGAATTGTTTTGAAGAAGATTAGTTATAATGAAAAAAAGTTAATGGTTAAAACCCATTTTTGTTTATGATGTTCCTTTTTATTGGATAAATTTGATTACATATCCTATACATTTTCTATTTTAGTAACAAAGAACAGTTTAACCTCCCAATTGCTACCCTCATTAATACCCTTCAGTTATCGATGTCTAATCCTTTGTCAAGCAATGTAAAAATGTTATTTCAACTGCACTTATTTCAATTTCAAATGAGGAGAAGTTATCACTTTCATCTTCCCTTCAGAAAAAAAATTAAATAATGGAATATTCCTCAGATAAGAACATATTATCTCACTAAACAGAAGTAATCGGTTCGCCTTGAATGAGGCTCTTAACACTTCCTATAATTCGCCTGAAAAAGTTCAGTTGGTTGTGTTATTTGCGAAAGTTATCCAATTATAACGATCTTTATGTGCTTGGTAATCATAAAAAATTACTACTAAAGTTGAAAAGAGGTATAGGATGATTCAACTATCAGAGATGCCCTTTGAACAAGGTGACATGTGGTCATCTGGAAGTGTTGAAAAGATGATCTTTCAACGAATGAATGAAGGTCCGATCGCTTATTCGTATCAATTGATAGACGAATTATCATTTGAAATTAACTTACGAAAACAGATCACGGTAAGTGCTAGAGCTATGAATCAAAGTAATGTACAATTTGAACCATTTGAAACGTCCCGTTGTAACCCTCACTACTGGGATCTGATGTATACCGGTGGATTTCAGTTGCGGCCTGGTGTAAAACCCTCTGATGCGATTCGCGACATTTACAGGAACAGTTCACTATATGCGTTTGAATGTGCAACGGCAATGATCATTATTTATTACCATGCAGTGCTAAACAGTATTGGCGAACATGCGTTTAATCTATTATTTCAAAACATTTATTTATACAGCTGGCACTCTGATCCTGATCTTGGAGTAAACTCAATTTATACGGACCATTTTTTACCTGGCGACGTTTTGTATTTTAACAACCCGGACTTTCATCTGCAAACCCCTTGGTGGAAAGGAGTAAATGCCGTTGTGCTCGGAGATGGTACGTATTTTGGACATGGATTAGGAATAAAGACTGCAGAACAAATAATTGAGGCACTTAATAATACTAGAAAACCGTGGAGTAATCAATCAGCCTATCTGACAAATTTAGTAACAAGGCCGGCTGTTAAAAATTTGGCGAAATTTTCGATGATGCCACGAAGTTATGTTGCTTATAAAATTCAACATGTCGTAATACTCCATAAAGAAAGTTCGATTCCAAGTGATCGATATCTATTTTATTTAAATAAGCTGTACACTCAGACAACTTTACAAAACCCATTCCTTGGATGAGAATGGGTTTTGTAGTTTAAAAATAAGACGATTAGTGAAAAAGTATGTCATTACATGTTTATATAATTCCAATAAGAATAGTTAAAATAATCAAACTTTTTTAATCAAAAATGATACAATAATATTATAACTGTAATACATATAAATGATGTGAGAGGCATTCATATTCCTCTAACAGAGGTGTACACAAATTTATTTGACGATTTAGTCCCTAATAATTTTTTGAAAAATAGTTTAAAATGAGAAAGGATGAATTTTGATGAAGCTTAGGTATACAGGTAAGACGAAGGATGTTTATGCTTTAGAGGACGGAAATTACTTATTAAAATTTAAAGATGATGTGACGGGAGCAAATGGGGTATTTGACCCTGGGGCCAACACAGTTGGACTTTCGATTGAAGGAGCTGGGAAGGCCGGACTTCGATTAACAGCATTCTTTTTTGAAGCTTTAAAGGCAAAAGAAATTCCGACACACTACATAGATGCGAATATAGATGAAGGAACAATGACAGTAAAGCCAGCAGAGGTGTTTGGTAAAGGGCTTGAAGTAATATGTCGTTATAGAGCAGTAGGAAGTTTCTTACGTCGTTACGGGATGTATGCTGTGGAAGGACAGGAATTAGATGCATTTGTAGAAGTGACGTTAAAAGACGACGATCGTCAGGACCCACCAATTTCTGAAGATGCTCTTGATATGTTAGGACTTCTTTCAAAAGATGAATACAAGGTGCTAAAAGACCTAACAAAGAAAATTGGAAGTGTCGTCAAGGAAGAATTAGCAAAAAAAGGCATTGAATTGTATGATATTAAGTTTGAATTTGGCTCTGTTGGTGACAGTAAAGAAATTGTCCTTATCGATGAAATCTCAGGTGGAAATATGAGAGCCTACAAAGAAGGAGAATACATTGAGCCATTACTGTTAGAAAAATTAATGTTAGAAAAATAATCTATCTTCAAATCTGATGTGTTTCAATATATTCTTCAAATAAAGGTTTGCTTAGTTGAAGCAGCAGCCCAAAAACAATATTGCTGAAAAAATGGGCTTAGCTATGAAGCTAGGGAAAATAGATGGGATTTATTAAGTGATAAACACTAGGAAAAGTTTAAATTCCTAGTGTTTATTGATTTAAATACTAATGGAAGGTTTGTCTCCTTTGTTTTATAGTAGTTGTTCATCTTTTTGGAGTTAATCTAATTTATTTAAAGTGACCTTCACTAACGAATCAGAATAATGATAAAAGGGGAAAATTCTTATGGATGATTTAACAATTAAGGAACTTCAATCACGAAAAGAAATTTTAGAAGCTTTTCCAGTGATGAAGCAGTTGCGATCACACCTTGATGAAAGTATATATCTTGAACTAGTTATTGAAGCGCAAGAAAAAGATAGATATAAATTATTTGCTTTACTTGATAAAAATGAAATTGTTGCAGTTTCAGGTTTTAAGCCAATGATAACGCTCTATTATGGTAGATTTGTTTGGGTTTGTGATTTAGTAACAGATACTAATAAACGTTCAAAAGGATACGGGGAGAAGCTACTTTCCTATATTCACGAATGGGCAAGAGAAAATAATTATGAAAGTGTTGCTCTTTCTTCAGGGTTACAGCGTACAGAGGCACATCATTTTTATGAAGATAGGATGAATTATGACAAAGTAAGTTATGTATTTAAAACAACTTTAAAGTAAATACGCTATTAAACCAGAGGAATCATTTCTGTAACAAGCAGGAACGCCTTTTCTATTGGGAAGCTATTTCAGAACTGTTCTGCAGATTTGGGGGTGTCAAAATGGTTATACAATCTAACATGTCACGAAATGCAATAGTTGAAGTTTGGGAAGATACAAGCTGCCGGGAGCAAATTGGTATTATTGCTTATGGCCCTTACTAGTTCGGGAGAAGAGGTTTTTGGTTTAAAGAAATAATAAAAGTAGAAAAAGGAGTGGGGAATTATGCTGAAAAATCAAGTTGTCATTGTAACAGGTGGTTCTAGGGGAATTGGTGAGGGTATTGTTAAGCTTCTATTAAAAGAGGGAGCAAAAACAATCGTATTAGCGAAAAATAAAGAATCGCTTGCTAGACTTCAGGAAACTATGGTTGGGATTGATGACTTAGATACCTATCAATGTGATATTACTTTGAGTGAACAAGTTTCAACGGTTATTGAATCTATCTTTAAAAAGTATGGGCGAATTGACACGTTAGTAAATAATGCTGGTGTAGGTGTGTGGAAGCCATTAGAAGAAATGACCGAGGAAGATTGGGATAGTCAATTAAATACAAATTTAAAGGGTGCTTTCTTATGTAGTCAAGCCGTTTATAAAATTATGATGGTTGGCCAAGGGGGACAAATTGTCAATATTGCTTCAGACCTGGCGTACAATACGACCGAAAAGGCGTCTGCTTATTGCGCCAGTAAATGGGGACTTTTAGGTTTGTCCCATACAATGAATAAAGAAGGAAAGAAATACGGTATTCGTGTAACATCGGTATCTCCAGGTCTTGTCCAAACCGATTTTGGCGGTGTTTCGGCCTCAATAAAGACGGCAGGCTTAATCGTGGAAACTGTAGCCGAGCAAGTTTTATCTGTGATAAAAGCAGGTAAAGACGCCGCAGCAATTGATGTTATTATTAGGCCTTAATGAAAGTTAATTGAAGAACAGAGTTTGTTTAAATATCATAACGATTATGGCAAGATCGTGCCTTTCGATTTAAAATTCCACCTTTGAACGATACGTCCATACGTAAATATCCTTCTTAGGTTAACTGGTGCTTGATCTCAATAACAGGAGTTGTCACTACCTTGACAAACATCGTGTTCGTTAGGGAACTGTTATTCTTTTTAACTCATCTATTGCTCAATCAAATGTTTTTTTCTTTCAATATGTAAAGTAAGTACATGGGAGTGATGATATGAAACACTATTCAGTGAAGCTAAGTTATCTGCTGGGGTTATCATTGATTTTAGCTGGCATTATTTATTTTTTTGCATCAAATTGGCAAGGTTTCGATCGTTTTACAAAAATTGCGTTAAGTATTTTACTGATGCTTTTATTTTACAGTTCTTCCTATTTTGTACGCAGATTTTTGTCAAACCAACCGTTTTTAAACCAGTGGTTGCTCGTTTCAGGAAGTATCATATTTGGAGTTTCTGTTGGATTGCTTGGACAAATTTACAACTCACATGCAGACAGCTATTTGCTTTTTTTGATTTGGTTAGTTCCGATGATTTTATTTAGTATTTTTACTCGATATTCTCCTTTTTATGTGAATTCATTTGTGTTGTTTCACTTAGCGTTTTGGTTTTACATGAACCCAAGTTCGATACAAGTTGTCCACACAGATAGCAAATTAATGGTCATGTTTTTAGCGATTGCGGCTATCAATCTATTTATTTTTACGATTACCTATTTTGAGATTGTTCGTTCCGCTATTTTGCAAAATCTTTCGTTATTTGTTGCTCATGTGGTTTTGGTAGGCATTTCAATGTTTGGTCAAGAAAAACTGTTTTTAGCAAACCTTGATATATTCTATGTCATACTGATTGTCTATATTGGACTATTGATTGGGAGTATTTATTATTTTGGGAAGATAAAGTTACAAAAAAACATTATCACATTTAGTATTTTGTTTTCTAGTCTTTTATTTCTTCAAAAATTCTTTTCTTTTCTTACGAATTTTGGAGAAGCTGGTTACGTGATCATAAGTATGAGTTCAACGATCGGATTAGTTATCGGAAGCATCTATGTTTTGAAATGGCTAGCAAAATCTTTAAAAACGAGAGATCAACACGAAAAGCAATACAAAAAGATCATCTTTTTGAAAAAAATAATCATCATTTTCTTTACTGTTGTAGCCTCTTGGATGGGAATTGGAGCGATTATTGCTTTTGTCAGTTTGACATTTGATACATTTAACGAGTCCTTCATTTATCTAGTAGGGATCATCTGTATCGGATTGTTTTTTATGATAAAAAAGGATATTCCGACGGTGAAATATACGTTTTTGACGATGGGCCTAATACTAGCGACCGTGACTGCTTTTTTTACCAATGATCTGTTCTTTTATTTACTTTTAAGTTTTTATTTATTTTTATTAAAAATTTCTCCGAATCGCGGCGTAAGCATGCTATTTTATTCATTATTTATGGGTATGATTACGGGTAAAATGTTCGTCGAAGCTTATTTTGAATTTGAATATTTTCTACTTGGTTTGTTTATTGTAAACCTTTTGGTGTATTACCTAGCACCTGTTCAGGAAACGACCCGCAAAAATGGCTTAACATTGGCACTACTATCACTTTTTGGATTAACTTTCATCAAAGAAATCGCAACCTTAAATATAATCTATAACTTCGGATTTTTTGGTTTTGTTACGTTCTTATTATATGCTTCACACAAACACGAAAAACGTTTCGAACAGAAGCTTAGCTTGGCTTTATGGTTTGTTTTCCTTGGCTTTAAATATTATGACTTGGCCTGGGATTTGCTCCACAAATCGATATTAATGATTGTCCTTGGAATTATTTTCTTACTGATTGCAAGCTATATCGAGCAAAAAAATACCTATGATACAAAGTCAGCAGCTACCATTTTTTCATGGAAACCAATTTTCTTAATTATTCTTATACAACTTTCAATTTTAAGTGTTCAAGTCATTAAAAGTGAAATCATTCTACAACAAGGCGAAACTGTCATCTTGGAGTTACAACCAATCGATCCACGGTCACTTATTCAAGGAGATTATGTGATATTAGCTTATACAGTTGGTAACCTCGAAATACCAAATGGCACCGATAATGAACGTGTTAAGCTGGTTCTCCGAAAAGATGGAACAAATCTCTATCAGTATGCAGGGTATTATCACCACCACAAGAAATGGAACAAGGACTACCAACCAGAAGCTGAGGACGTTATCATAACAGGAAGATACAATGGCTATAACCGAGTCCACTTTGGCATTGAAAGCTACTTTGTACCTGAAGGCACAGGACTTGAAGTCGAAGAAAATGCAAAATATGCAATTGTAAAAGTAGCAAAAGATGGGAATGCCCTATTAACAAAACTTTTAAATAAATAATAAAACAGCCGTAAAGGTAGCGGATCAATTAAAATATGAAGGAACTAGGTTTACTAATTTATTTAAAAGAATTAACTTGAATGAAATTCATTCGGTTCGGTAAACCGAATGAATTTCACCTTTTATTATGGTGCCTTTTATGAACTACACACGATTGCATGGTCATTGCCCCGTTAACAGGAAATTCAACGAGTAAGTTTGCAAATGCGCTTACCGATTCACCTGTGTTGATGGCAGCGAAAGCAACACTACGAAATTCAAAGCCGGTTGTACTAGGAATTTCAACAAATGACGCTTTAGGCTTGAATGGGATCAATTTGATGAAATTGATGGCGACGAAAAATATCTATTTTATTCCTTACGGTCAAGATGATCCTTTTAAAAAGCCGAATTCGCTTGTTGCAAGAATGACCTCTTTACAGGAAACAGTAGAAGCAGCGTTAGAAGGAAAGCAATTTCAGCCAGTCCTTGTAGAAAAATATAGAGACAGCTAGGAAAAATCCAGGATTCTAACAATCTAGTTAGAAGATAGTAGGAACCGTTTTCAATTGCATTAGATTATGTTAAGATGTTATGCATATGCGTAAATGTGTATAAAACTGACATTAATCGTTGAAATACAAGAAGGGAGTCTTTCAAAATGGCAAAGGAAACAGGTTATCATGTAGCAGTAGTTGGAGCAACAGGAGCAGTAGGTGAACAAATGCTTCTGACATTAGCAGAACGTAATTTCCCAATCTCAAAACTAACATTACTATCATCAAAACGTTCAGCAGGTAAAATCCTTAAATATAAAGGTGAAGAAATAGTAATTCAAGAAGCAACGCCTGAAAGTTTTGAAGGTGTTCAATTAGCTTTATTTAGTGCAGGTGGTTCAGTATCACAAGCGTTAGCACCAGAAGCTGTCAAAAGAGGCGCGATTGTTGTTGATAATACGAGTGCATTTCGAATGGTTCCAGAAATCCCTCTAGTCGTACCTGAAGTAAACGAAGCAGATTTACACAATCACAATGGTATTATCGCTAATCCAAATTGTTCAACCATTCAAATGGTTGTCGCACTAGAGCCGATCCGAAAACAGTATGGCTTGAAAAAAGTTATCGTTTCAACGTATCAAGCTGTTAGTGGTGCTGGTATAAATGCAGTTAATGAAATGAACGAGCAAACAGCAGCAATTTTAGAAGGAAAAGAGTTTACACCAGAAATTTTACCTTGTGGTAGTGATAAAAAGTTTTACCAAATTGCTTTTAATGCGATACCACAAATCGATAAATTTCAAGATAATGGATTTACATTTGAAGAAATGAAGATGATTAATGAAACGAAAAAGATTATGAATCAAGCAGACCTAAGTGTGGCAGCAACTTGCGTTAGAATTCCTGTTGAAACAGGTCATTCCGAGTCTGTATTTTTAGAAGTTGAGGAGTTAGGCTTAACAGCTGAAAAAATGAAAGCTTTACTTCGAGAAGCACCTGGTGTTGTTTTAGAAGATGACCCAGATAACCAAGTTTATCCACTTGCAGTTAATTCAGTAGGCAAAAATGATGTATTTGTTGGTAGAGTTAGAGAAGATCTCGATAATAAAAAAGGCTTTCACATGTGGGTTGTATCTGACAACCTATTAAAGGGAGCAGCCTGGAATTCAGTTCAAATTTCTGAAAGTCTAGTAAAACTAGGTTTATTAAAATAAATAATTAAATAAGAGCTTAAGGCTGACGTTAAAAGTGCACTATCGCCCATCAACAATACTTCGGTGAACATGGATAAATCATCGTCTATCTTTTGGGAGGAGCTAAGCTCTTTTGGTCAGTCTTTTCTCTTTTTTCTCTTGTCATCAATTAAAAAGTTTAGATAGATGAAAAAAATAATGTGTGTTTAAAAAGGTAACGAAGAGGTGTTACATGAAAATCATTGTTCAAAAATTTGGAGGTACTTCATTAAAAGATGAAACATCAAGATTACAAGCAGCCCATCATGTCAAAATGGCTATTGAAAAAGGTAATAAAGTAGTTGTAGTCGTTTCTGCTATTGGCAGAAAAGGAGATCCATATGCAACAGATACGCTTCTTAACTTAGTTGGCGGTCAAAAAGACGCATTTGTTTCAAAACGAGAGTTGGATTTGTTAATGTCTTGTGGAGAATTAATCTCTTCGATTACATTTGCTAATTTACTAGGAAGTCTCAACCTGAAATCTATCGCTATGACAGGTGCGCAAGCAGGATTTCGGACAAATGAAGATTTTTCTGAGGCGAAAATCATCGAGATGAAATGTGATGATCTACTAAATAAATTAAATGAATATGATTGCGTTGTTGTGACTGGGTTTCAAGGCATGTCAACTAATGGTGAGCTAACTACGTTAGGTCGGGGTGGAAGTGATACTTCGGCAACGGCAATTGGCGCTGCAATTGGCGCTGAATGGGTTGATATTTTTACTGATGTTGAAGGGTTAATGACTGCTGATCCCAGGATTGTATCTGATGCTAGGGCAATCGACACTGTGACTTATACTGAGGTTTGTAATATGGCCTATCAAGGAGCAAAAGTAATCCACCCTCGTGCAGTAGAAATAGCGATGAATGCCAAAGTACCACTTAGAATCCGCTCGACGTTTTCAAATCTAGAAGGCACGCTGGTAACTTCAGGAACTAATCGACAAGCCGGTATGGATGTTGAAGAACGATTAGTGACAGGTATTGCCTACGTTTCAAATGTTTCACAAATTAAAGTGCTCGCTAAAGATGGTGATTATAAACTCCAATCACAAGTTTTTAAAGCGATGGCAAATGCTGGGATTAGCGTTGATTTTATCAATATAAATCTAATGGGTGTTGTCTATACAGTCATTGATGAAAATACAGACCGGGCAATAGCAGTATTGCAAGAGTTAGGTTATGATCCTATTGTTACGAGAAATTGTGCCAAAGTATCTGCTATCGGTGCTGGTATGGCTGGTGTACCAGGGGTTACTGCAAAAATCGTTGGAAGTCTTGTAGATGAAAATATTTCTATTTTACAATCGGCAGACTCTCACACAACAATTTGGGTTTTAGTTAAAGAAGATGAAAAAGCTAAAGCTGTTAACGCATTGCATAGAATTTTTAAATTAGATCAAATTTATTAAGGCGAGCAATCTTTAAAAACTTTCTACACTATGAAAAGGATAATCAAAGTGTAATTAGATTTCAATATGGAATTTTTAAAATGTTGACTTAAATAAAGGGGTTGAATAATGTGGATTTTGGGCAAGTAGTTACGGCGATGGTAACACCTTTTGATACTAGTGGCCAAATTGATTTTTTAAAAACAACATTACTTATTGAACACTTAATTAGTAATGGAACTGATGCATTAGTTGTTGCAGGAACAACAGGTGAATCACCAACACTGTCTTTTGATGAAAAGCTAGCTTTATTTGCACACACTGTGAATGTTGTACAAGGACGAGTTCCAGTTATTGCAGGTACAGGAAACAATAATACTACTCGTTCTATTGAGCTTACGAAAAAAGCGGAAGAAGTTGGTGTAGATGGGGTGATGTTAGTTGCTCCTTACTACAATAAACCTTCGCAACGAGGAATGTATGAACATTTTAAAACAATAGCAAATGCAACAGTCTTACCAGTCATGCTTTATAATATCCCAAGCCGTTCAATTGTGAATATGTCTGTGGAATTAGTCTGCGACTTGTCAAAAATTAAAAACATAGTTGCGATGAAAGAGGCTAGCGGTAGTTTAGATCAAATCACGTCTATCATTACTAATACTGACGATGATTTTCATGTGTATAGTGGTGACGATGGACTAACATTACCAATTCTTGCTGTTGGTGGAGTTGGCGTCGTTTCTGTTTGTGCTCATATTATTGGTAGGGAATTGCAAGAAATGATCAACGCGTTTAAAGCAGGAAAAAATAAAGAAGCGGCCATACTTCATCAACAAATATTGCCAATTGTAAAAGCGATATTTATGGCCCCTAATCCATGTGCGTTAAAAGCAGCATTAGAGCTTAAAGGTGTAAAAGTTGGAGGTGTGAGATTACCATTAATCCCCCTAACGGAAATCGAGCAAGAAGCGCTAGCTAGAGTGATAAGGTAATCCACTCAATAAAACTATCTAAAGGATTGGTTTTCAATAATTAGAAAAGGAACCTTAGTCATCTAAATGATTAGTAGGGTTCTTTTCTGATTGTCTAGTCTAGCTCCAAGTCATATCAATGAACTACTTCATAATAGGTTTTGCAAAAAAAATCGCCTGCTTATTTAAATATTTTTCCAATTGTCCTTAATTGTGCTTGTCCTTCTTTTATAAGATAAGTTATACTACAAACAAGTGATTGGTTCGGGGCTAAAAAGAAAATGAGTAACAATCAACTTAAACTTATAAACTTAATATGGGAGGAAAATGTAAATTGATAAAAAAAACTTTAGAAAAAATACGTGTTTTTTCACTGGGCGGTGTAGGTGAAAATGGAAAAAATATGTATGTTGTCGAGGTAGACAATGATCTCATTGTTATCGACTCAGGATTAATGTTTCCTAGTGAAGATATGCTCGGGGTTGATTTTGTTATACCTGATATTAGCTATTTAGAAGAAAATGCGTCCCGTGTAAAAGCAATTATTTTAACACATGGTCATGAAGATCATATTGGTGCTCTTCCCTATGTATTAAAAAAGCTCAATGTCCCTGTTTATGGAACAAAATTAACACTAGGAATTGTCAAGGCGAAATTAGCTGAAAGTTCCTTAGGTAAAGAAGCAAACTTAAATGAAATTGATAATAAGTCACAGTTAAAAATAGGTACAACAACAGTTAGTTTTTTTAGGACTAATCACAGTATTCCAGACTCTGTTGGTGTATGTATTGAGACAACACAAGGGGCCATCGTTCATACCGGGGACTTTAAGTTTGACCAAAATCCAGTTGATGGTATTTTGTCTGACATCGGAAAAATGTCCGAAATTGGTGAAAATGGAGTTTTATGCTTATTATCAGACAGTATGAATGCAGAAAGACCTGGTTTATCCCAGTCAGATAGTGTTGTTGGTCAAGGAATTAAAGAAGCTTTTCAGGTTGCGAAAGGAAGAATAATTGTTGCTACATTTGATTCTAATGTTAACCGTATTCAACAAGTGATTAATGCAGCTGTTGAAGTGAATCGAAAAGTAACTGTATCTGGGCGTAGCATGGTGAAAATAATATCTATTGCGATCGAATTAGGCTACTTACACGTCGACAAAGATACGCTAATTAATGTAGCTGATATTCATAACTATGATGATCAAGAAATTGTCATTCTTGCGACAGGCAGTCAAGGTGAACCGATGTCAGCTCTTTCGAGAATGGCAAAAGGAGCTCACAAACAAATAACAATTAAATCAACCGATACAATTATTATTTCTGCGACTCCAATCCCCGGTAATGAAAAATCGGTTACTAGAATAGTCGATTTATTATTTAGAACTGGAGCAGAAGTTATTTTTGGGAAAAGAAATGTCCACACAACTGGTCATGGCTTACAAGAAGAACTTAAAATGATGATTAATTTAATGAAACCGAAATATTTCATCCCAATTCAAGGTGAAATTAGAGTGCAACATGCCCACAGTGCACTTGCTAAATCTTGCGGGATAAAACAAGAAAATATTTTCATAGTCGATAAAGGCGATGTTGTTGAATTTTCAAATGGCGAAGGAAAAATGGGTAGTAAAGTCACTTCAGGTAATGTTCTTATTGATGGAATAGGTATCGGGGATGTTGGTAACATTGTCTTAAGAGACCGTCACCTTCTATCAAAAGATGGGATATTAGTTATTGTCGTAACATTAAATAGGCGTAGCAATGCGATTGTTTCCGGTCCAGATATTGTTTCACGTGGATTCGTTTATGTTAGGGAAAGTGAGGAACTGCTTGATGAATCAAGTAAGCTAGTCGTTCAGACATTAACAAAATGCATCGAGGAAAATGTTAACGAATGGTCTTCATTAAAGAGAAGTATAAGAGACGTTTTAAGCCGGTATCTATATGAGAAAACACGTCGGCGTCCAATGATTTTACCAATTATAATGGAAGTTTAAATGAAAGTTGTTAAGGCAGTAACTGCTTTAGCAACTTTTTTTATGGTAAGAAAGTATAAAATGTTCATGTCTGTCTAGCTTCAAGACACATCATTTGAGCTTTTTTCATATATAGGCTCTCTTGGGAGATTCATTTCTCGGATAATTTAATTCATAATTGTATTCAACTCTTCTCATACTACTATTAGCTTGAATATATTGAGGAGGATTTTAAATGGGGTATCAGATGTCAGAAAGTCCAGATGAAGAAAAGGATCAAAAACAATCAAGTATTGTCGATAAAATTCAGCAGTTAGGACAAACAAATGTCCCGCAAATGGAACAGTCGAATATACATGTAATTACAATTATTGGACAAATCGAGGGGCATATGCAATTACCACCTCAAAACAAAACAACTAAATATGAGCACATCATTCCACAATTAGTGGCGGTTGAACAAAACAGAAAGCTTGAAGGGATGCTAGTTATTTTGAATACTGTTGGTGGTGACGTTGAAGCCGGTTTAGCAATTGCTGAAATGATTGCCTCAATGACAAAGCCAACAGTAACACTTGTTCTAGGAGGAGGTCATTCAATAGGAGCTCCAATTGCTGTTGCGGCGAATTATAGTTACATTGCTGAAACTGCAACAATGACTATTCACCCGGTTAGGTTAACAGGTTTAGTTATTGGTGTACCGCAAACTTTTGAATATTTAGACAAAATGCAAGATAGAGTAGTAAATTTTATAACTAGCCACTCATCGATTACTGATGAAAAATTCAAAGAATTAATGTTTTCAAAAGGTAATTTAACGAGAGACATTGGAACAAATGTAGTAGGCCCAGATGCTGTTGAATATGGAATGATTAATGAAGTTGGTGGAATCGGTAAAGCGATTAAAAAACTTAATGAGCTCATTGAAGCGAATAAACTTAATAAAGAAGGAGACTTAGTGCAATGACCTTGTACACAACTGTACCGCAAGAGTTGATTTTTCCCTATGACGAATCTCAGTTTGCAAAACAAATGAACATTGATATTAAAGAAGGTCAGTTGGTTATTGAGGCAATGGAAAACCAACAATTTAGAGTAGTTCGTTTAATAAGTTCAGATCCAATGGCTTTCTTAAATGAAAATTACACTCCAGGAAAAATGATCTCGCTGTTTTGAACTGTTCGTTCGCTCATTTTCGCTAGTTTTTCCTGTTGTTATTATGGTATAATAAACATATTCAAGTAAAAACTAGTAAGTTCAAATATAGAAGCAGCCGTTTCTCGGCTGCTTCTTCATTCTTCATTAGTTGCATGAACTAGTTTCCCCCTTGAAAATTTACGATTTTGCTAAATAGAGGTGAAACGATGGCGACGAGAAAAAAGCAAAAGAAAGTTGAATGGAAAAAGCAACTTTCGTTTGAACTTATCGGTTTATTTCTAATTGTACTAGCTTCAGTTGCATTTGCTAAATTAGGAAGTGTCGGACAAGGTCTAACTCATTTGTTTCGTTTTTTTCTGGGTGAGTGGCAAGTAGTATTAACGATTGGATTATTTATTCTTTCCTTGTACATAATGATTAAAAGGCAAGTGCCTAACCTTTTTTCAAGAAGGCTTATTGGCATTTATTTATTAGTTTTTGCAATGGTCTTACTCAGCCATATTAAATTATTTGATCTTTTCTCAAAGCAAGGTGATTTTATCGATGGCTCAGTTATCCGCAATACTTGGGAATTATATTGGCTCCAGATTAATGGGGGCACTACCATTGATGATTTAGGTGGAGGTATGATTGGTGCAATTGGTTTTGCCATTTCACACTTTTTGTTTGCGGCAAGTGGTACGGTTGTTTTTGCGATTTTTATTATTATTACTGCACTTATTCTAATTACTGGAAAATCTTTTGTTGATTTAATTGCAAATTTTGTATCTCAATTCAGATCATTTTTTTCAAGTAGCATAACGAAAATAAAGCAAGAGCTAGCTACTTTAAAAGATCAGTTTACTTCTAAACGTGAAGCTAAACAGCAGAAATTACAAGAAAAGGAAAATTTAGAAGGCAGTAGTAGACAAATTAACCAAGACCAAGATGTGAACGGTGAAACAGCTAATCCACCTGAACCGATCATTTATGATTTTACTAAGAAAGCCTATGGTTCAGTCCAAGGAGATAAAGAAAATAGTATTTCTGTAAATGTATCCGAAGAAGTTGCAGTTCCTATGGAAAAAATAAAAACAAGTATTGATGGAAAAGCGTCGCTAATAGTGGCAGTGGAAACAAACAAAAATTATTTAATACCGACGCTTGAGTTACTAAATAACCCAAAGAAAAATAATCAATTTTTAGAAAAACAACATATTTCAGCAAATGCAAAAAAACTTGAACAGACGTTAGAAAGTTTTGGGGTAAAGGCTAAAGTTTCAAAAGTACATTTAGGTCCCGCAGTAACGAAATATGAAGTTTATCCTAGTGTTGGTGTAAAGGTCAGTAAAATTGTCAATCTTGCTGATGATTTAGCTTTGGCCTTAGCGGCGAAAGATATTCGAATTGAAGCGCCTATTCCTGGCAAATCAGCGATTGGAATTGAGGTACCGAATCAAGAAGTTGCGATTGTAACCTTAAGAGAGGTATTAGAGGCCACTAGCGGTCTGCCAGAAGCTTCTAAGCTTTTAATTGCACTGGGTAGAGATGTTTCCGGAGATCCGATTTTAGCTGAGTTAAATAAAATGCCACATTTACTCGTTGCTGGAGCGACAGGTAGTGGGAAAAGTGTTTGTATTAATGGAATTATTGTTAGTATCCTAATGAGGGCAAAACCTCACGAAGTTAAAATGATCATGATTGATCCGAAAATGGTAGAACTTAATATTTATAATGGTATTCCCCATCTACTAGCACCAGTTGTAACTGAACCGAAGAAAGCATCACAAGCCTTAAAAAAAGTAGTTAATGAGATGGAACGTCGTTATGAACTTTTTGCTCATACGGGAACAAAAAATATCGAAGGATATAATACTTTAATCCGTAATCAAAATGAAAGTAGTGAGGCTAAACAGCCTAATTTACCCTATATTGTTGTTATTATTGACGAGCTTGCTGATTTAATGATGGTGGCATCTAGTGATGTTGAAGATTGCATTATGAGACTTGCGCAAATGGCACGTGCAGCAGGAATTCATTTAATTATTGCGACTCAACGCCCTTCAGTAGATGTTATTACAGGTGTAATTAAAGCCAATATTCCTTCGCGAATTGCTTTTGGTGTATCATCGCAAACAGATTCAAGGACGATTCTTGATACGGGTGGAGCAGAAAAGCTTTTAGGCCGAGGGGACATGTTATTTTTACCTGTCGGCGCATCAAAACCGGTCCGAGTTCAAGGAGCATTTGTTTCTGATGAGGAAGTTGAAAATATCGTAAACTTTGTCATTGCCCAACAAAAAGCGCAGTATGCAGAAGAAATGATGTCAAAGGAAGAAGATCAACTCAGTAGTGAATCTGGGGATGATTTATATGATGATGCTGTTAATTTAATAGTAGAAATGAATACGGCATCTGTATCGATGTTGCAACGACGTTTTCGAATTGGCTATACAAGAGCGGCTCGATTGATTGATGAGTTAGAAGCCCGTGGAATTGTCGGACCCTACGAAGGAAGTAAGCCTAGAGAAGTTTTAGTTTCAAAAAAAACTGAGGAGGATATTTCTTCTGGGTAACTAAATTAACTCATTATCGTAGTAAATTGGAGGGGAAGTTGTGATAAAAGCCGATCAGCGACCATTATATTTACAAGTTATTGATAAAATTAAACTAGATATAGAAACAGAGATTTACGAGACAGGAATGCGACTTCCTTCCGAATTTGAGTTATCAAAGCAATTAGGCGTCAGTCGAGCTACTTTACGTGAGGCACTCAGAATTTTAGAAGAAGAGAATATTATTAAAAGGCGTCACGGTGTTGGGACATTTATTTGTAGTAAGCCATTATTTACTTCAGGTATTGAAGAGTTGTTTAGTATAACTGAAATGATTAAACGGGGTAATCAAAAACCTGGGACAATTTTTCTTTCTTCAAATGCTGTTTCAGCCTCAGAAGAGGATCGGGATAAATTTAAGTTAAACGAATTGGATCAATTAATCGTTAACGAGCGAGTCCGAACGGCCGATAATGAGCCAGTTGTCTATTGTTTAGATAAAATACCTGAAATATATTCACCTAATTACTCGTCTCATGATGACCAATCAATATTTGAACAGCTAGAAAAAAAAGGTACAAGAATTTCATACGCAATAACCCAATTAGAACCAGTGGGTTATCATGAGAAAGTATCTGAAATATTGCAGTGCGATCCTGAAACAGCATTGCTACTATTGAAACAATTGCATTACGATGAGTCCGACCGACCAATTCTTTATTCTGTTAATTATTTTCGAGCTGATAAGTTTAAGTTTCGCGTCTTACGAAAACGAGCGTGAAGATAATTGTTAACTCATAGTACTAGACATAGCAGGATAAACTTAAAAGAGGAAGTTCAAAAATTAGAGATCCATAAAATGGGTCTCTTTTTTGCAGATTGGAAAGTATAAAGGGTATAATTAGAAAAGCGCAAGCGCCTTGGTAGCCACGACAAGCACTGGAAGGCCATCAATAGCGGACCGAACTTTGTCCGCTATTGACGGCCTGAAGTGATCGAGAGGCTAGGCGCTGGAGCTAGACAAAGAAAAGCGCAAGCGCCTTGGTAGCCACGACAAGCACTGGAAGGCCATCAATTAAATGAAAAAAGGAGTGAAGGAAAAATGAATTTGAACACAAGTGTACGGGATATTAAGGTTGATCGAATTAATCTTCACGTTATCGAAACAGATAAATATAAAACTAATACAATTGTCTTACATATAAGAGCCCCGCTTAGAAAAAACACGGTTACAAAGCGGGCATTGCTCCCATATGTATTACAGAGTGGTACTGAGCAATTTACGTCTAGACAAGAAATAAGAAGTTATTTAGATGAGTTATATGGTGCAAGTCTCTCTGTTGATGTGAGTAAAAAAGGTGAAAATCAAATCCTATCTTTTCGTATGGATATTGCTAATGAAAAGTACTTAAAAGATAAAACACCTTTGCTAGAAGAAGCAATAAAGCTATTAGCGGAAATTATTCTAAAGCCGATTACAGAAAATGGTGTTTTTCAAAGTACGATCGTGGATAACGAAAAACGTAATTTAAAGCAACGGATTGAATCAATTTTTGATGACAAGATGCGTTATGCAAATATGCGAATAACTGAGGAAATGTGCAAAGATGAACGATACGGAATTAATGTTTGGGGCTATGAGGAGGAAATTGAATCTGTAACGCCACAAGAACTTTATCAGCAATATAAGGAAATCTTAGCAAATGATTTATATGATTTATATGTAGTTGGCGATGTTAATAGCAATGAAATTGAAAAAATTGTTAAAACTAACTTTTCACTAGCGGCCCAAACATCTCAAGTAATTGATGACCAACAAAAAGGATCAACTGAAACTAAAGTCGTTAAAAAAGAAAAAGTCGTATTTGAAGAGCAGGATATTAAACGAGGTAAGCTGCATATCGGTTTTCGAACTAGTACGACATTTCAGAGTGAGAATTATTTTGCGATGCAAATGTTTAATGGATTATTCGGTGGTTTTTCACACTCGAAGCTGTTTATTAATGTTCGTGAAAAAGCAAGCTTAGCTTATTATGCAGCATCCCGCTATGAAAGTCATAAAGGTTTATTGATGGTTATGTCGGGGATTGAATTTAAAAATTATGATCAGGCAGTGAAGATTATTAAAGAACAGCTTAAAAGTATGCAAAATGGTGATTTTTCAGATAGTGAAATCGAGCAAACAAAAGCTGTTTTAAAAAATCAAGTTTTGGAAACAGTGGATGCAGCAAAAGGATACGTTGAATTGTTATATCATAATGCAGTCGCCAATAAGGTAAGGTCAATTGAAGATTGGATTTTTGGAATTGAAAGCGTTACAAAGGAAGATATTATCAATGTTGGACGTAATGTTCACTTAGATACGATTTATTTTTTAACTGGAAAGGAGGAAAAGTAGATGAAAGAAATTGTTTTTGAGCAACTAAATGAAAAATTATATCACGAAACATTGGCAAATGGATTAGAGGTATATATTTTACCTAAACAAGGCTTTAATAAAACTTATGCTACATTTACAACTAAATATGGCTCAATTGATAATCATTTTATCCCTCTAGACGGAGGTGAACCATTAAAAGTACCTGATGGTATTGCTCATTTTTTGGAGCATAAAATGTTTGAAGATGAAGATGGTGATGTGTTCCAGCTTTTTAGTAAGCAAGGGGCTTCTGCTAATGCATTTACGAGCTTTACGAGAACGGCTTATTTGTTTTCGAGTACTTCTGAAGTGGATAAAAACTTAGAAACCTTGCTTGATTTTGTCCAACACCCTTATTTTACAGAAAAAAGTGTCGAAAAAGAAAAGGGTATTATCGGGCAGGAAATTACTATGTATGATGATAATCCAGATTGGCGCGTTTATTTTGGTATTATTGAAAATATGTATGAAAATCATCCTGTTCGCATTGATATCGCTGGAACGGTTGAATCAATTGATAAAATTACCAAAGATCTACTTTATAAATGTTATGAAACATTTTATCATCCGAAAAATATGGTTTTATTTGTCATCGGTTCCTTACAACCTGATGAAATTATAAAGCTTGTCAAAACGAATCAAGATAAAAAGACGTTTAAAGAAATGGAAATCATTAAACGGATTTTTGACGAGGAACCAAAGCAAGTTGCCAAAAAGAAAACGGTACTGAATATGTCTGTTAATACACCGAAATGTTTAGTTGCATTTAAAGAGAAAAATTCAGCAAGACAGGGTGTTGAGCTCTTGAAGCATGAATTAAGCATTAATATCCTCTTAGATTTAATGTTGGGTCAAAGTTCTAATAATTATGAGCGCCTTTATCATGAAGGTCTAATAGACAATTCTTTTTCCTTTGATTATTCAGCAGAAATGGGCTTTGGCTTTTCGATTATCGGTGGAGACACAAAAAATCCAGACCAATTAGTAGAGACGCTTGAAGAGATGATTAGCTCGTTTATTCAGACACCTTTAGAAGACAAAGCCGTTAAGAGTATTATCAAGAAAAAAATTGGTGCATTTATGAGAGCAGTTAACTCACCTGAATATATTGCCAATCAATTTACAAGGTATCAATTCAACGATATGAATTTATTTGATGTTGTCGAAACACTTGAAAGTTTGAAAAAAGACGAACTTGAACAAAAAATGAAAGATCACTTTGATCCAGACATGTTTACAATCTGTCAAGTTGTCCCGAAAGGAAAAAATTGAAGTATGCGTTAATTACAGGTGCAAGTGGAGGGATCGGTCGTGAAATTGCGCTAGCCTTAGGAAAAGAAGGTTATTGCTTGTACTTGCATTATCATGAAAATGAAGAAGCCATTGATCAGTTGATGGTAAAGTTAAAAAATATCGAAACTTGGAAAGTGAAAGCAGATTTGTCAAATAAGACCGGACATACTGAAATGCTCAACAGCATTCATCATCCAATTGATTGCCTTATTTTAAATAGTGGCACAAGTTACGTTGGGTTAATAACGGATATGACTGAAAATCAGGTTGAGGAAATGGTCCAGCTTCATATTACAAGTCCTTTTTTACTAACAAAGGCATTGCTCCCGGCGATGATCAAAAATAAAGCAGGCAATATAGTTGCGATATCCTCTATTTGGGGATTAACAGGAGCATCATGTGAAGTTTTGTATTCGATGGTAAAAGGCGGCTTAAATACTTTTGTAAAAGCTCTTGCTAAGGAAGTAGCACCTAGTGGAATTCGCGTAAATGGTGTAGCTCCAGGTGCCATTGATACAAATATGTTAGCTAATTTTTCTAATCAAGAACTATTGGAATTGTGTCAAGAAATTCCGATGCAGAGGCTTGGTGAAGCAAAAGAAGTAGCTGATTTGGTGACTTTTCTTGTTTCGAATAAGTCCACATATATTAATGGCCAAATTATCAGTATAAATGGTGGGTGGCATTGTTAAATGACTAATTTATAAAAAAAACTTAAGGACGCATAATTTTGTCCCTCATTTGACAAAATAATCACGAAGTACAATTTAAGGAGGGACAATAATGTCTGTATTAGATAATTGGAACCAATGGAAAGACTTTTTAGGAGATCGCTTGCAACAAGCGGAACAAGACGGTATGGATCAACAGGTTGTCAATGATGTTGCTTACCAAGTGGGAGAATACTTGTCAAAGCAAGTAGAACCAAAAAATGATCAAGAACGAGTCTTATTAGACCTTTGGAATGTTGCTTCAGAAGAGGAGCAACATGCTATTGCAAATATGATGGTTAAGCTAGTCAATAATTAAGTATCAATGTTTGGGTGTTGCATGTACTTGCAACACCCATTTTTTCTTACATAAGAGTCTTTTTAAGTAAATGAAAGAAAAAATTACTGAAGTTATCTTGCTTATCGTATAAATATCACTTTCTTTCAAGAAAAAAAAGGATTATGATAGAAATGAAAGAAAAAAAGTTTTTTTTGGTTTTAAAGAAAGGAGCTGAACAATGGAGAAGAAGGAATGGTATTTAGAATATCAAATACATAAAAATAGACCGGGTTTACTAGGTGATATTGCAACGCTCCTTGGGATGTTATCAATCAATATCGTAACGATTAATGGTGTTGATCATATGCGGAGGGGAATGCTAATCCGTAGTGAAGATGACGAACAAATAGAGCGCCTTACAAATATTTTAAATACGATGGACAATATTTCTGTTACGAAAGTAAGGGAACCAAAGCTTCGTGACCGTCTAGCAGTGAGGCATGGTCATTTTATTGAACGTGATGAAGACGAAAAAAAGGTTTTTCGATTTGTTCGCGCTGAGCTTGGAATACTTGTTGATTTTATGGCTGAGCTTTTCAAAAAGGAAGGCAACAAACTGATAGGTATCCGTGGAATGCCTAGAGTGGGTAAAACAGAATCAATTGTTGCTGCAAGTGTTTGTGCTAATAAACGCTGGTCTTTTATTTCATCGACATTACTCAGGCAAACGATTCGAAGTCACTTAGCAGATGATGAGTTTACTGAAAATAATATCTATATCATTGATGGTATTGTGACAACGATGCGAGCAACAGAAAAACATCGTACGCTCGTTGACGAAATAATGAGGATTGGTTCTACAAAAGTCATTGAACATCCAGATATTTTTGTAAGAGAAACAGAATATACGTTAGATGACTTTGATTACATAATAGAGCTAAGAAATACTCATGATGAAATGATTACTTATGAAGTTATAGACTCAGGTTTTTCTTCATTTGATATTAGTTAAAGTTAGTAGGTGTTAGTATTGTCAGAATTAGGGCTTCGGCTGAAAAATGCAAGGGCAGAAAAAAATATATCGCTAGAGGAACTTCAAAGTATTACAAAAATACAAAAACGTTACTTACAAGCAATTGAAGAAGGCAATCTAGATATATTGCCAGGAACCTTTTACGCAAGAGGGTTTGTAAAGAGTTATGCTGATGCAGTTGGGATCGATCCAGATATTCTTTTTGAAGAGCATGCAAGCGAACTTCCAACTATAAATAAGCGAGTCGAGGAAATTCCAGCACGTGTGCAGCAAAAAAAGAAAAGAGGTACAAAAAAAACCCTTCGATTTTTAGCAGTACTCCCATTAGTAATTGTAGTAGTTTTTATTATTTCGATTTTTATTGGGGCATGGTTCTACCTCCAGGATGACTCAGCTAGAGACGAAGCAACTGAATATGAACAACCCCATTCACCTTCCGTTGAAGGTGGGAGAAATGATGATGCTCTTCAACCAGCAAAAGGTGGTGAGGAGGCAATTGAAATTGAAGAAGAAATAATAGAAGAAGAAGAAGAGGAAGTCAATCAAGAAGTTGAAGTTGTCGAAACAAAAGGTAAGGAAACGATATATAACTTGATCAACGCTAAGGAGTTCAAATTTAAGATTGATCTTGTGGGCAAGAGTTATGTAGAAATTGATAATCGTAAAGGAAAAACGTTTCATGCACTTACTGAAGATGGTGGTAAGACTTTAAAGTTTGATTTTTCAGAAGAGGAAACAATTCAGTTTAACTTTGGTGCATCAAATAATGTGAAACTGTTTATAAATGAAGAGCCTTTTGAGTTTCCTTTAGATATTGTCCATCAAAAAGTAACGTTTCATTTCATTCAGGAAAGTGCTGATCAATAAATGAATTTAATTTTTTGTGTTAAAAAGAGTCATCGCGTCGATGACTCTTTTTAACACGTTAGGATTACACATTGAAAGTGTAATGTGATAAAATTATTTAAGGTTGCAAAAAGAACATGCATTACTAGTATGCTTAATGAGAGGATGATGATGATGGCAAAAGAACACTTTTTTGATATCGTTTCTGAAGTGAAAATGCAAGAAGTTGATAATGCGATTGCCCAGGCGTTAAAAGAAATAAAAACACGTTATGATTTTAAAAATTCAAAAAGTAACATTGAACGTAGTGGTGATCACCAAATTACAATCACTTCTGACGATGATTATAAACTAGAAAGCGTTATTGATATTTTGCAAATAAAATTTATTAAACGGGATTTATCTCAAAAAATAATGGATTTCGGAAAAGTTGAGCAGGCTTCTGGTGGCACAGTCCGGCAAGTAATCACGCTTGTTGCCGGGATAAGTTCTGATCGCGCAAAAAAAATTACTGTTGCGATTCGTGATGCTAAGTTAAAGATAAAAGTACAAATTCAGGATGAGCAGATTCGAGTAACTGCAAAAAGTATTGATGACTTACAATCGGTTATTCAACTAGTTAAGGAATTAGATTTAGATTTCCCAGTTCAGTATGTAAATATGAGATAATAGCTATCTATTCTTTAGATAAGTGAATGAATTTCATAGTACAGATTCTGCGCCACTAGGTAACTTGTTAGTGATTCAAGTTACTTGGTAACTTGATGTGGCTAGTTTTTGGTATTATCAATTTCATTCTAGTAAGTAAGGTTTTATTCAGTTAGATAGGGAGGATACATGTGAACATACCGAATAAAATTACAATTTCAAGAATTCTTCTTATTCCCCTATTTTTAATTTTTTTCCTAGCGCCAATCGATTTAGGGAGCTTATTTATTTTCGATTATCAATTACCTTTGGCCCATTTTTTTGGGGCATTAATGTTTATTCTCGCGGCTAGTACCGATTGGCTAGACGGTTATTATGCGAGAAAATACAATTTAGTAACAAATTTCGGGAAATTTTTAGATCCATTAGCAGATAAATTATTATTGACCGCAGCATTAATAGCTTTGGTTGAATTAACTTTTTTACCAGCTTGGATTGCGATTGTTATTATTAGTCGGGAATTTGCTGTTACTGGCATTAGGCTCGTCGCTATTGCCGATGGACAAGTCATCGCCGCTAGTAATTTAGGGAAATTGAAAACCGTATTTCAAATTATTGCTGTTTCAGCGTTAATGCTTCATAATCTTCCTTTTGAATTAATCGGAGTTCCATTTGCAATGATTACAGTTTGGATTGCAACAATTTTAACAATCATCTCAGGATTGGATTATTTTCTGAAAAATAAACATATTATCCTTAAATCTAAGTAAGTGGAGGTTTTATTTTGAACGCAGAAATTGTCGCAATTGGTTCGGAACTTTTACTTGGACAAATTGCTAATTCAAATGCTCAATATATCTCAAAGGAATTAGCAAATATTGGGGTAAATGTTTATCATCACAGTGTTGTTGGTGATAATAAATCTCGATTAACAGATCTCGTTTTACAAGCGCAAAAGCGTGCTAACTTAATTATCTTTACAGGTGGTCTCGGCCCAACAAAGGATGATCTAACAAAAGAAACGATTGCTACTTGCGTTGGACGTCACTTAATTAGCGATGCCGAAGCTCTACATAGAATCGAGCTGTATTATAAAAAGCGTAATCTTGTCATGACCGATAATAACCGAAAGCAAGCGTTGGTCATTGATGGATCAACGATTTTGCCTAATGATAATGGAATGGCTCCCGGGATGGCTTTTAAAGAAGGTGGAATTCACTATATACTTTTACCTGGACCACCAAAGGAAATGGAACCGATGTTTACTAAGTATGGACTTTCCTTTATCCTATCTCAACAAGAAAAATCGATTCAAATCATCTCGAGAGTTTTAAATTTTTTTGACATTGGTGAATCTCAGCTTGAAACAGAACTTCTAGATTTAATTGAGACTCAAACAAACCCTACGATAGCCCCACTAGCAAAAGAGGGCGAAGTGACGATCCGTTTAACCGTTAAGCATGAAAATAGACAAGTCGGGGAGAAACTACTCGATGAGTTGGAAAATAAGGTTTTATCAAGGGTAGGTAAGTTTTTTTATGGTTATAATGAAACCTCACTCCTTAGTGAAGTTTTGAAATATACTCGTGAGCAAAATAAAACAGTAGCGGCCGCAGAAAGTATAACCGGCGGACGTTTTTCTGCTGAATTGACAGCCATACATGGCGCTTCTAAAATATTTAAAGGTGGTATAGTTTGCTACGATAGCGAAGTGAAACAAACTATTCTTCAAGTACCAAAAGAGACTCTCCAAAAATATGGTGAGGTAAGTAAAGAATGTGCTAGCTGTTTAGCGGAAAATGTTAGGGAATTATTAAATGCTGACATTGGGATTAGTTTCACAGGAGTTGCGGGACCGTCATTACTAGAAGAAAAAGAGGTTGGAACAGTTTTCATTGCTGTTTCAATGGCAGGTGAGAAAACGAAAGTTTATTCTCTAAAACTCGCGGGTACAAGAGAACAGATACAAAACAGGTCAGTGAAACACGGCTTGTATAGTTTGTTGAAACAATTTAATAAAGGTGGCAAAAATGATGTATTTTGATGATTTTCAAATTTCAACTGATTTAAAAAAAGCAGTAAAAGAGATGGGCTTCGAAGCGCCATCGCCAATTCAAGAAAAAGTTATTCCACTCATTCTTGATGGTGGCGATGTTATTGGACAAGCGCAAACAGGTACAGGGAAAACAGCTGCATTTGGAATACCTTTGTTAGACAAAGTAACAACGTCACCTCATGTTCAGGCGATTATTATAACACCGACAAGAGAGTTAGCAATTCAAGTGGCGGCTGAGCTACAACAGCTTTCGAAATTTAAACGAACCCGAACTTTACCGATTTATGGGGGCCAATCAATTGGCCATCAAATTCGCGCCTTAAATCAAGGAGTTCATGTTGTGATTGGAACTCCAGGCCGTGTCCTTGATCATCTGCGTCGCAAAACATTAAAACTAGACCGAGTTCATACTGTAGTGTTAGACGAAGCCGATGAAATGTTAGATATGGGTTTTGTTGAAGATATAGAGTTGATTTTAAAAGAAGTAAGTAGTGATCGACAAACACTTATGTTTTCTGCAACGATGCCAAATGCGATCGTCAAGCTGTCGCGAAAATATATGAAACAACCAAAAGTCGTTTCAATTAATAAAGGGGAAGTAACTGCCCCGTCTATAGACCAAATTTACTTTAAAGTGTTAGAAAAAAATAAGTTAGATTCACTTTGCCGAATTATCGATAGTGAAGAGATTGATTTAGGAATTATTTTTTGCCGCACAAAAAAAGGTGTTGATGAGCTTACTGAAGCCTTACAAGCTCGTGGTTATATGGCTGATGGTCTTCATGGTGATTTAACACAGATGCAACGTGATAGTGTTATGAAGAAATTCCGCGATGCAACAATTGAATTTCTAATCGCAACAGACGTTGCGGCAAGGGGAATTGATGTCCAAAACGTTACTCATGTCATCAATTATGACATTCCGCAAGATCCTGAAAGCTATGTTCATCGGATTGGTCGCACTGGACGTGCAGGACGAAAAGGATTAGCATTAACCTTAGTAACTCCAAGAGAAATGAAGCATTTACGTTCGATTGAATTGGAAATTAAAATGACTTTACCGTCTCGAAATATCCCAACAATTGAAGATGTTGTTGAAAAACAGCAAGAATCATGGAAGCAACAATTAGTAAATATTATTCAATCAAATGAACAACCAGTTCTCTTTGATCCATTAATTAAGGAAATGCTTTCTGATCACCCGGCCGAAAAAGTTGTCGGTGCATTAATGAAAGTTGCCTTTCATCATGAATTTGACGCAGGAGATGATAGCTATAATTTTGGAGATACAGGAGCGGCTAAAGGAATGGTACGTTTCTTTATTAACGTCGGAAGAAATGTCAAGTTAACTCCAAAAATTATTATGGATGAGGTTTCCGAGTTGGTAGGGATTGCGGCGAAAGCCATTGGCAGAATTGATATTTTTGAAAACTTTACTTTTCTTGAAGTTCCAGAAGAAAGTGCTCCATTTGTATACGAAGCGCTTCGCTATTCAAGATTAAATGGTGCTAGAGTTAATTTAGAACCAGCAAAACCAAGACCGAAACGAGATGGTAATTTCAAGTAAAAAATCTCGCCTACGCTTTATGGATAGGGCTTAACCCTTATAAATCAAGATAAATCTTTCTTTAATAGAGACTAGCTCTTCTAGCAAGTTATTTAAAAGCGTGCGACCACAGTAGTTGTATGTGAAGCTAACTTTTTTTTGCTAGAGTGGGGTAAGTCTTATTATTTTGAATTTGTTTTTTTAAAATACCATGATCAAACCAAATAAACAAAAAAACGAATAAATGTTCGTAAAAACTATTGGCAAATCTCAAAAAACAAGTTATGATAATGATATGGGATTTGAATAAAGACATAAATTGATTATGATACATATAAGGAGAGATGAAAAAATGAGTGATCGTAAAGCGGCATTAGAAATGGCATTACGCCAAATTGAAAAGCAGTTTGGAAAAGGTTCCATTATGAAATTAGGGGAACAAGCTGAAAAAAGAGTTGCAACGACTTCAACTGGATCTTTAGCGATTGATATTGCCTTAGGAGTAGGTGGCTATCCAAAGGGAAGAGTTATTGAGATCTACGGACCAGAATCTTCAGGTAAAACGACGGTAGCGCTTCATGCGATAGCTGAAGTACAGCGTCAAGGTGGAACAGCGGCGTTTATTGACGCTGAGCATGCACTTGATCCAATTTACGCTCAAAATCTAGGCGTAAACATTGATGAATTATTACTTTCACAACCAGATACCGGTGAGCAAGCATTGGAGATCGCTGAGGCACTAGTTCGTAGTGGAGCTGTTGATATTTTTGTCATCGACTCAGTTGCTGCTCTTGTCCCGAAAGCAGAGATTGAAGGCGAAATGGGAGATAGTCATATTGGACTTCAAGCTCGCTTAATGTCGCAAGCACTTAGAAAGCTTTCTGGTGCAATTAGTAAATCAAAGACGATCGCTATCTTTATTAACCAAATTCGTGAAAAAGTTGGAGTGATGTTTGGAAACCCTGAAATAACTCCAGGTGGACGGGCTCTTAAATTTTATTCCTCTGTTCGTTTAGAAGTGCGTAGAGCAGAAATTATCAAACAAGGGAACGATATGGTTGGAAACAAAACGAAAATTAAAGTAGTAAAAAACAAAGTTGCTCCACCGTTTAAGCAAGCAGAAGTAGATATTATGTATGGTGAAGGTATTTCTAGAGAAGGATCACTGTTAGATATTGGTTCAGATTTAGATATTGTTCTTAAAAGTGGTGCTTGGTACTCATATAAGGAAGAGCGCTTAGGGCAAGGAAGAGAAAATGCAAAACAATTCTTAAAGGAAAATCAGGATATCACAGAAGAAATTGATGCGAAAATCCGTCAACATTACGGATTAAATGGTGGAAATGTGACTGAGCCAGCAAACATGAGTGAACAAGCTGATCTGCCGGTTGAAGTAAAGTAATAAAGTTAGCTTGAGATTATTGATCAAAACTTAGCGGACTCTTCCAAGAAATCTATTAGATTTCTTGGGAGAGACGCATTTTTATATTTTTAACCAGTTTTTTTTATCAGTATGTCCATCTTTAAAACTATGTTTAAAACCGTCAGATGTTGACGATGCTTGACAATAACATTATCCAATTATACAATTGTTTGGAATACTGCAATTTACTATTGGCTATTTTTTTTATAATGATAAGAAAAGTAACCCGTGCTGGATGTGCACACCAATAATGAATGAAATAATGTATTATGAAACCAACAATTAGATAGCAAGAGGAGGTGAAAGTAATGGACAACAATTTTGTACTCATCTTCATTTTGCTTGTCTCTGTGGCCCTTGGTGCAGTTGTTGGATATCTTGTTCGAAAATCCATTGCAGAAGCGAAAATTTCTAGTGCTGAACATGCAGCAAAGCAAATTATTGAGGAAAGCAAACGCGAAGCAGATCGACTGAGAATGGAAGCAATCCTTGAAGGAAAGGACGAAATCCATAAATTACGTCAGGAAGCTGAACGGGATATTCGTGAACGAAGAAATGAGATTCAAAAACAAGAGAATCGTTTGGTACAAAAAGAAGAGATCCTTGATCGAAAGAGTGAGACCTTAGATAAGAAAGAGGAATCACTTGAGAGAAGAGAGGAAGCTCTCACCAAAAAACAACGACATATTGAAGAGATGGATAGCAAAGTGGAGGGGCTCTTACAAAAGCAACAATTAGAGCTTGAACGTATTTCTGGTTTTACTAGAGAAGAAGCTAGGGAAATCATTATGAAAGACGTAAAAAATGAATTAACTCACGAAATGGCGATAATGGTGAAAGAATCAGTTATCCGAGCAAAAGAAGATGCTGATAAAAAAGCAAAAGAAATCATTTCACTAGCGATTCAGCGTTGTTCAGCAGATCATGTAGCTGAAACTACAGTATCTGTCGTAACTCTTCCAAATGATGAAATGAAAGGGAGAATTATTGGACGAGAAGGTCGGAATATTCGTGCTCTTGAAACGTTAACAGGTATTGATCTGATTATCGATGATACACCAGAAGCGGTTATTTTATCAGGATTCGATCCGATCAGAAGAGAGATCGCCCGTACGGCTCTTGAAAAGCTTGTTCAAGATGGTAGAATTCACCCAGCGCGTATTGAAGAGATGGTCGATAAATCAAGACGTGAAGTGGATGAAATGATTAGAGAATATGGAGAGCAAACTACTTTCGAGATTGGTATCCATGGTTTACACCCTGATTTAATTAAGATTTTAGGACGATTGAAGTATAGAACAAGTTATGGACAAAATGTTCTTAAACATTCTATTGAAGTTGCCCGATTATCGGGAATTATGGCTGCAGAATTAGGAGAAGATGTTCAACTAGCAAAAAGAGCAGGTCTTCTCCATGATATTGGAAAAGCAATTGACCATGAGGTTGAAGGTAGCCACGTGGAAATTGGAGTCGAGTTGGCTGTTAAATATAAGGAACATCCAGTTGTTATTAATAGTATTGCTTCTCACCATGGTGATACAGAAGCAACATCTATTATTGCAAGCCTTGTTGCAGCTGCTGACGCTTTGTCAGCTGCACGTCCAGGTGCTAGACGTGAAACTCTTGAAACGTATATTCGTCGCTTAGAAAAACTTGAAGAAATTTCTGAATCTTTTGATGGTGTCGAAAAGACGTTTGCTATTCAAGCTGGACGAGAAGTTAGAATTATGGTTAAGCCTGACTTGATCGATGATAGCGAAGCTTATCGTTTAGCAAGAGATATTACCAAGAAAATTGAAGAAGAACTTGACTACCCTGGGCATATTAAAGTAACTGTTATTCGTGAAACCAGAGCAGTTGAGTACGCAAAATAAAGTAGCCTAAAAGCTGCTTTATTTTTTTCCTTTTAAAGATAATATGATAGTATTCAAAACAAATGTCCAAATTGAGGTGTAATAAATGAAAATATTATTTATTGGTGATGTAGTTGGCTCTCCTGGACGTGAAATGATAGCTACATACTTACCAAAGTTAAAATCTAAATATAAACCAACCATTACAATCGTAAATGGAGAAAATTCAGCTTCTGGAAAAGGAATTACCGAAAAAATATACAAGCAGATATTAGAAGCAGGTGCACAAGCAGTGACTCTTGGAAACCATACTTGGGATCAACGGGAACTCATTGAGGTCATTGACTATTGTCCTAATTTAATTCGCCCAGCTAATTTTCCGGAAGGAGTCCCAGGAAGCGGATATGCTATCCTCAAGGTAAATCAATTGGAAGTAGGCGTAATTAGTATTCAAGGAAGAACGTTTTTACCTCCCTTAGATTGCCCGTTTAAAAAAGTTGATGAGTTAATTGCTGAAATAAAAAAGAAGACACCGATCATTTTCGTTGATTTTCACGCTGAAGCTACAAGTGAAAAACAAGCAATGGGATGGTATCTAGATGGGAGAGTAACCGCAGTTATTGGAACACACACTCATGTTCAAACTAATGACTATAGAATTTTACCAAATAAGACTGCTTATATGACAGATGTTGGCATGACGGGACCTTATGACGGGATCTTAGGAATGGAACGAGGGGATATTATACATAAATTTTTAACTAGCCTTCCAGTGCGATTTGAAGTGGCAAAAGGTAGAGAACAGTTAAATGGCGTAATTATTGATGTAGATTCAAATACCGGAGCTGCAAAATCAATATCTCCAATTATAATTAATGAAGATCATCCTTTTTTTGAATAAGACATTGAAAAAAAAAACCAACGAGTAAATTTCCTAACGGTAACCTAAAATAGAATTATCAAATTTTTCATACTGATCCATTTTTTTGGAAATGACTCAGTGAGTGAATGAATTGGTAAATTTTATAATTATAATTAATAAGCTACAATCGACTACATCAAGTAGATAATGACTCTACTTGATGTAGTTTTTTAATGCGCTGTTTCAATCCTATTAAATTCATTATCCTAAATTAATTATTGAACTCCGACATAAAGAATTATTTCAGGAATATCACGCCCATTTCCGAATATATTGAGCATGGAACTATTGTATGTATTATGAGTTTTTTAATGAGACTATTTATAATTCCACTATTGTAAATACTAGGCTTAACTTTTGAGGGGGTTCGAAGAAATGGAAATATTAAAAGTTTCAGCAAAATCTAGTCCTAATTCAGTAGCAGGTGCCCTTGCAGGTGTCATACGTGAACGAGGAGCGGCCGAAATCCAAGTGGTTGGTGCAGGTGCCCTAAATCAGTCGATAAAAGCAGTGGCCATCGCTAGAGGATTTGTTGCGCCGAGTGGTATTAATTTAATTTGTATTCCAGCTTTTATAGACATTAAAATTAATGGCGAAGAGCGTACAGCGATTAAGCTAATTATTGAACCAAGATAAAAAAATTCTAATTTATATAACAAAAATCCTGCTGTTCTTTGAACATGCAGGATTTTTGTTATATAGTATAACTATCATTTGAAATTATGACGAAAGAAGAAAAAGATCTTAATGCCAAATCGGCTTACTAAATTAGAAATTGAGAACGTTGTGTTTGTTTGTTTGTTTGTTGTTATTTTTATTTTTTGAGAGCGTTTACTAAAATAAGAATAGTAAAGTTTTTGCTTTGGCATAAGCCTAATTTTCTAAACTTAATTAGACGAAAAATTATCTTGTTTTTTAAATGACTAAAGTAAAAGAAAGTGCTTGATTTTTACGTATAATAGGTCTATCATTATAATCGTTTAGAACTTATAACAAATTTGTCACATTTTCTATTTAGTTTCACTATGCAATATTGTTAGAAGATATTTTCATTTATTAAAAGGGGTGGAGAATATGATCAATCAACTTTCTTGGAAAGTTGGAGGACAACAAGGAGAAGGTATTGAAAGTACCGGTGAAATTTTTGCGATAGCTTTGAATCGAATGGGGTATTATTTATATGGCTATCGACACTTTTCTTCTCGTATTAAAGGTGGACACACAAATAATAAGATACGTGTCACGACAAAAGCTATCAATTCAATTTCCGATGACTTAGATATACTCGTTGCATTTGATCAAGAAACAATTGATGTAAACATACATGAACTAACAGCTGGTGGAGTTGTTATTGCGGACACGAAATTCAGTCCAAAACTACCAGAAGGTTCTCGTGCAACAATGTATGCGGTTCCATTTACAGATATTGCTAACGATCTTGGAACGTCACTAATGAAAAACATGGTTGCAGTAGGAGCGTCTAGTGCAGTTCTCGGGTTGCCACCTGAAGCTTACCGTGAAGTAGTAGAGGAAATCTTTTCTCGTAAAGGAAGTTCAGTTGTAGAAAAAAATATGGAAGCCATTAAAAAAGGGGCAGAATTTTTACTAGAATCTGCAGGAAGTGGCTTCAAGTCTTTTCAGCTAGAAAAAGCAGATGGCAAAAAGCGTATGTTCATGATTGGTAATCACGCTATTGCAATGGGTGCTCTTGCTGGAGGAGCAAGATTTATGCCAGCTTACCCAATTACCCCTGCAACTGAAATTATGGAATACTTAACAAAAAAACTACCTGAATTTGGTGGGGTTGTTATTCAAACAGAAGATGAGATATCTGCTTGCACAATGGCAATAGGCGGAAATTATGCGGGAGTACGTACGTTAACTGCTTCATCTGGACCAGGGCTTGCATTAATGATGGAGGCAATTGGACTAGCTGGAATTACCGAAACTCCTTTAGTTATTGTTAATTCAAGTCGTGGTGGTCCAAGTACTGGACTTCCAACTAAACAAGAGCAATCAGATTTAATGGCAATGATTTATGGTACTACTGGTGAAATTCCAAAAGTAGTTATTGCGCCTAGTACGGTAGAAGAAGCTTTTTATGATACGGCAGAAGCATTTAACATTGCCGAAGAGTATCAATGTCCAGTCATTATTCTTTCAGATCTAGCGCTATCTTTAGGAAAGCAAACAGTCGAGCCCTTAGACATTGGTCGTGTTGAAATCCGTCGTGGAAAGTTGGACTTAGATGCTGAATTACCAGATTTAGATGGAGAGTATTTTAAGCGCTATGAAGTAACTGAGGACGGAATTTCACCACGAGTTGTACCAGGTATGAAAAATGGTATTCACCATGTTACAGGTGTTGAACATAATGAGCAAGGTAAGCCATCAGAAGATCCAACGAATCGAAATAATCAAATGAATAAACGGTTAAGAAAGCTCAGTACATTGCATGAGACCTTTTCTAATCCAATTCATACAAATGCACCTCATGAAGAACCTGATTTACTAATTATTGCCTTTAATTCTACAAGAGGAACAATTGAAGAAGCTCTTCCGCGCTTTAATGCGGATGGAATAAAAGTTAATCATGCTCAAATTCGTTTATTGCACCCGTTTCCAATAGCGGAATTACAGCCATTAATGGATTCAGCGAAAAAAATCTGTGTCGTTGAAAATAATGCAACAGGTCAACTTGCTAATATTATTAAAATGAATTCATGTAATACGTTAGAAAATATTTTGAAGTATGATGGCAATCCTTTCTTACCATCTGAAATTTATACTCAATGCAAGGAGTTGTTATAAATGGCAACATTTAAAGACTTCCGAAATAACATAAAGCCAAATTGGTGTCCGGGATGTGGGGATTTCTCAGTGCAGGCTGCGATTCAAAGAGCCACAGCAAATGTTGGATTAGAACCAAAAAATCTAGCATTAGTTTCAGGAATAGGTTGTTCTGGTCGTATTTCTGGTTATATTAATTCTTATGGTTTTCACTCAATCCATGGTCGTTCATTACCTATTGCTCAAGGCGTAAAAATGGCAAATCGTGAATTAACCGTAATTGCCTCTGGTGGCGATGGGGATGGATACGCAATTGGTATGGGCCATACTGTTCACTCGATTAGAAGAAACATTGATATAACATACATCGTTATGGATAACCAAATTTATGGGTTAACAAAAGGCCAAACATCGCCACGAAGTGCGATGGGCTTTAAAACGAAAAGTACACCAATGGGTTCAATTGAATCGTCAATTAACATTATGGAATTAGCGATTTCAGCAGGTGCTAGTTTCGTTGCGCAAAGCTTTTCAAGTGATTTAAAGGAACTAACTTCGATTATTGAACAAGGAATTAATCACAAAGGTTTTTCGTTTATTAATGTCTTTAGTCCTTGTGTGACCTTTAACAAAGTGAATACGTATGAGTGGTTTAAAGAAAATATTGTGAAGTTAAGCTCAATTGAGGGCTATGATCCGACAAATCGAGCACAAGCTGTTAATACACTTATGGAAAATGATGGGTTAGTCACTGGATTAATCTATCAAAATAAAGAAAAACCTTCATACGAGCAATTAGTGAACGGTTTTAGAGAAACTCCAATGGTTAAACAAAATCTTTCATTAGATAAAGAGACATTTGATGGTCTCTTAACTGAATTTATGTAATGTAAGGTTGCAAAAAAAAGTGTTCCGCTATGGAACACTTTTTTTGTTTCCAGAAAAAATTGGAACTTCTTATATATTGTTTGTAGCGAACGATCAAGTCAATTTGATAATGACAATAAACTTGCCTCAAATCATCCAGCTAATTTAGAATAACACTACTCAATTAGCTGTAGTTCCTTAAGTGTTGCTGGAAAAGTATTATCGAATTTATTTAAATTTTTTAAGGGGAATTCATTTGTCCTTGAGACGAGGACACACCTACTTTACGAGAATTCAGAAAAATGCTAAGATATTATTAAATAGAGAGTTGATAGCTTATAAACAGATAAAGAGGTGTACGTCATGGAGAGAATGATGAAAGCGGTTATTAAAGATAAAAGAGGTCATGGAGCGAAACTTGTAGAATTAAAGGTTCCAAAAATAAATCAAAATGAAGTGCTTATTAAGGTTCAGGCAACATCAATTTGCGGAACGGATGTTCATATTTATACGTGGGATGAATGGTCGCAAAGCCGTGTTCATCCACCATATGTTTTTGGACATGAGTTTTCAGGATTTGTTGAGGAAATTGGTAGCAATGTCACAAACGTAAAAGTTGGCGATTACGTATCTGCTGAAACGCATATCGTCTGCGGTAAATGTCAACAATGTTTAACCGGTAAAGCTCATATATGTAAAGAAACAAAAATAATTGGCGTTGACCGGGACGGTTGTTTTGCTGATTATGTTGCCTTGCCCGCAACAAACTTATGGATAAATGATCCGACAATGCCATACGATGTAGCAAGTGTCCAGGAACCATTTGGTAATGCTGTACACACAGTACTAGCCCAAGATGTTGCCGGAAAAAAAGTAGCTATTATTGGTTGCGGCCCGATTGGATTAATGGCGGTAGGAGTTGCAAAAGCTTGTGGTGCTTCTGAAGTATTAGCATTTGATTTAAATGACTACCGTTTAGAGTTAGCGAGGCAAATGGGAGCGACAACTGTTGTAAACTCTAACAATGAAAATCCACTTGAAGTTGTTAACAAACTGACAGGAGGAAATGGTGTTGATGTAGTTTGTGAAATGAGCGGACACCCTATCGCAATGAACCAAGGTTTTAAAATGGTTACAAATGGCGGTTCTGTCTCAATTCTTAGCCTTCCTGTCCGCCCAGTAGAAATAGATGTTACCAATGATATCGTTTTTAAAGGGATCACTGTAAAAGGAATTACTGGAAGAAAAATGTATGAAACATGGCAGCAAGTCTCACAATTATTAAAAAGCGGTCAAGTAGACTTAAAACCGGTCATCACTCATCATTTTAAATTAGAAGAGTTTGAAAAAGGTTTTGAGTTAATGATACAAGGGAAATGTGGAAAAGTTATTCTACATCCTTAAGAGCCTTACTTGTTTGAGTGAATTTTATAATACCAATAAACTAGCCACATAAAGCTACTAAGTTGAAAACGGTTCATTTCAACTCCCTAGTTGAAAGCGTTTTAATTCAACTAGATGTAGTATCCTGGTGGCGCCGAATCTACATTATGAAATTCATTAAAAAAAATTAAAATTAATTGGAGGTTTTTATGTGAATGGTTTTGAATATTTACAAACTGAACTAGACGAAATGAAACAACAAGGTGTTTTTCGTAAGCTTGTACCACTTGAGTCTGACCAAGGCTCGAAGGTAATCATTAACGGAAAAGAAGTTATTCAATTATCGTCAAACAACTATTTGGGGTTAACGAATCATCCAAGATTGACAGCAGCTGCCATAAAGGCAGTTGAACAGTTTGGTGCAGGAACAGGTTCAGTTCGAACAATAGCAGGTACATTCACGATGCACGAACAGCTAGAAACGAAGCTTGCGAAATTTAAGCACACTGAAGCAACACTAGTATTACAATCTGGCTTTACAGCAAATCAAGCGGTTTTATCAGCGATTTTAACAAAGGAAGACGTAGTTATTTCTGACGCTCTAAATCACGCCTCAATCATTGATGGAATTCGACTTACAAAAGCGGATCGAAAAGTTTACAAACATGTAGACATGGCAGATTTAGAAATGAAATTACAAGAATCGAAAGCATATCGAAAGCGACTTGTCGTTACAGATGGTGTATTTTCGATGGATGGCAATATTGCTCCGTTAAAAGAGATTGTTGAACTTTGTGAAAAATACGATGCCCTGGTTATGGTTGATGATGCTCATGCTAGTGGTGTATTAGGACGAAACGGCAGAGGGACTGTTGATCACTTTGACTTAAATGGTCGTGTTCATATTCAAGTAGGCACACTCAGTAAGGCGATTGGTGTTCTTGGTGGATATGTAGCAAGTACACAAACTGTTCGTGATTATTTGATTCATAAAGGAAGACCGTTCTTATTTAGTACTTCACATCCTCCTGCGGTAACAGCGGCATGTAGTGCAGCTATCGACGTTCTTTTAGAAGAGCCGGAGTTAATTGAAAAGTTATGGGACAATACAAAGTTCTTTAAAGCTGAATTAAAAAAGTTAGGATTTGACACTGGACATAGTGAAACACCTGTAACACCTGTTGTTGTTGGCGATGAGGAGCTTTGTCATAAATTATCAGATAAATTATTAGAGTATGGAGTTTTTGCCCAAGGGATTGCTTTCCCAACAGTTGCAAAAGGAGCAGCGCGTGTAAGGACAATTGTTTCTGCAGCTCATTCAAAACAAGAATTGCAACAAGCAATCAATGCTTTTAAGAAGGCTGGGAAAGAGTTAGCGATTATCAAGTAAGAATGTCATATAAAGCAAAAATTAAAAGGGGGCATTGCCTCCTTTTTCTTAAGGTATATCCTCCAGTGCCTAGCTTCTACTTTTCTTTCTATTGAGTTTAATGATAGAAACATATATACTATAGTATTGGTAGTTACTATTATCTAAAGAAGGAGAATGTGTAGTGAATGAACAACAAAAAAAGCAAACGATGATTAACCAGGGTCTTGATTCTGCGGACAAAAAATCCGAACAGAAAAAAGATTTTGGTCAATATTTTCAAACAACTTTTACACAACCAAGCTTAAAAGATGCGAAACGTCGCGGTAAAGAAGATGTAAAAGTTCATTATAATTTTGATATTCCCGAAGAAATGAAGCAATTAGGAGTTGGTAAAAAATTTCTTGTCCGAACTTATGGCTGTCAGATGAATGAACATGATTCTGAAAATATGGCAGGTATTTTATTAGACATGGGTTTTGAACCGACATCAAACAATGAAGATGCTGATTTAATTCTTTTGAATACATGTGCAATTCGTGAAAATGCTGAAAACAAAGTGTTTGGTGAAATTGGTAATTTAAAGCCGTTAAAAACAGAAAAGCCAGGGCTTATGATAGCTGTTTGTGGCTGTATGTCTCAAGAAGAATCTGTCGTTAATCGCATCTTGAAAAAGCATCAACATGTCGACCTTATTTTTGGAACGCATAATATCCATCGGTTACCACATCTTTTAAAAGATGCTATTTTCAACAAGGAAATGGTCGTAGAGGTCTGGTCTAAAGAAGGCGATATTATTGAAAATATGCCTCGTGCTCGCCGTGGTAAATTGCAAGGTTGGGTTAATATTATGTACGGTTGCGACAAATTTTGCACGTACTGTATCGTACCCTATACAAGAGGAAAAGAAAGAAGTCGTCTTCCAGAAGATATTATTAGTGAAGTCCGCGACTTAGCTCGATTAGGTTATAAAGACATTACCCTATTGGGACAAAATGTAAATGCTTACGGAAAAGACTTTGAAGAAATGAAGTTCGGTTTAGGTGATTTAATGAATGAAATTCGAAAAATAGATATCCCAAGAGTTCGCTTTACAACAAGTCACCCGAGCGATTTTGATGATCATTTGATTGAAGTCCTTGCTAAAGGTGGAAACTTAGTCGAGCACATCCATTTACCGGTTCAAAGCGGTAGTACAGAAATGTTGAAAATTATGGCAAGAAAGTATACTCGAGAACAGTATCTGGAACTAGCAAATAAAATTAAAGCGAAAATTCCTAACGCAACGCTGACAACTGATATTATTGTTGGCTTCCCAAATGAAACTGAAGAACAATTCGAAGACACATTGTCTTTAATGAAAGAGGTAGAGTTCGATAGCGCCTTTTCGTACATTTACTCAGCAAGAGAAGGTACGCCTGCTGCAAAGATGGAAGACAATGTCCCCTTAGAAGTTAAAAAGGAGCGACTGCAACAGCTAAATAAAGTTATTAATGATACTTCACTGATGAAAAATAAACAGCTAGAAGGAACGATAGTTGAGGTTCTTGTTGAAGGAGAGAGTAGGAAAAACCCTGAAATTCTTTCTGGTAGAACTAGAACAAATAAGCTTGTAAATTTTGCAGGACCTAATACTATTATTGGTGAGATGATCAATGTTAAAATAACAGAAGCCAAAACATGGTCATTAAATGGCTGTGTAGTTGAAAAAGTGGAGGTGGAAGCTTAATGGGAAAAATGTATACAAAAGATGATATTGTTGCCAAGGCAGAAGAACTAGCAAAAATGATTGCAGAAACAGAAGAAGTTGAATTTTTTAAAAAAGCAGAAAAGCAAGTCAATGAAAATGTAAGAGTTCAACAACTAATTAGCGGGATTAAATATACCCAAAAAGAAGCTGTTAATTTAGACCATTTTGATAAAAGTGAAGCCTTAAAAAAGGTTGAGAAAAAAATTGAATCTCTGCAAGATGAAATAGACCAAATTCCACTCGTAAAAGAATTTAAACAAAGTCAAATGGGTGTAAATGGACTATTGCAACTTGTCGCGAGTACAATTTCAAATAATGTTACTGATGAAATCATTAAATCTACAGGTGGCGACCTTTTAAAAGGTACGACAGGAAAAAAAGAGTAGGCGCTGAAGCTAGACAAAGAAAAAAGTAAGCGCCAATCTGGCAAAAATGCTACTAAAAATTAGTCCCATCCTTACGAATATGTAGGGATGGGCTTTTTTTAACGATTTTAATATTTCACGTACCGTATTGAAGTAATATTCATATTATCATAAAAACAGCAAGGGAATCTTGGAAATAAATCAAAAGAAAATAAAAATAACACAACTACGAATGTTTTGACATAAGCTTTAATAACTATATGTTAGGGAAGTATTTTGATCGTATTGAGATTTTAGAAACAGTTACATTGTAATTGGACTAATAGTTAAAGCTTTTCTATTTCAGCGCCCAAATAGTTAGCACAATAGTCATTTGTCTTGCATAGGATGAAAGTGAAAACTGCTTGGAAGGAACTTAAAGAATCTTTATATAAAAGTTCCGCGGAGATCAACCAATTGTTTGAGGAGGGTAAAAACAAATGTCGCAAACAGAAAAAGAATTAAATTACAGAGAGATTATTACAAAAGCCGTTTGTGGAAAAGGGAGAAAGTTCTCACAGGCAAGTCATACGATAAGGCCTTCCCATAAACCGTCAAGTATTTTAGGGTGCTGGATTATTAACCATAAGTATGAGGCGGAAAAGAAGGGAGATTGTATTGAAGTACGTGGAAGTTATGATATTAACATTTGGTTCTCTTTCAGTAATAATACAAAAACTGAGGTTGCCACGGAGACTGTTACTTATACAGATGTAGTTCCACTTACACTTCAAGACAAAAATGTATTGAGTGATGATTTAGAAGTAATGGCAAGGGCAATTCAACAGCCAAACACTCTTGAAGCGACAATCGCACCAAATGGAACGAGTGTCATTGTTCAAGTTGAGCGTGAATTTTTAGTTGAGGTTATTGGTGAAACAAAAATTTGTGTTTACGTAAACCCAGATGGGATCAGTGATGATTTAGACGCCAAAACTTGGGACTATGATGTTGCAGATGAGGAATTTGAAGATTTAGATCCTAATTTCTTAGCGGGGGAGCTAGAAGAATAGTGTCATAGGAAGAAGTTAAACTTCTTCCTATTTTTTTACACTTTTTGATTATTTTCTTTAAGATAGTAAGAGTAAGGTGGCAGACATGATGAATGTGGATCAAAGTACATATGATAATAAAAGATTGAAAAAAGCGGATATTGAAACCTTAACCAATCACAGCATCAAAATAGTGGCTGTAGATCAGATAAGGAGAACGAAAATAAAGGTTAGAGCATCGAACTTTAAGATTTTAACAGCCCAGAGATGTATATCACCGCTTGCGATGCTTGTCGACGAGAAATTAGCATGGGAAAAAATCACTTCTAGTTTCTTTTATTATGAAAAAGAGTTAATCGAATTTGCATTACATTGCTTGTATTTAACCAATACAATTTTAGGGGAATGTATTGTTCAGAGGTGTCAAAAAAAAGACTTAGCGGTAGTTGAAATTCAACCGTTATCGGTTAAGCAATTAACAAAACCTGAAAAACAAAGACTAGAGATAAATTTACAGGCGCATCCCAAAAGCACTGGAATCACTTATGGCTGTGATTTAGAATTTATGCTCTTAAATAAGCAAACAAACAATTTTATTAGAGCTGATCTACTTCCTAAGTATAATCAGATTGGTTTTGATGATGCCATTTGTCTAAATGGGGAGGGAGTAAGCCATCCCATTTTTGAAATGCGCCCTAAACCTGCTAATAATATGGCAGAATTGTATGGAAATTTACTTCTTTTATATCAAAAATTAACAAAGGAAGCTAGTTTAAATAAGCTAGCGTTGGTAACGGCGACTAATTTACATGACCGTTTTTTTCTAGGTGGACATATTCACTTTGGAAATGTTCCTTTAACCTTTCATCATGTACAGCTACTAGACCAATTTTTAGCGATCCCTTTATCATTAGTAGAATCAAATCCTTCATATAAACGCAGAAATAATTATGGAAGATTAGGGTCTGTACGAAAAAATAAATTTAATGGATTTGAATATCGAGTTCTACCGACATGGCTTTCACTGATCCCTGAGTATTTACCAGTGTTACAATGGATCGAATTTTTACTTGAAAACGCCGCGCAACTACCTAGTTCAAAAATTGCTGTTATTGATGTAAAAGCATACTATCACATCGATGTACAACAGCGATCATTAGAAGAGTGGGTTAATGAGAATAAAGATATTTCTGTAAAAATTGGCGGGGAGAACCAATTTTTATCCTTCGTTAGTACCCTTAGAAAACTGGCCAGAAACTATCGAGACATCCTATGAATATGGTATACTGAAAACTGATGAATACGAGAAACATGGGGGAAAATTGGATGGCTGAGCATACACCTATGATAAAACAATACTTAACAATAAAGGCAGAATATAAAGATGCCTTTTTATTTTTTCGTTTAGGAGATTTTTATGAAATGTTTTTTGAAGATGCGCAACTGGCGTCTCAAGAACTGGAAATAACATTAACGAGTCGAGGAACTGGAGCTGACAATCAGCGGATTCCAATGTGTGGTGTTCCTCATCACGCAGCAGATCAATATATCCAGACATTGATTGAAAAAGGCTATAAAGTTGCTCTTTGTGAGCAAACCGAAGACCCAAGTCAAGCGCAGGGAATCGTCAGACGAGAGGTAGTGAAACTGATTACCCCTGGTACGGTAATGGGTGGGAAAATTATTAAAGATAAAGAAAATAATTTTATTGCCTCCGTTAAAGACTTTCAAGATGGGACATATGGATTTGCGATGACTGATTTAACAACTGGGGAAAATTTTGTAACGATCATTCAGGGTAGTTGGCAAGACGTTATTAATGAAATTGCTACAGCAGGTGTCAAAGAAATTATTTTCGCTCCTGAGCTAGATGAAGTGAAAATCACTCAATTAAACCAACAACTACAAGTAACCTTGTCATTTGAAGAGCTAGAAGAACCACCAGAAAGCTTTTTACCTTTATGTAATCATCTAGGTCAAAAGAAACTTATCGAAACCTTTGGACGCCTTGGGGCTTATTTAGTCCGAACTCAAAAACGGTCGTTAGATCATTTACAACCAGTCATCTACTACACTCTAACTGATTACATGAGAGTTGATCTGCATTCAAAGCGAAATCTTGAATTAGTGGAAACTCTCCGTGAAAAGAAAAAGAAAGGCTCGCTTCTTTGGTTACTAGATAAAACAGTAACAGCAATGGGAGGGCGACTACTTAAACAGTGGGTTGAACGCCCGTTGTTAAATCAAAGCCAAATTGAAAAACGATTAAGTATGGTCGAAACGTTTATCAAAGAGTTTTTTGGAAGAGAAGAGTTACGTGAGCTTTTAAAGGAAGTTTATGACCTTGAACGTCTCGCTGGGAAAGTAGCTTATGGTAACGTGAATGCGAAAGAACTTAAGCAATTACAGCGGTCTTTGCATTTATTACCGCAAGTAATTTCCACTGTCGAACAATTAAAAAATAATTATGGTGAAGAACTAGTCAGAGATATCGACACCTGTGATCACTTGCTAGCGATATTAACGCAGTCGTTAAAGGAGGATCCGCCATTTTCAATTAAAGAAGGCGGTATTATCCAAGACGGCTATAACGAAACTCTAGATCAATATCGAGATGCTAGTCGTAACGGAAAAAATTGGATCGCCGCGTTAGAGAAACAAGAACGACTTGAAACTGGAATTAAATCGTTAAAAGTCGGTTATAACAAAGTGTTCGGTTATTACATTGAAATAACGAGAGCTAACCTTATCCATCTTCCTGAAGGCCGCTATGAACGAAAACAGACACTTTCGAATGCCGAACGTTATATAACACCTGAACTGAAAGAAAAAGAAGCGTTAATTTTAGAAGCAGTCGAAAAAATCGAACAACTTGAATATGAGTTATTTTTGCAAATTCGCGAAACGGTGAAAGAATATATTTCAAAGCTTCAGTATGTCGCCAAAAAAATTAGTGAGCTTGACGCTTTACAAAGTTTTGCTCAAGTTAGTGAAGAAAATCAGTATTGTAAACCAGAGTTTACAGAAGAACGTGAGATTAGCATTGCCGGTGGCCGTCATCCTGTTGTTGAAAAGGTCTTAAACTCAGGCGAGTATGTCGCTAATGATGTTGTCATGAACGCTGAACGGGAAATTCTATTAATTACTGGACCAAATATGGCAGGAAAAAGCACGTACATGAGGCAACTGGCTTTAATTTCCGTACTAGCGCAAATTGGCTGTTATGTACCAGCTGAAAAAGCTCAGATCCCGATTTTTGATCAAGTTTTTACACGGATTGGTGCGGCCGATGATCTTGCAAGTGGTCAAAGTACGTTTATGGTTGAAATGCTAGAAACGAAAAATGCCATTTCAAAAGCAACCCAAAAAAGTTTAATTTTATTAGATGAGATTGGTAGAGGAACATCAACTTACGACGGCATGGCATTAGCGCAAGCCATTATTGAGTATATCCATGATGAAATTGGGGCAAAAACTTTGTTTTCAACTCATTATCATGAACTTACTGCTCTTGAAAATGAGCTTTCAGCATTAAAAAATGTTCATGTAAGCGCAGTTGAAGAAGACGGCAAGGTAGTCTTTTTACATAAAGTTGTTGATGGACAAGCTGATAAAAGTTATGGGATTTATGTAGCCGAGTTAGCAGATTTGCCGGAGCAAGTAATCAATCGAGCGAAAGTAATTTTAGCTAAATTAGAAGAACAAGCAAACAATACTAGACAATATGGTGAAAAAACAAATGAAACAGAAGACCCGATCCAGCTTTCTTTATTTAAAGAAGAGGAAGAAGCGGCAAAAAGATACGCAAAAGCAGTGCTAAATGATTCTGAGAAAAAAATTATTTTTGCATTGAAAAAAATAGATATTCTCAATATTACACCTATTGAGGCAATCCAAAAGCTTAATGAGCTGCAACGAAAGCTTAAAAGGTAAATGAGGAAGTTTAAAAAATCTGGTAATCAAGCGAGCAAATCTTTTCGTTGGCTCTGATTATTTACATTTTGAACACGTACTTTAAAGAGAAGGTGAGATCATTGGGTAAAATCAAGAAATTAGATGAATATTTATCTAACAAAATAGCAGCAGGAGAAGTAGTCGAACGCCCAGCTTCCATTGTCAAAGAACTAGTAGAGAACTCAATTGATGCTAACAGCACCCAGATTCATATACAAGTAGAAGATGGTGGCTTACAAAAAATTCGAATCGTTGATAATGGTGATGGTATTGAGACAGAGGATTGTCTACTGGCCTTTGAAAGACACGCTACAAGTAAAATCTCAACTGATCGAGATTTATTTCGAATTCACACCTTGGGTTTCCGTGGAGAGGCTCTGCCTAGTATCGCATCTGTTTCACACTTAGAGTTAAAAACTTGTACAGGGATCGGTGCTGGAACTAGTATCGCTATTGAAGGAGGTAGAGTAGTAGGAGAGGGGAGTGCCGCTAGTAGAAAAGGTACTGAGGTAACGATTACAAATCTTTTTTATAATACTCCAGCTAGACTAAAATATGTAAAGACGATCCATACAGAGCTTGGTAATATTACAGATTTTGTTTATCGGCTTGCTCTAGCTTATCCGGCTATTGCTTTTCGTCTCGACCATAATGATAAAAAAGTTTTTTCAACTAATGGAAATGGTGATTTAAAACAAGTAATCGCGGCTATTTATGGATTCAATATTGCCAAGCAAATGATATATTTTGAAAATTCCTCATTAGATTTTAAGGTGTTTGGCTATATAGCCAAACCTGAAGTGACACGAGCTTCTAGGCAGTATATCTCAACATTTATTAACTATCGCTTTATTAAAAACTTTCCGTTATCAAAGGCAATCCAAGCAGGCTATCACACGTTATTACCAATAGGACGCTATCCAGTTGTCGTTCTACATATTGAAATGGATCCGACGTTAGTGGATGTTAACGTTCACCCAGCTAAATTAGAGGTGCGCTTAAGTAAAGAAGCTGAATTAAATAAACTTGTTACAGAAACTATTAAAGCAACGTTTAAACAAATGAGGTTAATTCCGGAGGTTAAAAAGCCATCTTTTGATAAAATAAAGTCTCAACAAGTGTCATTTCAACTTGAGCATGCGATTAGTGAAGAGGAAACTGAGGAAAAGTCTAATGATAGCGAAAGTAAGCCTAATGAAAGTCAGGTAACGGTAAGAGAGACACAAGAATTATTAGGTGAGAATACCATAGTTTCTGGTACTTCTAAGCCAATTAATAAAGCTCTGTCTTATTATCAAGACCAAACTCAAGTCCAATCAACAGGTGAAACTTTAGAAACTACAACAGCATTTGAAGGGCGTGTCCCTGTTCTTTATCCAATCGGTCAGATGCATGGAACTTATATTTTAGCGCAAAATGAAAAAGGTTTGTATATCATTGATCAACATGCCGCACAGGAACGAATCAAATATGAATATTATCGTAAAAAAGTTGCTGAAGACAAAAAGCAATTACAAGACTTATTAGTCCCGATTACGTTTGAATTTACAGCTTCAGAGGTGGGACGAATTACAACAAATGAACTGGCCCTACAAGAATTGGGAATTTTTATGGAACCATTCGGTATTCAAAGCTTCATCGTTCGCTCTTATCCAACCTGGTTTCCAAAAGGACTAGAAGGAGAAATAATTAGAGATATTGTTGAGGAAATGATGAACGGTAAAAAAGTTACCTTAGCTAAGCTAAGAGAAGATGCAGCAATTATGATGGCCTGTAAAGCTTCAATTAAAGCAAATCGTTATTTGCGCAATGATGAAATGTTTCAACTACTTGAAACATTACGTACATGCGAAGATCCGTTTACATGTCCACATGGCAGACCGATTTTTATTCAGTATACGACCTATGAAATGGAAAAGATGTTTAAGCGAATTATGTGAAACTAAATATATGACTTAAAGATCACATAGAGGTGAAATATGATTATCACAACATCACTCCGAACAACTGAACAAATAACTGAAAAAGCGAAAAAGGTCGCCACTGAACTCGGTTTGCGATTTATTGAACGAAATCAACAGCCTATCCCTTTGATAATTAAGCATTATCAAAGGGATGTTCTTGTCGTTGGCTCAAATCGGTTAACAGTTTACCAACAAGGTAATCTTGAGCCTTTTTTCTTTCATCCTAATTCAGCGATGTTTCGAGTAAAGCGATTTTTAAGAGGGGAAACAGACCCGTTTTTAGAAGCGACAAAACTTGCTAAAAATATGTCAATTCTCGATTGTACATTGGGGCTAGCATCTGATAGTATATTATCAAGCGTAGTTGTTGGAAAAAATGGCCAAGTAATAGGGTTAGAAGCAAGTCCTTATCTAGCTTATATAGTTAGTGAAGGTTTGCATTGCTGGAAAACTGGCTTAGCTGAAGTTGATGATGCGATGCAGCGTATGACCGTTACTCATTGCAATCATCTTGAATATCTACGTTCAGCCAAAGAAAATTCGTTTGATGTTGTGTATTTTGATCCAATGTTTGAAGTGAAGATTGACTCATCAGATGGGATCAGTCCACTTCGAAAGCTTGCCTTATATGATCGACTCAAAGAAGAAGCTGTTGAAGAAGCAAAACGTGTTGCTAAACACCGAGTCGTTTTAAAGGACCACTGGCAGAGTACTCGATTTTCTCGCTTTAACTTTTTTGTTTACAAGCGTGTAACATCACTGTTTCATTATGGTTCAATTGAATTATAAGTGGTTGGATAAAGGAGTTTTTCATGAAAGAAAAAGTTGTTGTAATCGTTGGACCTACCGCAGTTGGTAAAACAAAATTAGGTATTGAATTAGCTAAGAGCCTGAATGGGGAAATTATTAGTGGCGATTCGATGCAAATTTATAAAGAGTTGGATATTGGTACCGCAAAGATTTCGGTCGATGAGATGGAGGGTGTTCCCCATCATTTAATTGACTTTAAAGAGCCGCAGGACAGTTTTTCAGTAGCGGAATTTCAAAGTTTAGTAAAACCGCTAATTACAGAGATCAATGAAAAAGGTAAGCTACCCCTTATTGTCGGTGGAACAGGCCTTTATATTAACTCAGTTATTTATGATTACAACTTTGCCGAGGCACCTAGTGATCAGAGCTATCGTCAATGTTTAGAATCATTTGTTGATGAGCATGGCGTAATTGAACTCCATGAAAAACTTAAAATGATTGATCCAATTAGCTATGAAACCATTCATCCTAATAATTACCGTCGTGTCATTAGGGCTCTAGAAGTTTTTCATGTTACCAAAAAAACTATTCATGACTTCCAAAGCGTTCAACCTAAAGAAAGTCTTTATGACGTCGTAATAATTGGTCTGGCGATGGAGCGCACGGCGCTTTATGAACGGATTAACCTCAGAGTTGATCTGATGATTGAAGCTGGTCTTATTGAAGAAGTTCGTACCCTTTATGATCAGGGTATCAGGGATTGTCAATCTGTTCAAGCGATAGGTTATAAAGAAATATATGATTATTTAGAAGCTAGGTTAACAAAAGAAGAAGCAATTGAGCTACTAAAGCGAAATTCAAGAAGATACGCGAAAAGGCAATTAACTTGGTTTCGAAATAAGCTTGATATTAACTGGTTTGAATTAAATGAACTTAATTTTTCAGAAAAAATGCAAGAAATACAAAAATTAATAGAGGAAAGTTTTAATAAAAGGCGAAATAGTAAAACATAGATATTAGAGGGGGACTAACAATGAAGCAACAATCGGTTAATATGCAAGATGTATTTTTAAATCAACTAAGAAAAGAAAGTATTCCAGTTACCGTTTTTCTGTTAAATGGCTTTCAATTAAGAGGCCTTATTAAAGGTTTTGATAACTTTACGGTAGTTTTAGAAACAGAAGGAAAACAACAATTAGTTTATAAGCATGCGATTTCAACGTTTTCGCCACAAAAAAATGTACCATTAAATCCTGAAGCATAAGCTAGTGTTTAAAAGCTCCCATAAATGGGAGCTTTTTTAAGTTCTCCCGTCAGCAAAGAGCATGATCAGAAGTTGATCATGCTCTTTTTTCTAACCTAACAATCAAGGTACTTTCGTTTTTTTTATTTATTCTAGCTCCAGATCCTTAATTGTTAGAGTCGCATACTGAAAGTATTTTTTTAAAGAAAGCTCTGTTTTAAGCCCACTAAGCTCCTTGAGTCTTAACATAGATCTACCTTCTTTAATCTTACTTAAAATAAATGTATTCCGAAAATGTTGAGGAGAAATTTGTTTTCGCAATTTGCCCCGCCTTATCTCTTTTTGAATCATTCTTTGAACAGCAATATTTGTTAAGCTTTTCGGTTTATTCGTATCGTAAATCCAGCGGTAGGTGCCCCTTTGAAAGTCAAAGGCCACAAAAAAGGGATCATTTTGATGATAGCTAGGTCGGACAGGTTCTGGGATGACTTGATAATATTTGTATAGTAATTGCTTATGTTCAATGGAAAGTTTTATCGACCTACTTTTTTCAGATCCCGAAACATTGAGTGTACTCGTTTCAAAATGGACATCAGTCATCACGATATTCGTTACTTCTTGAAGAGTTAACCCGTAATATAAAAATAAAATAATAATTGCTTCATTACGATTTACAATGAAATGTCTTGTTTTTAGCTGATTTTCAGATAAACCATCACTAGAGGCAATTGATAAAAACAACTTATTAATTTCAGTACTAGTTAAAAAATCCGTCGCAATCATCGTTGGTTCATCCATTTCTATTTTAGCAATTTTTGAAATAGGGTTTTGGGATAACCCTAAGTTGTCATAATATTTATAGAGCTGGTTTAATACAGTAATTATCCGCTTTGTTGTTCGCGGATGATAGTTTCTCGTATCTGTTAATAAAAAAATATATTTTTCAATGTCAGTAGTTTTTAAGTTAGACCATATTGAAAATGACTGATCATTTTTTTCGGTTCTTAGCCATAGAAAAAAATCTTCGAGATCATATCTGTATCGTTTAATCGTTGCAGGTTTTCGATTTTTTTTGACAAGCGAATCTAGGTATTCATTAACAAATTCTGGTAAGGTGATTCCCATTAAAGACTCCACTTGAACCCTCCTATTTAGAGTGATTGAACAATAGGACCTTATAACATTTCACTTAGAGTGATTACTAGCTCCGTTATGCTTCTGCTTTATTCTGTCTAGGTCTAGCGTCGACGAGCTCGGTCACTTCAGTCCTTTTCTAATTATAACAATATATATATAAGAAACGCCTATGAAGCTTTAAAAAAGAATAGGCATTTGTCACTTTTTTAATGTATTTGAGTATACTGTTCACAACTAGGCAAAAAGACAATACAATTTTGTTGGTAGGGTGGTGAAGCGTTTGGATAAACCCTTGTCACTTAAGTCGCGAGGACAAATAAATATTGTACTAAATCAAAAGGAACTGAAAAACGATTCTAATAATCGCAATGAAATTTCTGATTTTGAACGCGAAAAACACTATATCCTCGAAAAAATAGAAAGAGAGTTAGAGGAACTAGTTGGTTTAAAAGAGATGAAACGGTTTATTAAAGAAATATATGCTTGGTTATACATTAATAAATGTCGAAAAGAAGAGGGTTTAAAGGTAGGCAACCAAGTATTGCATATGATTTTCAAAGGTAACCCTGGGACTGGGAAGACGACAGTGGCAAGACTACTAGCAAAGCTCTTTAAAGAAATGGAAGTTTTATCAAAAGGTCACTTTCTTGAAGTGGAGCGTGCTGATTTAGTAGGTGAATACATTGGTCACACTGCTCAAAAAACCCGTGATTTAGTAAAAAAGGCTGTTGGTGGAGTACTTTTTATTGATGAAGCCTATTCACTTGCTAGGGGAGGCGAAAAAGATTTTGGTAAAGAGGCAATTGATACGTTAGTGAAGGCAATGGAGGACCAACAGCATGACTTTGTCCTCATCCTAGCTGGGTACTCTCGGGAGATGGAATATTTTTTATCATTAAATCCAGGGCTCCCCTCGAGGTTCCCAATTACAATGAAATTTCCTGATTATTCAAATGATGAATTAATGGAGATTGCTAGAAGAATGGCCACTGAACGGGAATATGAAATTTCAAAAGAAGCCGAATGGAAGCTTTTTGAGTACTTACAAAGCCTTAAAGTTGAAAGAAGTTATAACTTTAGTAATGGCAGACTGATTCGCAATATCATTGAAAAAGCAGTCCGTGCCCAGGCAGTAAGATTATTATATCGAGGTCAGTATGATCGCAAAGCATTGCTCCTATTAACAAAAGAAGATTTCAAAATAGAGAGAAAAGTTTCAAGGGATCGTTAACGATGAATTTAAGGGTGTATATACCTTCACCCAACGTGTCAGTGCAAGTGTCTAAGGCACTTGCTTTTATTTCTGTCTAGCCCCTAGACCCATCATCTGAGTTACTTAATAGCCCAAGGCGCTTGCAGTATTATAATCAGAAAGATTATAGTAAAGCATGGTATTATTATTTGTAATTAAAGTTTAAGTAAAGGTTGTGAAGCTTTGGATCAAAACAGCAAAAACACAATAGAAAGAGTTTTACTTGTCGGCTGTCGGTTAACTAGCATAGATGAAGAACGCTTTATTTATTCTATGGAAGAGTTAGCGGCACTAACAAAAACTGCAGGAGGAAAGGTTTATAGTACAATTTTTCAAAATCGTCATAGTTTTGATCGGTCCACTTATATTGGTAAAGGAAAAATCGCTGAACTTATTCCGCTTGTCGAAGAATTAGAAATTGACGTTGTTATCTTTAATGATGAACTTACAAGTAGTCAAGTTAAAGCTTTAACAGCAAATATACCTACTAGGGTTATTGATCGCACACAGCTTATTTTGGATATTTTTTCAAAGCGAGCAAAATCCAAAGAAGGAAAATTGCAAGTTGAATTAGCCCAGCTAAATTATTTATTGCCTCGTTTGGCAGGACAAGGACATGGGTTATCAAGACTTGGTGGTGGAATCGGGACTAGAGGTCCTGGGGAAACGCAGCTAGAAACGGATCGACGCCACATTCGACGCAGAATGGATGAAATAAAAGAACAGTTAAAAGCGATTGTTAAGCACCGAGCGTTATACCGAGATCGTCGCAAAGAAAATCGAACGATGCAGATCGCTCTTGTTGGCTATACAAACGCGGGGAAATCAACTCTACATAATCGCCTGACGCTGGCTGATTCATTAGCAGAAGATCAATTGTTTGCGACACTAGATCCCTTAACTAGGAGATTAAAATTACCAAGTGGTTTTCAAGTTTTGATAACGGATACGGTAGGCTTTATTCAGGACCTACCAACAACTTTAGTAGCAGCGTTTCGTTCTACACTTGAAGAAGTTTGTGAAGCAGATTTTCTATTAAATATTGTCGATGCATCTAACGAAGATTATTTCAATCACGAAGAGACAGTGACATCGCTGTTGGAACAATTAAATGTCAAAGATGTTCCGATTTTTACAGTTTATAATAAAATCGATCAGATATCGTCACAATTCGTTCCTTCAGAAGGGAAAAAATCAATTCTTATATCCGCTCTTCAAGAGAACGATTTAAAAAAATTATTATTGAAACTAGAAGAGGAAATAAAAGGACTGCTTCAATATTTCGAAGCGAAAATACATGCTAGTGATGGAAAGCTTCTAGCAAAATGTCAAAGTAATGCAATTATTGAAGAACAAATTTGGCTTGAAGAAGAAGAAAGTTATTTTTTAAAAGGATACATTCCTGCTGACTCAAACTTATTTAAACAATTAAAAGCATAAAAGGGGTTATTATGTACGAGCAACTTCAAAATGGAGAAAAGTTAAAACCGCTAGTTAAAGAAGTGGAATCACAAATAAAAGAAATTCAGCAACAAATTGAAGTAACGATGGAAGAAAATCAATTTAAAATTCTGAAATCATATCGAGAGCATCAAGTCGCTGATTTTCATTTCACACCATCTACTGGGTATGGATATGATGATGTTGGTAGAGATAAGTTAGAAGCTATTTATGCCGATGTATTTGGTGGTGAAGCAGCGATCGTTCGGCCGCAAATTATTTCAGGAACCCATGCGATTGCGACTTGTTTATTTGGGGTATTACGTCCAGGTGATGAGCTCCTTTATATTACTGGACAGCCCTATGATACGTTAGAAGAGGTTGTTGGAATTAGAGGAAATGGCAATGGGTCTTTAAAGGAGTTTGGAATTAGTTACGATTGCGTCCAGCTTTTGAATGAAGGTGATATTGACTTTGATGAGGTTGCCAAAAGGATCAAACCAAATACGAAAGTTATAGGCATTCAACGGTCAAAAGGCTATGCCGAGCGACCTTCTTTCACGATTAGTAAATTAACAGAAATGATTAGATTTGTAAAAGAAATCAAAAAAGATGTGATCGTTTTTGTAGATAATTGTTATGGGGAGTTTGTTGAAACGAAGGAGCCGTGTCACGTTGGTGCGGATTTAATTGCCGGATCTTTAATTAAAAATCCAGGTGGTGGCATCGTCAAAACAGGTGGCTATATTGTTGGGAAGCGGGAACTAGTTGACTTAGCTTCATATCGATTAACTGCGCCTGGGATTGGTAAAGAAGTCGGGGCATCCTTATATAGTCTTCTAGAAATGTATCAAGGTTTTTTTCTAGCTCCTCATGTCGTTGGACAAGCTTTGAAGGGAGCGATATTTACGGCGTCATTCCTTGAGAAACTGCAATTTAAAACAAATCCAAAGTGGGACGCAAAGCGAACAGACTTAATTCAGTCAGTTCAATTTGATGATGAGCAAATGATGATCGCATTTTGTCAGGGAATTCAGCTAGCGGCTCCAATTAATGCCCATGTCATTCCATATCCTAGCGAGATGCCCGGTTACGAAGATAAAGTAATTATGGCAGCTGGTACTTTTATTCAAGGAGCAAGTATTGAGCTTTCTGCTGATGGACCAATTCGTCCACCTTATATCGCTTATGTTCAGGGTGGGCTTACATATGCACATGTAAAAATAGGCATATTAATTGCTGTAGACCATCTGATTAAAAAAGGTTTACTTAAAATTTAAAATACATGAATATCTCTCTATGAATCGACAAAAGCTATGTTAGATTTTCTGACATAGTTTTTGTGTTAACTAAGCTCACACGTATTGACAGCTATTTAATCCTCCGGTAAGCTAATAGTATCAAAGAAAAGGGGGAGGCAATTGGGAGATCAAATAAGAAGAAACATACCACTGGTTCCGATCGGGATCGTGAAACAGCTTACTGAATTGACTCCAAGACAAATTCGCTATTACGAGGAACATGGTTTAATTTACCCAGCTCGTACAAGTGGCAATCAAAGATTGTATTCCTTAAACGATATAGACCGATTATTAGAAATAAAACAGTTAATAGAACGTAAAATTAATATCTCTGGTATAAAGCAAATTTTCTTATTAAATCAAACAAAAAAAAATAACTTACTTGAAATTGGCCCTGAAGTTGATCACAAGGTACGAAAAGAATTAACTGACAGCCAACTGAGGAACTACTTAAAAAATGATCTGAAGATGGCCGGGAGATTTGGTAAGGCATCATTAATTCAAGGGCAAATATCAAGTTTTTTTCACTAAGTATCAACTAAGTAAACTTTCATCTTAGAAAGAAGAAGTCTTGATAAGATGGTTGTTATAGAACAAAATTGACCTTTAGGAGGAGTAAAGAATTATGGGAGTAAAGTATACTAAAGAAGATATTATGGCAATGGTTAAGGAAGAGAATGTCAGGTTTATCCGCTTGCAATTTACTGATTTATTAGGAAGTATTAAAAATGTTGAAATTCCAGTAGGCCAACTAACAAAGGCACTAAACAATTTAATGATGTTCGACGGTTCATCGATCGAAGGTTTTGTACGAATTGAAGAGTCTGATATGTATTTATATCCAGATATAAATACTTGGGTAGTATTCCCTTGGACAAGTGAAAAAGGAAAGGTTGCCCGTTTGATTTGTGACATCTATGATGCTACTGGTGCACCTTTTGACGGTGATCCTCGTGGTGTACTAAAGCGAGTATTATCTGAGGCTAAAGACATGGGTTTTACATCATTTAATATTGGCCCGGAGCCTGAATTTTTCTTATTCAAAGTAGATTCAAATGGCGAGCCGACTTTAGAGCTTAACGATAAAGGTGGTTATTTTGACCTAGCACCAACAGACTTAGGAGAAAACTGCCGCCGTGATATCGTTCTAGAACTTGAGGATATGGGCTTTGAAATTGAAGCTTCTCATCACGAGGTTGCGCCAGGACAGCATGAAATTGACTTTAAATACGCTGACGCTGTAACAACTTGTGATAACATCCAAACTTTTAAGCTAGTTGTAAAAACGATCGCTAGGAAACATGGATTACATGCAACCTTTATGCCTAAACCACTATTTGGTGTCAACGGTTCTGGAATGCACTGTAACATGTCTCTATTTAAGGGTAATCAAAATTTATTTGAAGATAAATCAACTGAAACTGGTTTAAGTGAAACGGCAATGCAATTTCTAGCAGGAATTCTTAAGCATGCCGAGGCATTTACAGCTATTACAAATCCGATTGTCAACTCTTATAAGCGTCTAGTACCCGGATACGAAGCACCGTGTTATGTTGCATGGTCAATGCGTAACCGTAGCCCGCTTATTCGAATTCCGGCATCACGTGGCTTGAGTACACGTGTGGAAGTACGTAGTCCAGACCCAGCTGCAAACCCATATTTAGCTATTGCTGTTATGCTTGCTGCAGGATTAGATGGAATTAAGAATAAGCTTACACCACCTCCAGCAACAGACCGTAACATTTATGTCATGAACAAAGAAGAGCGTATTGAAGCAGGAATTAATGACCTTCCAGCAACATTACATGACGCCCTTAATAAATTAGTGGCTGATGAAGTTATTTCAAAAGCACTTGGCGAGCATACTCTAGAACATTTCGTTGAATCAAAAGAGATCGAATGGGATATGTTCCGCACACAAGTTCACCCTTGGGAGCGCGAGCAATACATGACGAACTACTAATAATAAAAACCCTTGACACTGCGGTGTTGAGGGTTTTATTTTAGGTCAAAGTAGATAAGTAGCAAGTTATAAGTGGAAAATTACCACGATCAAAATTACAAGCCGAAGGAGTGTGAAAATTGATTAAATACATAAAATCACTCTTTACTAAAAGTCATTGTTTTATTTGTAGAAGCAGACAAGGTTATTTTACTCAGTATGAGGTGAAAGGTGAAAAAGTTGATGTTTGTTCGAAATGCCTTGAGTACGCTGAGAGAAGGGCATTTAAAAAAGTCTGAATGTCATTTTGACGAAGGTTTTTACTAGTAATTTATCCAAAGTTACAAGCTTACTTTACCAATAATCCCCAAAAAAACTATTATCTAGATAAATTATAGGATATGATAGTGTTAGTCCTAGTGCCTTAATCGACATGATTGGAGAAATAAAAGATGCCTATTTATCTGGATACATTATTATTGAATCTGCTATTTTTGATAGTTTTACTACTATTTATTCCTTATTTAATAGAAACCGAGCTAAAGGTATTCTCTGAAAAATATAAATATTTTATCATGTTAATTGCTACATTATTGGCGGCGATAAGTTGCATAGCTTTTTCTTTTGAAATTAGTGAGGGAATTAAAATGGATTTACGGGCCGTTCCGTTTATTGTAGGTGGATTATATCTGGGTAAACGAGCGAGTGTTATTATAATTGGGGGTACCTTAGCCTTTCATTATTTTTTAGGTGGGTTCGGAATAGGTTTCAATATAGCGGTTATCATTGGTATAATAACTTTAATTTGTTTGTTTATTCTGCATAATACTTTCAATAAGACAACGAAAAAGAAAAAAATTATTATTGGCTGTAATCTTTCACTATTCATAAGTATAATAGTTTTATTTGTTTTTGCTTTTATATTCAATCAATCTGTAAGTCTTTATTTTGCGACTGCTTTTTCGACACTATATGTAGCTAGTACTTTTTTACTGATTTACTTTACAGAACAATCACGAGAAATATCTTTTATTAAGAGAAGAATACTTAAAGTAGAAAAATTAGAAATAATAAGTCAGCTTGCGTCGAGTATCTCCCATGAGGTACGAAATCCGCTAACAGTCGTTAAAGGATTTTTGCAACTGTTAGCTCAAAATGATATTTCAGAAAACAAAAGAAAAGAGTTTATTAACTATTCTCTTGAAGAAATAAATAGAGCAAATGATATCATTGGAAATTATTTAACGTTTGCCAAGCCTAATCCTGAAACCACTGTGAATATAGACCTAAAACAAGAATTGCAACAGGCCATTAATATTATTACCCCAATGGCTAATATGAACTGTGTTGAAATAAATACTAGAATTGATCGATGTTATATAAAAGGAGAACCGCAACTTTTACAACAAGCGCTCTTGAATATTACAAAAAATTGTATAGAGGCAATGCCAAGTGGTGGAAGTCTTTTCATAGAAACAAAAGAAATGAATAGTGAAATAATGATCGCGATTACGGATACCGGAAAAGGGATGACAGAAGAACAACTTTATCGATTAGGTGAGCCTTACTATACTTCGAAGGGTCTAGAAGGAACAGGTTTGGGAATGATGGCAGCTATCCAAATTATTGAAATGATGAACGGAAAGTTAGTTGTAACGAGCCATCTAAACGAAGGAACTCAATTCAAAATACATTTTCCAAAAAATTTCAAATGAATCCGCTGAAGTTGCAGCTAAGAAAAAATTATGATTAATCTGCGGGGCAAGTTGGCGTTGGTTATCTTGATTCAACTTTCGATAACAATGATTTTGATCAAATAAGTAGTTTTGAAGTACGAACTATACATCATAGTTTGGTTCTTTTTTTTGGCATCGTTTATATTGCTGACTTTTTAACTTAAGTATAAAATGAGTTAGTAATATATTTACTAGGGGGACTTTTGTTGAAGGACGCAATTTTAACATTTTTATTTATCATCACAAGCCTTGGACTGGCTGCTATTTTTAAGTTCCCTTTAGTGGTTGGATTTGCAGTCGCTTTATCATTAGTTATCTTACTAGTTTTACGAAAAGGATTTACTGTTAAAGAGATTACTTTTGCAAGTCTTGATGGGATAAAGAGAATTAAGCCCGTTATCTTTATATTAGGGTTAATCACGCTTCTTATCCCGGCATGGATTATGAGTGGTACCGTTCCAACAATGATTTTTTATATAGTTAATTGGATAGAACCGAATTGGATTTTATTATTTGCATTTTTTATTGCAGCTCTAACATCTTTCGTCTTTGGAACAGCGATTGGAACGCTAGGTTCACTTGGAATTATCATTATTGGAGTTGCGATAACGGTACAAGTTCCGATCGCTCTTGTGGCTGGAGCACTTGTTTCTGGTGCTTTCGTTGGCGACCGTTCTTCACCGTTGTCATCGGCATTTCACTTAGCAGCTAATTCTGTTGAAGTAGATCCAAAAAAAATGTTTAGAAAGATGATCCCAACGACACTTTTGATGATCTTTTTTACCGCCTTATTTTATTTCTTTATTGGATTTTTTATTGAACCACAAGGTCTAATTGGGAATGTGGTAGTTACGAATTTATTACAAGAGCATTTTCAAATTTCAATCATTACTTTATTACCAATTGTCGTCTTATTTGGGAGTATTCTTTTAAAAGTTCGGACAATATTCTCATTAGGATTAGGGGTAATAACAGCAATAGTGATAGCTGCATTTTTTCAAAACCTGCCAGTAGTAGATATTTTGCAAAACTTAGCTTTTGGATATCATCATTCAAGCTCCGGACTAGAAGAGATCCTAAGAGGTGGCGGTATTTTTACGATGTGGCAAATGTTCATTTTTATTACTTTAGCGAGTATCATGAACGGTATTCTAGATAAGACCCAATTGTTCAAAGTGTTTATGAAAAAAATGTTTGAAAAAGCATCTTCACTTACAAGCTACACAGCCCGCACAGTAGTAATTGGAACAATCTTTGCGATTGTCGGTGGCAATCAAGCCTTTCCAGTTATGCTGACAGGGCGATCTTTAAAAGACACTTGGGTCGACGCTGGCTATCAAAAAGAAGACCTTGGCAGAGTCGTATGTGATTCGGCACTAGTCACATCAGGATTAGTTCCGTGGAATATGTTGGCGATCTTATCAGCCGCAGCAATCGGTGTGCCTACATTAGATTATGCTCTATATGCCTCATTTTTATGGCTTGGGCCGATCATGACAATTGCAGTAAGTTTCTTTTACCGCCCAAAATATCAAGCAGATTTTCCGCATAAGATAGCAATTTGAAATTTGTTCGAATTGAATGTGGGGTTAGTAATATACTGAATAACTAAATGTAAATTGTTGGCGCTAGTTAATTGGCATTATGAAATTTATTTTCTTTGACTTAACTAATTTAGGTGAAGTAAGTCTTTATTTAACTTTGTTAAACTTGAAAAAAAGGAGCGATAAAACTGTCAAAACGAGAAGTGATTTTAACAATTGGAATTGGAGTGCTAATTATTTATAATATATTAAGTTACAATAAAATAAGTAACTTAGAAGGAACAATGCGGATGTTAAGTAATCTGCAAAGCGATGTTCAAAATGTAAACTATTCTGTTGAAAATATATCTCAACAAGTGGATGCGAACATGAATGAATTATTAAAAGAGCAATTATGGGTACCAGAAAAAGGTTATCAAATTACTGATGTCAATATCGAAGAAAATTCAATAGATGTAACTCTAGAATGGAGTATGCGTGATCAACTTCATCAAGAGCAAATATCTTTCTTATATCGTGAAGAAAGTGTTCAGGAATGGACCGAATTAGAAGTTAGTAGTAATAGTGGCCTAAATTACAGATTAGATCACACATTCCCATTGCAAGGGAATTATGTAACACAAGTAATTGCAACGTCAGAAGCTGGTAAGAGAAGTGAGGATTTGCTAGATTTGCGCTTTAAAGAGCAGTTAGACTCCCGGATTATTGTCTACGCTGACGTACATTATGATGGTCATGGCGATGTTAATGTGAATATAGATATTAATAATCACTTAGAACATGAATTTATGATTGCGAAAAATAAAAACGATCTTAAAATAAAAAGTGCAAAGGCTTTTCTATATTTAGATGGTGTGCTACTCAAAGAATTAAATTTACTAAAACAAAATCAAGATTTCCATTCTGATTCATATGGTGAGAGTATTTATTATCATGATTACTTAAATCTTACCGATGAAGTTGACAATGAAGTTGACAGGGATGTTCCTAGTGTTGAACTTCATGTTATTGTTGAAGATGGGCTAGGATTTAAGTATGAAACAATTGAGAAACCAGCAAATATGAACTAGAGAACTCGTCCTAGCTTTGCTAGAATATCGGCATTTCAGATTGAGTCTTAATTCACTTGTAGAAGTATCCATCTTCGCTTAGAGGAGGGGCATTTAACCCTTATATGAAAAAGTATTTTGTTAAAATCTTTTAATAGAATGAATTTCATAATACCAAAAATTAGCCACATCAAGCCTTAGTGGCGCAGAATCTGCATTATGAAATTCATTCAATAAAAAATAGCTTTTAGGAATACCTCTCAGATTAGCAAACAATAAAAAAACGCTAGGATAATTAATTTTATCCTAGCGTTTTTGTCTGATATTTTTTAAGTTTTAATGAACCGTTCGGAATACACCAATTACTTTGCCAAGAATCGTACAGTTTTGAAGAATAATCGGTTCCATTGTCGAGTTTTCTGGTTGCAGTCTAAAGAAATCTTTTTCTTTAAAAAAGCGTTTAACTGTTGCTTCATCATCATCGGTCATCGCAACAACAATTTCGCCATTATTAGCCGTTTGTTGTTGTTTGACAATAACCATATCTTTATCGAAAATACCAGCTTCGATCATACTATCTCCTTGGATTACAAGCACAAAAACTTTATCGTCTCCGACAAGTTTTTCTGGAAGAGGTAGGTAATCCTCAATGTTTTCGTAAGCAGTTATTGGCTGTCCAGCTGTTACTTTACCAATCACAGGAGCGTAAGATGTTGCGGTGTGGGCTGATGAGCTCTGTTGACCATCTACATGTAATATTTCAATAGCACGAGGTTTCGTTGGATCTCTGCGGATATAGCCTTTCTTTTCTAAACGTGATAAATGACCATGAACAGTAGAGCTTGAGGCTAATCCCACAGCCTCGCCAATTTCTCGTACGGATGGTGGATAGCCTTTTTTACGAACTTCGTCTTTTATATACTGGAGGATCTCTTCTTGTCGTTTTGATACTTTCGTCATTATTAAGCACCCCATTTTTTCTTTTATTAGATAAATTATACAATAACATTTTATGTTATGCAAACATAAGTTCTAAAAACAGTTGACAAGAACACTCGTTCTTGATAATATAAAGACGAACAAACATTCCTTTTATAGAAAGTGACGTGTGTTAAATGAAGAAACTTATAAATATTTCATATCAAGATTCAGGTTATCTGTTGTTATTTATAATTTTAGTTGTGGTAATGTTTATGTCTGTCCAAACTTCCGCTGAGCCTAAGTATAATAGTTTAATAGAAATTGAAGTAGCTGAAGGAGATACACTTTGGGCAATTGCTAGCTATTATTCAGATGACGTGTCGATTCATGCTTATTTATTGGATTTGAGAAATTATAACGATATACAGAACGATCGAATTTATCCTGGGCAAAAACTAGTCGTGCCTACACTAGAGATGAAAAAGGTGGTAAATAGTGAAGAAAGCGATAATCTATTGTCGAGTAAGTACTAACAAAGAAGCGCAACATTCTTCATTAATAAGGCAACGAGAAGAATTGATTGAGCTAGCCAAAAAAAATGACTACTCGATTTATAAAGTGATTGAAGAGAAAGTGAGTGGATTTGAGATAGATCGTGAAGGGATCTTTGAATTATTAGAAGATTTCAAGGAGCAAAACGCGACGATCTTATTAATACAAGATGAGACACGCTTAGGAAGAGGTAATACAAAAATGGCTCTTGTCCATCAATTACTAAAATATAATGTTCGAATTGAAACCGTTAATGATGACGGCCACTTAAAGCTTTCAGAGACTGATACAATGGTTTTATCAATTGTAAGTGTTGTCGAGGAATACCAAAGGAAGCTACATAATTTAAAAATCAAACGCGGAATGAAAAGGGCGATATCAGAAGGGTATGATCCTCGGATAAATTTGGGTAACAAAAACAGCGGTGGTCGTTCTAAAAAAGAAGTGCCCATTTCAGAGATTGTCCACCTTAAAGAAATGAACTTAACATTCCGTGAGATTGCCGCAACCTTAAGGGGATTTGGTTTTGACGTTTCAAAAGCCACGGTTCATCGACGCTATCAAGATTATCAAAAACAACAACTTAGCAAAGAAAGTTGATAAAACACATCATTTGTTGTACATTTTTAGATAGTGTATAAAAGGTGTGGGGGGTAATTCAATGTTATCAAAAGAGAAGATTAGTCGAATTAATGAACTTTCAAAAAAGTCAAAGACTACGGAACTTACGTTAGCTGAATCGAAAGAGCAACAGGAGCTTCGCCAAGAATATATCGAAACGTTTCGTTCTTCATTTAAAAACCAGCTTCATTCGGTGAAGATTGTTGATGAAGAAGGTACTGACGTAACTCCGAAAAAACTAAAAGCAAGTAAAATTAGAAAAAAAACAAATTAGGCATCGGAAAGTCAATTTGAAAAAGGTTCTTGAAATAAGGAGGTATGAAGTGCTCAGTCGCTCATGTCTCCATTTTTTGAGCCTTTAACTTGTTTTTTTTTTCGACAAATTATGATTATTTACTTGAGATATCCTTGTTAAATAGCAAAAGAAAGTATATGATAAAAAACGTATATAATGTTAAATAAGATGGGAAAGGATGATTTCTACATGACAGTTAACGTTGATGAATTAGCTGTTAATACGATACGTACTTTATCGATTGACAGTATTGAGAAAGCGAACTCAGGACACCCTGGAATGCCTATGGGGGCAGCCCCAATGGCGTACAGTCTTTTTACTAAATATATGAATCATAATCCTAGTAACCCAAGTTGGTTTAACAGGGATCGGTTTGTATTATCGGCGGGACACGGTTCAATGCTTCTATATAGTTTACTACACCTATCTGGATATGATTTATCTTTAGAGGATTTACAAAGCTTTCGACAGTGGGGAAGTAAAACACCTGGTCATCCAGAGTTTGGTCATACAGCTGGAGTTGACGCAACGACTGGACCACTTGGACAAGGTCTTGCAATGGCGACAGGAATGGCAATGGCTGAAAGACATTTAGCGGCCGTTTATAATAAAAAAGATTTCCAAATCGTTGATCATTATACATATGCAATTTGTGGTGATGGAGACTTAATGGAAGGTGTATCAGGAGAGTCAGCATCACTTGCCGGACATCTTAAATTAGGTCGATTAGTCGTACTTTATGATTCAAATGACATTTCTTTGGATGGTGACTTAAATCGATCATTTAGCGAAAGTGTTGAGGATCGTTATAATGCATATGGGTGGCAAGTTATTCGTGTCGAAAATGGAAATGACATTGAAGAAATTAATAATGCAATTGATTCAGCGAAACAAGATGAGCGACCTACATTAATTGAAGTGAAAACGACAATCGGTTATGGCTCCCCTAATAAAGGAGGAAAGTCGGCTTCTCATGGTGCCCCTTTAGGGAAAGATGAGATAAAGCTTACAAAAGAAGCCTACCAATGGACGTTTGAAGAGGAGTTCCATATTCCAGAAGCTGTTTCAGCAGTATTTTCCGCTGTTAAAGAAGCTGGTCATGCAAAAGAAAATGCTTGGAATGAGCTATTAGATCAATATCAATCACAGTACCCAGACCTAGCTAAACAACTAGAGCAAGCGATCAGTGGAGAACTTCCTGAAGGTTGGGATCAAAACTTACCTGTATATGAAGGTGGCAAGGATAATGTTGCGACTCGTTCTTCTTCAGGTGAAGCATTAAATGTATTAGCTAAAAATATAGGACAAGTGTTCGGTGGATCAGCAGATTTAGCTTCTTCTAACAAAACGACGCTAAAAGGCGAAGGCGATTTTACAAGAGATGATTATAGCGGTAGGAATATTTGGTTCGGTGTTCGTGAGTTTGCAATGGGTGCCGCATTAAATGGTATGGCCCTTCATGGTGGTGTGAAACCGTTTGGTGCAACGTTCTTTGTATTCTCTGATTACTTACGTGCTTCAATTCGTTTAGCTGCGTTAATGAGTTTGCCTGTTACTTTTGTATTTACACATGATAGCGTTGCTGTCGGTGAAGATGGACCTACTCACGAACCGGTTGAACAAATCGCTTCGCTGCGTGCTATGCCAGGAATTTCAGTAATTAGACCCGCTGATAGTAACGAAACTGTGGCGGCATGGAAGTTAGCTTTAGAAAGTACTGATGAGCCGACAATATTAGTATTGTCGCGTCAAAACTTGATGACACAAAAAGCGACAAAAGAACTAGCTTATGAAGGTGTAAAAAAAGGTGCTTATGTTATTTCGCCGGCTAATGGCAAACATGATGGGATCTTACTTGCTACTGGTTCTGAAGTTGAGTTAGCGGTAGCGGCCCAGGAGCGTCTTGAAAAAGATGGTACTTATGTTTCAGTAGTAAGCATGCCAAGCTGGGACCGTTTTGAAAAGCAATCACCAGAATATAAGCAATCTGTCATTCCGAAAGAGATTAAGGCGCGTGTTGCAATTGAAATGGGGTCATCGCTAGGTTGGCATAAGTATAGTGGTGATAACGGTGAAGTAATTGCGATTGATAAGTTCGGTGCATCTGCTCCAGGCGAAAAGATTATCGAAGAGTATGGCTTTACTGTCGAAAATGTTGTTGCCAAATTTAAGACTTCATTTGCAAAATAAATAAAAACAACCTCCACATTTTTCTTCATAAAGTGGAGGTTGTTTCCATAAGGAATTATTCTTCAAATACTTTTCTGGAATCTGCATTGTTAGACAAAATTAGTGGATTATTGCTCCAGTTTTTGACAATCATTTCTAAAGACATGTTTTATAGTGGAATTAGAAGAAATCAATGATTGAATGGGGGAATCAGTACATGAGGCATTATCATGTCTATTTATTAAAGCCAGAAATTGCCACCAGATTTTTTGGGAAAGAACGATTGATTTTCCAGTTGTTTATTGAAAGAGAAACAGCAACTGAACAGTTAAGGGAAATTGTTCGTAAACAAGTTAATTATATAAGTGGAACAATTCCTTCGTTACAAATAAAAAAAAGTCTAGAACGATCATTTAAAACTTGTCAGGAATTTCATATGATAGAAGGAGATTATTACTTAGATAAAAAAGCGTTTAGTAGTAGTGTTGTTTTGAAAGATCATGGAACAATGCTATCGATTTCAGCTAGCGGAACTTATCAAGGTGAGACTGCTTTCTTCGAGGTTCTCCGGCAGATTAATAGTGGTTTTTTTGCAGTTGATTATGAAAATAAAAATTTTGGTTGGTTAAATCCGGTTAAACAAGTTAATTATATTTAACTTTCTAAAAGAAAAAACTTTAATTCAATTATTGATTAGGTTATAATGAATTGGATGTAAATTGCTGCCTAACGTCGGCACAACTAGAAGGAGGATACAAAATGTGGATTTATTTTTTAATCGGCATACTATCATTAATAGCCGGTGCTGCGATTGGCTTTTTTATTGCCCGCAAAACAATGATGAATTATCTAAAGAAAAACCCACCTATTAATGAAAAAATGTTAAGAACAATGATGATGCAAATGGGAATGAACCCATCGCAGAAGAAAATTACCCAAATGATGAAAGCAATGAATAATCAACAATCGAAATAATAGAGGACAAGCACTCCATTTTCGGGGTGTTTTTTCATTTATATTGATATTACTACTGCTTGCTTTATTATGAAAATAAATTTAGTGTAGTGATTAAGGCATTACAAAAAAATAAGAAGGTGAGCTTTAACATGGGACAAGAATTTTCGATTCCAAAACTATCTGTTTCTAACTTGGATTTTGACTTGAATGTAATGATTGACGTTCGGTCACCAAAGGAATTTGAAGAATTTTCCTTCCCTAATTCAGTAAATGTTGCGGTATTTAATAATGATGAGCGCGCTAAAATAGGAACAATTTATACACAAGAAAGTAAAGAAGCAGCTATAAAAGAAGGTCTAGTTTCGCTCAGTGATAAGCTACCCCAGATCCATGAAACGGTACTTAAATTAAAAAAACAGTTTCCTCAGAAGAAATTGGTAGTTACGTGTGCTAGAGGCGGAATGCGAAGTAGTAGCGTTGTTTCAATGTTAAACATGGTTGGTATACATTGCTACCAGCTTGAGGGTGGAATACGCTCATATCGAGAATCAATTGTCGAATACCTTGATAATTATACAAAAGTTGAAAAAAGGGTTTATATTGTTTCTGGAAATACAGGTACAAGAAAAACGGAAATTTTGAAGATATTAAAGAAAGAAGGCTATCCAGTTCTTGACTTTGAAGGTCTAGCAAGACATCGTGGCTCGGCCTTTGGTGGAATCGGTTTAAAAGCTCGATCTCAAAAGCAGTTTGATGCTCTGCTTGTAGAGGAGTTGGAACGCTATAAAGATTTTCCTTACTACATCATGGAGTCGGAAAGCAAACGGGTAGGCAACATTACAATCCCCAATTATTTTATGATCGGTAAAGAAAATGGAATTAGAATTGAATTGGAATACCCAATTACACAGCGGATCGATCATTTGCTGGAGACATATCAACCAAAACAAAACCATGATGAACTCGTTGCGGCATTTCAACGAATAAAGAAACGTTTCCAAGGCCATATAGCTAATGAAATTGAAGATTTTTTTTCGAATCAACAATACGATAAAGCCTTTTCACTTTTGTTAACCCATTATTATGATCCAATGTACACTCATGCAACAAGCGGTTATAATAAGCAGTACAGCCTGATAAAATTTACTCACATCGACGAAGCGGTAAATGGTGTTAAAGATGCTATAAATGAAAATGAATAGGGAATTTGGAATGGCTGATTGCCATTCTTTCTTTCTGTTTTCTAGCTCCACAGCCTTAAAATAGATGCAATTTATTACTCTATTTGGTGTGAATTTGGTAAACTATGTTTGACTTACTAGAACATTAAAGTTTAAGGAGAGAAAAATGAGAGTTTTTATCGATTTACTTTGGTTTTTCAAAGAAGAAAAAAGGAAGTACATAATTGGCGTTTCTTTACTCATAATAGTTTCGCTTTTGTCTTTAATACCTCCATATATAGTCGGTGTGATTGTCGATCATATTGAAAAAAGAACATTGACAACTTCTGATTTATATCTGTGGAGCGGAGTACTTCTAGTAGTTGCGGCTGCCATCTATATATTCCGCTTTTTTTGGCGGGTAATGATATTTGGCGCTTCGATTCGCTTAGCTAGAAAACTTAGAAATCAATTATTTGAACATTTTACGAGGATGTCCCCTCATTTCTATCATTCACGACGAACGGGCGATTTAATGGCTCATTCTACTAATGATATTCGAGCGATTGAACAAACAGCAGGTATTGGAGTATTAATTCTTGTTGATTCGTTAACTATGGGGGGTCTAGTTATCTTGACTATGGCTTTTACGATTAGTTGGAAGTTAACACTTATTGCTTTGATTCCAATGCCTTTTTTGGCTTTTGCGACAAGTTATTTTGGATCGTTACTTCATGAACGCTTTAAAAATGCCCAAGCTGCTTTTTCAAGTTTAAATGATAAAGTTCAAGAAAGTATGTCAGGAATTCGGGTAATTAAAACGTTTGGTTATGAGGCTGATGATGTTGAAGCGTTTCGAAAAAAATCTGCGGATGTTGTCCAAAAAAACATTTCAGTTGCCAAAGTAGATGCATTATTTGATCCAACAATTTCACTAATCATCTCGATCTCATTTTTCTTAGCAATTGCTTTTGGAGCACGATATGTTGTCACAGATGAACTGACAATTGGACAGTTAACAAGTTTTACAATTTATTTAGGCTTACTAATTTGGCCAATGTTAGCTTTTGGGTGGTTATTTAATATTGTTGAGCGTGGACGAGCTTCTTATGATCGTGTTGCTTCGTTGCTTAGTGTCCAGGTTGATATTAAAGACAGTGAGTCAGCTGTCAGTGAACAACCGCTTGGTGATATTGAATATAAAATTAAGAACTTTTCTTATACAGATGATGAAGTTACCTTACAAGATATCTTTTTTAAGATAAATAAGGGAGAAACATTGGGTGTAGTTGGCCGAACCGGTAGTGGGAAAACAACGCTAATGAAGTTATTTATGAGACAATTTGACGTAATAAATGGTGAAATTTCTTTTTCTCATCGATCGATAAATGACTATAGACTAGATCAACTAAGAAAATCAATCGGTTATGTGCCACAAGATAGTTTTCTTTTTTCCGCGACAATTGCTGACAACATTTCTTTTGCTAAGCCTGATGCAACAATCTCAGATATTGTTGAAGCGGCTAAAATGGCTGCTATCCATGCCGATATTAGTGGCTTTCCTGAGGGGTATGAAACGATGGTTGGTGAACGTGGTGTAACTTTATCTGGAGGGCAAAAACAGCGAATTTCGATTGCAAGAGCTCTTATTGCTGATCCCGAAGTGTTAATTCTAGATGATAGTTTATCAGCTGTTGATGCGAAAACGGAAGAAGAGATTTTAGATTCATTAAGGAAAGTTCGTCAAGGTAAAACGACGATGATTACCTCGCATCGGCTAAGTGCACTTAAACACGCTAACCTTATCTTAGTCATTGAGCGTGGCAAAATTATTCAACGTGGAACCCATATCAAGTTGATGGCGTGTGATGGTTGGTATAAAGAGATGTATGAAAAACAAAAGCTAGAATCATTGGTAGAACGAGGAGGTTCAAATAATGGATAACAAAAAACAGGAATCTCTCTTGCTTGAGCCGATGAATCAAAAAGTTGTTTTTCAGAGATTAATAGGTTATACAAAGCCCCATCTTCGCTGGCTTTTTATTGCTTTTTTACTTCTCCTTTTTGGAACTGGAGCACAAATCCTCGGGCCAATATTAGTGAAAATATTTATTGATGATTATTTAACACCACGAATTTTTGATGTGGAACCGCTCATGTTGTTGGGCGGAATATATGTTGGTCTCCATTTAGCGAGTGTTGTTATCAATTATTTTCAATTATTTATTTTTCAAAAAATTGCCTTACAAATTATTCAGCAATTACGAATAGATGTGTTTAGCAAGGTTGAGAACTTAGGATTAGCTTTTTTCGATAAATTTCCAACAGGCGGACTTGTTTCTAGAATTACTAACGATACTGAAACAATAAAAGACTTGTATGTTACTGTGCTGTCAAACTTTGTGCAAAATATCCTTTTTTTAATTGGTGTTTTTATTGCAATGTTTTATTTAAATGTACAGCTTGCCCTGTTTTGTTTGTTCATATTACCATTACTCTTAGTGTTAATGCAGGTTTATCGATCTTTTAGTTCAAAGTATTATGCACAGATGAGTGAAAAATTAAGTCAACTTAATTCAAAAATAAATGAATCAATTCAAGGAATGACGGTTATTCAAATATTCCGTCAAGAAAAAAGACTACGTAATGAATTTGAGACGATTAATGATGAGCATCAGAAAGCATGGTTTAAGGGGATTAAGTTAGATGGACTTTTACTAAGACCAGCTGTTGATTTTATCGCAGTTTTGGCATTAATCCTTGTACTAAGTTATTTTGGAATTACTTCATTGAACAGTCCTGTCGAGATCGGCGTTTTATACGCCTTCATCAATTATTTAGACCGTTTTTTTGAGCCAGTAAATCAAATGATGATGCGTTTATCCATTTTTCAACAAGCGTTAATCTCGGCAAGTCGTGTTTTTCGACTATTAGATCATCAAGAAATAGCGCCAACTAAAAAAGGTGAGGGGTATCCAAAGATTGAAAAAGGTGAAGTTGAATTTCGTAACGTATCTTTTTCGTATGACGGTAAGAATGAGATCCTAAAAAACATCTCCTTTAAAGCGAAAAAGGGTGAGACTGTTGCTCTTGTTGGTCATACTGGTAGTGGAAAAAGTTCAATTATTAACTTATTAATGCGCTTTTACCCTGGAGTAAAAGGAGAAATTCTTATTGATGGGGTGCCGATTGATCGTTATGCCAACGAGGAATTGAGAACAAAAATGGGACTTGTCCTTCAGGATCCATTTTTATTTGTTGGAACAATCGCGGACAATATAAAATTTTATCAACATTCATTAACGGAAGAAGCGATCGTTGCAGCCTCAAAATTTGTTCATGCTCACCCTTTTATAGTAAATCTCCCAGGGGGGTATGATGCGAGTATTGGCGAACGTGGCTCGACATTATCAAGTGGTCAAAGACAACTATTGTCTTTTGCCCGTACAATTGCGATAAATCCGAGCATCCTTGTTCTGGATGAAGCAACGGCTAATGTTGACACTGAAACAGAAGGTGAAATTCAACAAGCATTATCAAAAATGCGCTTAGGTAGAACGACGGTAGCGATTGCCCACCGTCTCTCGACAATTCAAGATGCTGATCAAATTATAGTTTTGCATCAAGGAGAAATTGTTGAACGTGGCACACATCAAGAACTGATTGAAAAAGCTGGATTATACTATAAAATGTATTTACTGCAGCAAGGAGATCCAAAGGAAATTGAGTCTCTAACAAATAAATAATAATCTATGACAAAAATGAGCGACTTCGTGTCTAGCTAGGGTACCTAGCTTTTCTCGTCTCTAGCTCTTTTTTCGTTGACAAAAATACTCTTCAGGGGTATTGTATATTTAAAGAGGTGAGGTGATCAAATGGATAATGAGATATTAAATATACCCCTCCATTCTGAAAAAAGTCCTGCTGTAAAAAGGCGTGAAGAAGACAAACATAAGCTTATCAATCGTTTGAAACGAATCGAGGGTCAAGTTCGAGGGGTTCAACGGATGATAGAAGATGATCGCTATTGTGTCGATGTATTAGTACAAGTCTCAGCTGTTAGTGCAGCTTTAAAAAAAGTAGGCTATACCCTTTTAGATGACCATACAAGAGGTTGTGTTAGTCAAGCAGTTGTCGACGGTGAAGGTGACGAAGCAATTGAAGAATTGATGAAAGTAATTCAACAATTCTCAAAATCATAAACAAACTGGGTGATAGAGATATGGGTGAGAAGAACGTTCAGTTGAAAATCGAAGGCATGACTTGTGCAGCCTGCTCCTCTAGAATTGAAAAAGTTTTGAATAAGCAGGAAAGTGTCAGTGCTTCTGTAAATCTAGCCATGGAGAACGCGGCGATTTCATTTGACCCTGCTAAGATCTCTTTAAATGAGCTCGAAGCGAAAATCGAAAAAATAGGATTCAGAGTCAGTAAAATAAAAATAGACCTTGCTATTGAGGGAATGACATGTGCAGCTTGCTCTTCACGAATTGAAAAGGTTTTGAATAAATTAGAAGGTGTTCAACTAGCGACGGTTAATTTACCACTTGAACGGGGCACTGTCGAATATTTTGATGGCTTTGTTTCAGAAACAGAAATTATTAAACGTATTGAAAAAATTGGTTTCAAAGCTAATCCACTGAAAGACAGTAAAGTAGAAAAGCAAGATTTAAAAAATAAAGAAATTGCTAAGCAAAAACGGATGTTTATCATTGCGTTAGTGTTCTCAATACCACTTTTTGTGATGATGATTGATCATTTTTCTCCAGATCAAATGATTCTACCGCATTGGTTTATGAACGGTTACTTGCAATGGGCACTTGCAACTCCTGTCCAATTCTATGCGGGTTTGCAGTTTTATCGAGGTGCATATAAGTCGCTTCGAGGTGGCAGTGCTAATATGGATGTTCTTGTCGCGATGGGAACATCAGCAGCGTATTTCTATTCAGTATGGTTAGTTCTTCAAGGTGAAGTGATGCTGTTTTTTGAAACAAGTGCGATTATCATTACCTTAATATTACTAGGTAAATTATTAGAAGCTAGAGCAAAAGGACGTACGTCTGAAGCAATCAAAAAAATGATGGGTTTACAGGCCAAAAAAGCAGTCGTTATTCGTGATGGTCTAGAAAGAGAAATCGCGATTGAAGACGTTACAATTAATGATATTGTCGTTGTAAAACCAGGTGAAAAAATTCCAGTCGATGGAATCATCGTTGAAGGATATACTACTATTGATGAGTCGATGCTAACCGGCGAAAGTATTCCGGTTGATAAAAGTATTGATGATGAAGTTATTGGAGCAACAATTAATAAGCATGGTTCGTTTAAAATGAAAGCCACAAAAGTAGGCAAAGAAACAGTACTAGCTCAAATTATTAAAGTGGTTGAAGATGCGCAAGGTTCGAAAGCGCCGATTCAACGTCTTGCAGATATTATTTCTGGGTATTTTGTGCCAACAGCCTTATTGATTGCGATAATTTCTTTTGTTACTTGGTACTTCTTTTTAGGAGCCAGTTTTCAAGTCGCATTAATTAATTTTACTGCCGTTCTTGTTATCGCTTGTCCTTGTGCATTGGGACTTGCGACACCAACTTCGATTATGGTCGGAACAGGCAGAGGTGCTGAAAATGGAATTTTATATAAAGGTGGCGAACACTTAGAGCGCGCCTATAAAACAGATACAATTGTTTTAGATAAAACGGGAACAATTACAAAAGGTGAACCCGAATTAACAGATGTTATGACAGTTGCCGGTTGGGAGCGTAACGAGTTGCTTAGGCTTACAGCTTCGATCGAGAAGGGGTCAGAGCATCCATTAGGTCAAGCAATTGTCAAAGCTGCTCAAAACGAAGAGATAAAATTTGATGAAGTAAGCCGGTTTGAAGCACTTCCTGGATATGGCCTTAAAGCTGAGCTAAATGGAAAAGAAGTATTCATCGGGACACGAAAGCTTCTTCGTGAAAATAATATCGAATTTAGTCTGCTAGAAAAGGAAATGACCCGTTTTGAGGAAGATGGTAAAACAGTGATGTTAATTAGTGTTGCCGGTCTAACCGCAGGTATCATTGCTGTTGCTGACCAAGTAAAGGATAGTTCTAAAGAAGCTGTTGATCAGTTAAAAAAGATGGGTTATACAGTAATTATGTTAACTGGTGATAATGAGAGGACAGCTCAAGCGATTGCCAAGCAAGTCAATATCGATCATGTTTTTGCGGAAGTTTTGCCAAATAAAAAGGCTGACAAAATAAAAGAGTTAAAAGATTCAGGGAAAAAAGTTATTATGGTTGGTGACGGGATTAACGACGCCCCGGCTCTTGCCCTTGCTGATATCGGAATGGCGATTGGTACTGGGACAGATGTCGCGATGGAGGCTTCTGATATAACGTTAATGCGTGGTGACTTACGATCGATTCCAGAAGCAATTAAACTAAGCAGAGCAACAATGCGTAATATTAAGCAAAACTTGTTCTGGGCCTTTGTTTATAACTCGATCGGGATACCTATTGCAGCCGCTGGCCTTCTTGCACCGTGGATTGCGGGCGCAGCGATGGCATTTAGCTCAGTTTCTGTTGTTAGTAATTCATTACGCTTAAAACGCGTAAAAATTAAATAAAATTATTGATTGGGAGTGTTGGAAAATGAATGAAGTTACAATTTCAGTAGAAGGTATGAGTTGTGGTCATTGTAAGTCGGCTGTTGAAGGAGCGTTAGCAAAACTAGATGGTGTTGCTAGTGCTGAAGTGAACCTAGAAGCAAAAAACGTTGCAGTTTCTTTTGATCGTACAAAGGTTGACGAAGCCGTCCTTAAAAATGAAATTGAGGAAGCTGGCTATGATGTTGTTTAAAAGATAGCTTAACAAAACTAACGCCAAATACTTCGCTAAACCGGGCACTTTACGATTTAGTCGGAGATAGGCGTTTTTTTTTGTAAGAAATTAAATGAATTTCATAATGCAGATTCTGCGCCACTAGGATACTACATATAGTTAAATTAAAACCATTTCAACTAGGGAGTTGAAATGAACAGTTTTCAACTTTGTAGCTTTATGTGGCTAGTTTTTGGTGGTATGAAATGCATTTAATTAAGAAAAATTTAATAAAGATACAAATTAACCTGTGTTATAATTGTTATTACAGTGTTAAATAGGGGAGGCTGTAAATTTGTGATGACATATTTAGCAACAGGAGTTGCTGTATTTATGGCTTTCATGGCTTTTTTTATCCGAATGAGAGCAGCTAAAAATCCAGCGACTGTAAAAAAAATAATTTTACCGCCAATATTTATGTCTACAGGTTTTTTTATGTTTTTATATGAACCAGCGCAAATTAGTTTTACACAAGTTTTTGAGGCGCTAGCAATTGGATTGTTTTTTTCGTTTTTTTTAGCAAGAACTTCAAAATTCGAAATCAAGAACGACCAAATTTACTTAAAGCAAACAAAAGCATTTCTATTTATTTTAGTAGGATTATTAATCGCTCGGTTGATTTCGAAATATATTTTAGGGTTCTACATTGATCCGATCCACTTAAGTGGAATGTTCTTTATTCTTGCTTACGGCATGATATTGCCATGGCGAATTTCGATGTTTATTGGTTTTAAAAAGCTTGAAAAAGTGTTGGAGAAAGAGAAACAAACAAACAATTCTTTACCTAATAAGGTTGCTTCTATATAAAATTAACCTAAAAAGTGCATAGAATTATCAGACCATCTAAGGAATGTATTTCTTAGGTGGTTTTTCTGTCATAGTAAAAATGTGCTTATGACCAAGTCGACGTGTCTATGCAATTTAAAATTACAATCATAAAGTAAAGAGAAATCAAATAATCGTATTTTGATTTAGCAAGTTAAATACGATTTTGATTTAACAAAAAAAAAGGAGTGAAGGTTAATGCAAAGAAATACTAGTCTTACTGGCAAGTGTCCGGAACCAATGCCAGGTGATCAGGCAGATACACAAGATGTATTTTGTCAGGTTATTGAGGGATTTGATCCAGCTGATTTTGCTAATACAAATCTACCAAGTGCTGTAGATGTTGCAGTTCCTCTTGTAGATGTGTTATTACAAGCAGATGTAGAAGCGAATATTAGTTTGCCTACATCAGCAAGAGAAATTAAATGGATGAGGAAGAACATCTCATTGAGACAATGTAAAGCAGTCCCATCAATATTGGATCCAACGGGGACAGTAAAATTATTTATTACAGGTGTTGTTCATAAAAATATTCAATATGTAGAAAGTGCAAGTGGTTTTATGCGTGATTATAGCGTCGATGTTCCGTTTAGCTGTATTCAATCGGTGGAACTTGAAAATGAATTGTTTTATCCTCTTGGTTTTGAATTTAGTAATAAAAATTCTGTCTTAGAGAGAAGACAAATAGCTAAAGACGGGCATGGAGCAGACCGCTGTGAGACAGGTTCATTAACATTTGAAATTTACAATGAGCCAATTACGTGTAAAATAATGGCTTCCGCAGTTAATAGTTTGGATATTTATCATAACTTTGATAATATGGGCAGATTTAATCAAGTGACTGAGAAAATGGAAGTCCTTTTATTAGTCAAATTGACTCAAAAACAACAGGTTTCTACAGATTTAAATGGTGGAGACACAAACGCAGTTGCTGAAAATGAGACATCAACTCAAACAACAGCAAAACCAGTTGCTCTAGATAGACTTAAACGAATTTTCGGCAGAATGAATCGTTAATAGTATAATAATTTAGGGGATCTCATCTGAGAACCCCTAAATTATTTTTAAATTAATTGTACAAACAGTATTTCTTATCATTTTTTTTCGTTTAGTAACTTTCTACTGATGGTATTTTTCACTTTAAAACAAGTTCAGGTCAATTAATTGTCGTTGTAATAGATCAAATGATAACTGTGCAGTTCCCAGGATACATAGTAGTGAACTGTCTACCTGAGGTTTGACCTCATCATGCCAAATGAAGTTTAATCGTCGCAGCTCATATTGAATCGGATCTACATAATTTTTTTCTGATTGATGATGAAAGCTAATCTCCCCTTTATCAGGTGAAGATTGGAACATATACTGTTTTTCGTTGCTTAATGACAGACTTGGTTCTTTGATCCAGTTAACTTTTGTCGTTTTTTTCCATGGTATCGGAATTTTTTTGTTATGAATAGTATTGTGACCATTTTGACTGTTAAATTCAACATCTAAAATGAAAATCCCTTTAAGAAACAAAGTGTTACTAGGAAGGAGTATTCGGCCTTCATAGGAGTGTAGAAACCAATTAGTTTTTACGATACTAGAATTCGGTACTATTAAGTTCGCCGAATGAACGATGTTGTAATCAATATTTACTCTTGAAAGCAGTATCGGCACTTTTATGATTGGCCATTGCTTTTGATTCGACTCACTACTTTGAGACGTCATATTTGGATTTACTTTTCTAGCATGAATAGATCGACTTTTACCGGTTCGAATTGGTGATCTTCTCCGTTTAAGACGAAGTGGAATAGCCGCTTTTGCTTCGTGTTCAATGGGTGACACTATTTGGTCCTTAACCTCATCAATTACTTTTTCTTCAAATTTAGGCTGGGTTGTTTCCTCTTTAGTTTCTACTATGAGTGTATCGTCATCTTGGGCCTTTAGATTAGAAATATTTTTATTACTATTTAAACCAAATTTTATTCGCGTAGGAGTAGTTTTTGGAGGAAGGAATATTTTTGGAATCGGTGCCTGTTTTAGATTTGTTTCATAGGGTAAATGATTGGGATTAGTTTTCTTCTTTTTATGATTGTTTGGCACAAATATTTTATCTGAGGTCTTTTTCGATGCGCTCATTTCGTGATTCGCCTCCTTATAAGAAAAATTTTTCTATGTATGTTTGTTGGATATCTTAAAAGGAAGCTGACTTAAAAGTGTCAGCCTCTCTGATTTTTTCTGGATATTTTTAGTTACTGGTACAAACACATTTCAATCGCATTCCTTGTAATCACCATCATCATCCTCATTATTTGTTGCTGAGGTAACGAGAATTTGCTGTTTTTGGAGTACATTTAAAGTTAAATCAAGCACCATCTTTTCTTCCACTGTAGAAAAATATCCTTCGTCAAGAGGAGCTGTATTTGGGAGGGGCATTCGATCAATTGCTTCGTCCCATTCTATAATTTGGCTAGATAATAATTCACAAAATGGTAATTCATTGTAATAATGCGTGCTTTCCTGATGGAATTGAGAAAGATCACTAGAAAGGTATTCATCCTTTTCTAGTAAACCATTAGACAGCGACTTTGCAACAACAAAATCGAATTCTTGCTGCGAATTAATTTTAGGCATAACAGGCTTTGTTAAGTACTTCTTAATCTCTGTTACACATTCAAAGGGAATTTCTACTGTATAGGAATGCATATCTGAAGCTACCGACGTTGAAGTACTTTCTGCTATATCTCTACAAGGGCTAGCATATTGAATATTTTTACGAACAACGCCTTTTACAAATAATTTATTTGTTGGCAATAATAAGCGACATTGTGTTAATTTTACCCTCTTTTTAATATCTTTAATTTCTAATACTGGTTCAGGAAAAGTGGTTTTTGCATCGATATTCACTTGTAGGGTTAGCTCAGCAAGAACAACAGGCACCTTTGTAATAATTTTCCCAAGACTAACTTGTGGATGACACTCCCTATTCTCAGAATACTTTATTGGAGTTTTTGATTCTGGAACTACTGTATTGTTTTTAGAAGATTGGGTCATAAATGTTCCCCCTTTAGGCTCAATATAAAACTATCGTATGCGTAACAACTGACTAGGTATAGGCTAATACCCAGTTGGTTATTTTTTTTGTTATTGTAATCGAATGAATTTCATTCAATCAAGTATATAAGTAATTTTGCTTTCACAATCAAAAACAATGGTTCAGCTAAATATTCGGCTAAACCATTGTTTTTCGAATTCATAAATATTGTGCGTAAGTAGATTTATCAATGTTTTTTTCGGTTAATTTTTTTACTAAAAACTTATGATCACGCTTTGGTGTAGCTAAACAATATCCTTTTATGATGAGATTACTTGTTATTTCCGTGGCGTTTTCCTCAAGCGCTAATTCACCAATTTTTCCGGCAATTTTGTCTCTCGCAATATCTCGAAACAAAAGTGGAACAGGATCTACTAATTCTTCTAAAAAAGCTTTTCCTTCATCAGTCCAAAGCTGCTTTGTTTCTTTAAGAAAATGGTCTTGCCAATCCAAAATTGACATTCCATCTGCTTTTGGCATCTTTTTTAAAAATTTTCGAAACATAAAATAGCCACCGATAGCCATTAATACTAAGATAAGTACAGACCATAAAAATATAAACCACATAAACCATTGATTAGGCATTTATTCCACCTCATTGTCATTAGATAATTAGTGTATTGTAGCATAAAATGATTTATTTATCTTTAATTTTGATTTTCGAAAATTGAGCGATTGTTCATTTTGTCCGATAAACGACGGAAAAAGAAAGCGTTTTCATTACTTATATGTTATAAATAATAGAGAGAAAAAAAAGAAAACAAAAAAGAGAAAAAAACAAAGAGAAAAAGAGGATGAGAAAAATGGAGACAAAAAACAAACATTTTGAAACAAAGGTCATTCACGCTGGATATGATTCAAAAGAGCATTTAAGAAGTTTATCAACACCAATTTATCAAACATCTACTTTTACGTTTGATACAGCAGAGCAAGGGGAACGTTTTTTTGCAGGTGAAGAGAGTGGCTACATTTATTCGAGATTAGGTAATCCAACTGTATCTGTCTTACAGGAGAAAATAGCCGAAATTGAGGAAGGTGAAGCCAGTTTAGCCTTTGGCTCTGGAATGGCAGCAATTTCCGCAGTACTGTTTTCTTTAACGAAAGCAAATGATCACGTGCTCGTTTCCCAAGGTGTATATGGTTGTACTTACGGTTTATTAAAATTAATGGAAGAAAAGTATCAGATTAGCCATGATTTTAGTTTCATGGAAAATGAAGAACAAATAAAGAAATTAATTAAACCCCAGACAACGTGTATTTACATTGAAACACCAATTAATCCAACAATGAAATTGATAGATATTAAAATGGTTGTAGCGATCGCAAAGGAATATAACATCCCTGTTGTCGTTGATAACACTTTTTGCTCGCCATATTTACAGCAACCATTGACACTTGGTTGTGATGTTGTTGTTCATAGTGCGACGAAATATATTTGTGGTCATGGTGATGTTGTAGCAGGGTTAGCAATTGCAAGCCAAGAATTAATTAGTAAAATAGCGATGACTACACAAAAAGACATTGGTGGAATTCTCGGACCTTTTGATGCATGGTTGCTACTCCGAGGCTTAAAGACGTTGCCAATCCGTATGGACAGACACTGTGATAATACGGAAAAACTTGTCGAGTGGATAAAAAAACAGCCACAGATTAAATCAGTATATTATCCAGGTGATCCCAATCATCCTCAGTATGCGATTATGAAAAAACAAATGAATCGTGGCGGTGGACTTTTCTCTTTTGAACTAAATGGTACAAAACAAGAGATGCGCTCTTTTATCAACAACTTAGAAATGATTAAAATCGCCGTTAGCCTAGGCGATGCAGAAACATTAATTCAGCACCCAGCAACGATGACGCATTCAGGAATTCCTGAGGATGTGAGATTATCAATGGGAATTACCGATCAACTAATTCGCTTATCAGTTGGATTAGAAGCTTGGGAAGATATCCGCGACGATATTAAGCAAAGTCTTGAACAAATAAAGGGATAGTAATCACCTACCTAGGTAGCCGTTAAGCTTAGATAATGAAAAGGGGAAAATTACATGAACAAAAAGATTAGAGTAGGTATTATTGGAGGAGGCTTTGGTGCAAAAGTTCATGTGCCATTGATGAAAAGCCATCCAGGATTTGAAGTGGTTGCCATTTCAAGTGTTTCAAGAGGTAAAATTGAGGACATTAAACAAGAAACAGGACTTGACCATGTTTATGATAATTGGCAAGAAATGCTTGAGAAAGAAAAGCTAGATTTAGTTTCGATTGTTTCTGCTCCATTGTTGCATCATGATATGGTTTTAAAAGCTTTTGAACATGGCTGTGATGTTTTATGTGAAAAACCAATGGCAGCTAATACTGATGAAGCAGTAAGCATGATTAAAGCAAAGGATAACGCAAAAAAACTAGCTTTTATTAATTTTGAATTCCGGTTTTTACCTGCAAGACAAAAAGTAAAGGAAATCATTTCAAGCGGTCAACTAGGAAAAATTATGCATGTGAACTATACAGCTAGTTTTCCTGGTTATGAAAGAGCCGTTTCAAATAAACGAGGTTGGCTGAGCCAAGAAGATCAAGCGGGAGGTATGCTTGGTGCAATTGGTTCGCATATGTTTGATTCCTTATTATGGTGGATGGACGATAAAGTAAATACGGTTAAAGGTCAATTGGCGACACACGTTCCTTTATTCGTTGACGAGAATGGCGAAAAAGAAGTTCGGACTGCAGATGATTCATTTCAAGCGACGGGTTCTTTTACTAGTGGCACAACGTTTACAGTTGGATTAATAAGTGTTGCCCAGCACTCACCAGGGTGGCGACTTGAGGTTTATGGAACTGCTGGAACGCTAATTATGACAGAAGACAAAAAAGTATTTGTAGGAATCAGTAGCGAACCAGTTGCAGAAGTAGAAGTAGAGGCTGAACTTAATGCCCCAGAAGATATGAGTGAAATTGCGGCACGTTATTACCAAGCTTTTTATCCTTTTTTAGAGCAAGTTTATGAAGCCATCACAAATGAACAGATGAATTCTGATTTGCCAACTTTCGAATCTGGACATCAGGTACAAATGCTTCTAGATGAGATAAGGAAATCTCACAAAGAACAATGATTTAGGCGAATCCTTGAATAACTAAAAAATAAAGAGTAATCAATTAGGAACAAAAAAAGCTGCGGTTTAATGACTGCAGCTTTTTTGTTTGGTTAGGTAGCGAATTAAGAAAGTAAATGATTTTGAAATCAAAATAATGCCTAACTCAGGCGGCTTGCTTTTTTCACTCTGATTGTTTTAGGCATGTTCATGGATATGTTTTTTTGAGGCAGCATATGTATATAAAAGGAGGTAAATCCTTGACAGCAACAAACTTTGATCAATTAGAATAGTTTTATACATACTTATTAAAAAAGTATGGTAATATGAAAAATATGGGTATTGAATCCTAAATATCTATATTTTTAAAGGACACAAATTATTTAGATCAATTACTAGATAAGGGTTGATTTTATGGCATTGTGGAGTAAGTTAGTTATCCTTATTTTGATTACTATATTTTTAGTTTCATGTAGTAGTATAAGAGAGGAAGAGCAAATATTAGTGGCAAGTAATTTAATAGTAGAAATGGAAGAATCAGTCACTAAAAGTACACCAAGTAGAAAACCCATCAAACTAATAAATGTTCATACTGCCCAAATAGTTTATGAACTAATACCTGATGAATTAGGTTACCGGGAAGGTCAAGAAGCATACAAAAAAAACTTAGTTGAATTAGCTAAAAAATTAGCTAGGGGCGAAGATGGTATTGACCAAAGAATGGTAAACCCAAAACTACTATCAGATCGATCAACAACAAAAGGTAAACCAGAAATTATCATGCGTGAAAAAGAACTTGTTGAAGTGTTGAGCGTCTTGGGGTTTTATGGAACTGAAGTAGAGTTACCAATCTATATCAAACAACCTAGCTTTACTGCAGAAGAAATAGTAGATATAGATAAAGTAGTTATCGGTGAATATTCAACTAGATATAATGCAGAGGTAGCTGGAAGAAGTGAAAACATTCGCTTATCAGCAGAGAGTATTGAAGGCTTAATATTAGGAACAGGTGACACATTCAGTTTCAACTCTATAGTAGGTCAACGAACAGAAGCACGTGGCTATAAAGAAGCAAATGTTATCCTAGAAGGTGATTATGTAGAAGCGCTAGGTGGCGGAATTTGTCAAACATCTACAACGTTATATAATGCAGCAGATTATTCTGGTTTAACAATAATTGAGCGGAGGCCACATTCACTACCAATTTCTTATGTGCCAGAAGGAAGGGATGCGATGGTGAGTTGGGGTACGAGCGACTTACGTTTTAGAAACGACTATCCATTCCCAGTTATCTTAAAAACATATATAACACCGGGGCAAATAAAAATTGAAGTCAGAACATCTAAAGAAAATGCAAAGGCTATAAATGATGCTTAAAATTTAACTTTCGATGCTGCCAAATTGACTGGCAGTATTTTTTTGTTTTTTGACAATCCTTTTATTAATTGAAAGTATTGATTATAATGAAAATAAAAATAGGATGTGTCGTTATGCCATGGGGAACGATAATTTTTACTAGTTTTGTATTGGTAATATCTATAATTGCCCCCTTTATATGTGCTGAAATCCTTATAAAAAAAGGGGGCAGTGATGACGGTGTTTGAACCATTTTACTATTTAGGGTTCTTTTTCATTTATATAATCGTGATTTTATATCTTGGCAAAGAAGGAATTAATCGTTCGGAAACTGTCAGTGATTATTATGTTGCGAATCGCTCATTGGGTCTTTTTTTAAGCGTATGCACTTTTTCAGCCACTTGGTTTAGTGCTGCTTCCATGCTAGGTATGCCAGCACTTATTTATGAAAATGGTTACTCTATTATTTTTACAACAGTGATTTGTTGGTTACTCGGTTCAGTTTTTATAATTTTAATGGCTAAGAGATTAAGGTCCTATCAAATTTTAACGATTCCTGAGTTTTTTCATAAAAGATATAATAGCAAAGGTTTACAAGTAATGACAAGTATCATCCTAATTATAAGCTACATGCTCTATATTGGTATTCAAATTCGTGGCTTTGGGATTGTTGTTTCGTATATGTTAGATATTCCTTATTCGGTAGCAGTTGTCTTTGTATTTATGTTTCTTTTGTATACGACTTATGGAGGTTTAATTTCTGTTGCACGTACAGATGTCTTTAATTTTCTGCTGATTATTTCTGGTATAACACTGGCTGCTTATTACGTTCTTGAAAAAACAGGTGGATTTATTTCTATTCATGAATCAATTATCGCAACTAATTCCACAGTGGAAGTAGAGCAATGGTTTGATTTATTTCCCGATGGAATTGGGACAATTATTATTTTCATTAGTGCGTTTTTCTCGCTTGGACTTGGACTAGCTGCTAATCCACAATATGCTGTGCGGATTTTATCAGCGTCATCAACGAAAGTCGCGATTCGTATGGTAGGGTTAAGTACGCTTATCCTCGGCTTTGCTTATGTAGCAATAATTATAATTGGTTTTGGATCAATCGCTATTTTTGAGGGGCGTATGTTTGTTCATGGTGATGAGCTACTTCCTTACTTGATTCATGAAGTCTTTGATTCACCGTTAAAAGGATGGATTTTAATGAGTATTGTAGCTGCTTGTGTATCAACAGCTAATTCTCAGTTGCTAATTCTTTGTAGTAGTTTTGTTTATGATTTTTATGAGCAATTGATAAAGAAAAAATTAGGAGATAAAAAGCGTCTTTCCATTAATAAGTGGTCGGTCATTATTTTTGCTTTTGGATCACTGCTTATTTCTTTACAGCCACTAAGGGAGCTTGTTGCTTTTAGCGGACAAATTTGGGGAATTATTGCTGTGACATTTTTCTTCCCACTTTTTGGTGGTCTGTTTTTTAAAAATGCAACCCGAAAAGGAGCTTTTTATTCAATTGTGATCGGGTTAGTTTGTTATTTAAGCTGGCTTGTTTTCATTCCTGTTCATTGGCAGTATTATATACAGCCAGTTGTGCCGGCTCTAATAATTTCAGGAATAGTCTTTTTTATGTTTCGGCAAAGAGGAGATTTGAGACATGAAAATTAAACATTCAATTGAAAGAAAAATGCTGATATCGTTTATTTTAGTTGTCACAGTCCCGATTATTGTAACTGGGATAGTTTCATATTGGTTTGCTTTTTCCTCGTATAAAAATCAGATTCTCTTTAAAGGGGAGCAAGAGGTATTGCAGATGATTTCTGTATATGATCGACTGATTATGATGGGAATGAGTACAGACGATGCTTTAAGTGAGCTTAAAGCAATGAAAACTAACGATAGTCTACAACTTATCCGTAATTTTGAAATAGCCGAAGCAGGTTGGAAGATTCAAGCAAGTACATATACTAGTACTGATTGGATGTATGAACAAGCGGCCTTGGATGGTACAGCATTTGTGCTGCCGCTATCAGTGACACTTTGGACTGATGAACTACTAGAAATTCAGAAATATACTATTATTGTCGTTATGATTGCTATTATCGTAGCCGTTCAAAGCATTGTTCTCCTTTCTCACCATTTATCTAAGCCGATTCGGAAACTAGCAGAATATTGTCGTGAAATTGGACTAGGCATGGATACTAGCCTGCCAACGGAGTACATTAAAGGCCGGGAAGATGAAATTCAAGTACTTGGCGATCATTTGGGTGAAATGGTCGAATCATTATCTAATAAACAGCTTTATTTGGAGAGATTAAAAACGTTTCAAGAAGAAATTTTGACTAGTACATTTATTGGAGTGTATACTAAAACATTTTCTGATCAGACGATTTATCGAAACGAACGTTGGAGAAACCACTGTGAAAATAGTCCGGAGCTTGAACAACAAATGGAAATGTGGCTGAAAAAGACTTCTGGATTGATAGTAGAACCGGTTCAGTGGACGTTTCAAAATCATGGTAAAGAGAAAGTTTTTTCAATTCGGCAAGTGCCGTTAATTTCGAAAGAAAATGAAGTAATTGGTGTTCTTTGTACAGCAGAAAATGTCACAGAAAGAGTTCAAATTGAAAAAAGGATGGAAGTATTAAATAGATTTGCAGCTCTTGGTGAGTTAACGGCACAAATCACCCATGAAATTCGTAATCCGCTAACAGGCATGAAGACGACCGTACAAGTATTAAAAAAGAGATTAAATCTCGAACAGGAAGATGATCAGCTTTTTTCCATTTTAGTAGGTGAGATTGATCGGTTGAACAACTCGTTATCAAAAATGCTCCATTTTGCTCGACCAAAAAAAGCAAACAGGAAAATGATTAAGGTTGCTGAGGTTATATTGGAAACAGTAACAATGTTAAAGAAAACAACCGAAGATAAAAATATCCAGATAATTATTGAGGCAAACGCTTCGATTTTTGCTAATGTTGATGAAGATCATTTAAAACAAATTCTTTTAAACCTTTTATTGAACGGGATTAAAGCGATTGAAGGACAGGGACAAATTAATATTACGGTCAAACAAATAGAAGAGAATGTTGAGATTAGCATTATTGATAACGGAGTCGGTATTGAAAAAGAACATCTCGCAAAAATATTTTATCCGTTTTTCACTACAAGTACAAAAGGGACAGGACTAGGCTTAGCAGTCGTTGAACAACTTCTTCTTCAAAATGAAGGTGAAATTCAAGTAGAGAGTCAAGTAGGCTATGGAACTGCAGTAAAAATTTCATTAGAAGGGATTGTTCAAAGTGAAAAAGCGAGTATTAATAATTGAAGATGAGCTTGCGATTCGTCTTTCCTTAAAAGCTGGTTTACAGGATTGTAGTTATGAAGTAGAAGCGGTAGAAACATTGAAAGAAGGTAGAAAATCAATTGAAACATTTCTACCCCATGTTGTTTTATTAGATGTACGCTTACCAGATGGAAACGGGATGGATTTTTTATATGAGATTAAAGAACGATGGGTTGATATCCAAGTTATCATCATGACGGCTTACGACAGCACAGAATTAATAATGAAAGCAATTAAAGGTGGAGCATGTGAGTTTATTAGTAAACCTTTTGAGTTGCAAGAGCTTATTGAACAAGTTGAAAAGGCATTTGAGAAGGTTGGACGGCTAGTCGATGTCCTTGAAAACGCTAATATTGACTGGTCTGAGCGTCTTGAAGGACAAACGTTTATTGCTAAATCAAAGCAAATGCAAAATATAATAAAAAAAGTAGCATTAGCAGCAGCAACAGATACAACTGTTTTAATCCAAGGGGATACAGGAACTGGAAAAGAAGTGATTGCCAGACTCATCCATCAAGAAAGTCATCGGGCAGCTAAGCCGTTTATGGCATTAAACTGTGGAGCGTTACCGATCCATTTAATTGAAAGTGAATTGTTTGGTCATGAGAAAGGATCTTTTACAGGAGCGGTAGAACAAAAAAAAGGAATTGTTGAGATTGTAAATGGGGGAACACTGTTTCTTGACGAAATTGGGGAAATGCCATTAGATGTTCAAGTGAAACTTTTGCGATTTTTAGAGGATGGTTCCTTTCGACGAATAGGCGGATTACAAAATTCTAAGACCAATTTACGAATAGTAGCAGCAACTAATCGCTCTTTACAAAAAGCCGTCGCTCAGGGATTGTTTCGTTCAGATTTATTTTATCGGTTATATGTAATTCCACTTCAATTACCACCGTTAAAAGAGAGAAATGAAGATATTGAATTAATTAGCAAACATTACTTACGAGAGTTTTCTACTCGTCTAGGAAAAACCCCACCACCTATCCATCCTGAGGACATTCAAAGTCTATTACAATACGACTGGCCAGGGAATGTCAGAGAGCTTCGAAATGTTATCGAGCGTTACGTTGTATTGTATGAGTCAGGAGTGAAATTAGTATCTTTGATAGAACCAGACAATCTAGAAAGGGATTCAGAATATAAGCCACTGCCTCTCTGGAAAGGTTTTTCTATGAAAGATGAGATAGAAAAAATAGAGAAAATTTATATTAAACAAGCATTAAAACAAACCGATCATAATATATCAAAAAGTGCAGAACTCCTAGGTTTGAGCCGATTTTCATTGCAACGACGCTTGGATAAGATGAGCAATAATAAACATAAATAACGGATAAACGTGCGAACTCGCACATTTATCCGTTATTTATGTTTCCAAACTAATTGAACAATCCATTGTGGAAATCCTTTCACAGCAGGATTAATTATCTGATTTAACTGAAAATACAATTTATTTAAAAGTTGGCATGTTTTTTGCAAGTTATTAAGTATAATAGTTGAAAGGATGATAAAAATGAAAGAAGATTTAAGAAAAACGAGTATGACTGCTAAAGAGCGGTTAAATGCAATGTTAGGTGCTGCATTCCTAATGGCGACGTCAGCAGTAGGACCTGGCTTTTTAACACAAACTGCTGTATTCACTGAACAGTTGCTAGCAAGTTTTGCATTTGTTATTTTAGTATCAATTTTTTTAGATATTGGGGCTCAAGTTAATATATGGCGTATTATCGCTGTTTCAGAAAAATATGGTCAAGATATCGCTAATGCTGTATTACCGGGACTTGGCTATGTTGTTGCTTTTTTCATCGTCCTAGGTGGGCTAGCATTTAATATCGGCAACATTGCCGGTGGTGGCTTAGGAGTGAATGCACTTTTAGGATTCGATCCAAAAGTTGGTGCGGTTATGACTGCCGCTATTGGTATTACTGTTTTCTCATTTAAACAAGCAAATGTGGCAATGGATAAGATAGTCGGCTATTTAGGAGCATTAATGCTTATTTTGACAGCATATGTTATGTTCGTAAGTAAACCACCATATGCTGAGGCAGTACTACGGACTGTTGCACCTATTCAACTCGACATTTTAGCAATTATTACGATTGTTGGTGGTACAGTAGGGGGTTATATTACATTTGCAGGTGGTCACCGCCTGTTGGATGCTGGAATAACGGGTAAAGCTAATTTGAAGCAAATAACAAATACAGCGATCAGTGGAATTATTGTTGCTTCAGTAATGCGTGTATTATTATTCTTAGCAGTGTTAGGGGTAGTTTCAGGCGGTGTAGCTTTAGCCGCAGATAACCCAACGGCGTCTGTCTTCCAAGCTGCTGCTGGTGAATTAGGCTTGCGATTATTTGGTCTCGTTCTTTGGGCAGCTGGAATTACCTCCGTTATCGGGGCTGCTTATACATCAGTCTCATTTTTAACAACTTTTCATAAATCAATTGAAAAATATCGAAATTACTGGGTGATTGGTTTTATTGTTTTCTCAACGATTATTTATATGATTATTGGTCGTCCGGTTATGTTACTGATTTTAGCGGGTGCCTTTAACGGCTTAATTTTGCCATTAACTTTAGGCTCAATTTTACTTGCTGCACATAAAGTGTCGATTGTTGGTGATTACAAACATCCAGTTTGGTTGACGGCTTTCGGGGCAATTGTTGTTGTTCTTACTGCCTATTTAGGTGTACGTACTTTAATCCAGATGATCCCGCAATTATTTTAAAGGATCATTGCCCTCTACTAATTGAACAGACTCTATAAGGAGTGATTGTAATTGGCGAAACAAAGATATTCTCCGCTTGGAGATTCGGCTATAAGGATCGGATTTGGTGATAAAATATCAGAACAAATTAATCGTACTATTCGTGGCTTTTGTGAGTCGATAAAGGGGGATCCACCTATAGGAGTAATTGAGTGGACACCTAGCTATACCGCAGTCACTGTGTATTACCAACCTTTAGAAACAACTTATCACGAACTTGTGGCTCAATTACAGATACTTGTCAATAAGCTTGATGAGGCTGTTTTACCAAAAGCAAAGCGGGTATTTATTCCAGTATGTTACGGTGGAGAATTAGGCCCAGATATTGACCATGTAGCAATACACAACAAGTTGACCGTTGCAGAAGTGGTTGAGATTCACTCTTCTAGTCAGTATCTTATTTACATGCTAGGTTTTACTCCAGGTTTTCCATACATGGGTGGAATGTCAACAGCGATTAGCACACCGCGTTTATCAGTTCCGCGAACACTCGTCCCAGCAGGTTCTGTTGGGATCGCTGGGGAGCAGACTGGAATTTATTCTTTAAACACGCCTGGTGGCTGGCAAATTATCGGGAGGACGCCACTAATTTTATATGATGCAAATCGAGAAAATCCATCGTTATTTGAAGCAGGTAATTATGTGCAATTTCGACCAATACAAAAACAAGAATACGATGATATAACAAAATTAGTAGAACAAAAAACTTACGAGTTACAGTTTGAATTTATCGATGAATAGGAGGTTGAAATATGTTAACAATTGATTTAAATAGCGATTTAGGAGAAAGTTTTGGGCATTTTAAGATTGGACAAGATGAAAAAGTACTAGACTTGATCACTTCTGCTAACATTGCTTGTGGTTATCATGCAGGTGACCATAATGTAATGGCTCAGACAGTTAAATTAGCGGTAGAAAAAAATGTTGGTATTGGCGCACATCCAGGATTTGATGATCTTTTTGGCTTTGGGAGAAGAAACATTGATACGAGTCCAAGAGACATTTATAATTTTGTTGTCTATCAAATAAGTGCGTTGCAAGGTTTTTGTAAAATTAACGATGTTAAAATGCAACACGTCAAGCCTCACGGAGCTTTATTTAATCTTGCTGCAGTTAAAAAAGATATCGCCGCGGCTATTGCAGAAGCGGTTTACGATACAGACCCGACGTTACTATTGTTTGGCTTGTCTGGTGGCGAGCTTATTCTAGCCGGAGAAAAACTTGGATTAACTGTTGCAAACGAAGTGTTTGCTGATCGCACGTATCAACCAAATGGCTTGTTAACTTCAAGAACCGAACCGGATGCGATGGTTACAGACGTTGATGTTGCCGTAGAAAGAGTTGTTATGATGGTTAAAAAGGGAGTAACGACAGCGATAGATGGCACGATTATTCCACTTCGGGCAGATACGATCTGTGTTCACGGCGATGAGCCAAGCGCACTTCTTTTCGTTGTTCAGCTTCGAAAAGCGCTCATTAATCATGGAGTTAAACTTCAAGCGGTTGGAGCTAAGACATGAAAAAAGCTATATTCGAGGTAGTAAAACCAGGTCTGCTAACAACAGTTCAAGACATTGGCAGATATGGTTATCAACAATACGGGATCGTCGTATCAGGAGCGATGGATCAGTTTGCACACAGACTTGGGAACTTACTCGTTGGTAATGAGCCGACGTCGGCAACATTAGAAGTTACGATGATGGGACCTAAGTTACAGGTTCTCGAAGACACTGTAATCGCGATAACGGGTGCAAACTTATCAGTGACAATTGATAACCAGCCAATTGAGCCTTGGAAATCTCTATTTGTGAAGAAAGGAGAAATTCTTTCATTTGGAAAACCTGAGCAAGGAGTACGAGCCTATATTGCTGTTATGGGTGGATTTGAAGGAGAGCAAGTTTTAGGTAGTAAAGCGACGTATCTAAAAGCAAAAATGGGTGGGATAGCCGGTCGAGAACTCGAAAAGGGCGACGTGCTCTATTGTGGTCAAATGACAGGATCATTTGAAAAACTTAGTGGACGCATAGTTTCCCGACAATTACTTTTAAATTATGAGCAAACTATGCCTTTTCGAGTTGTTCTGGGGCCGGAAGAAAAGTCATTTACCGAAGCCGGGTTAAAGACATTTTTTAGCGAGTCGTTTGAAATAACAAGAGAAATTGATCGTATGGGTTGCAGATTATCTGGTCCAGTGATTGAACATAAAAAAAAGGCAGATATCATTTCTGATGCAATTACCTTTGGGACGATTCAGGTACCGGCAAGTGGGCAACCAATTATTCTGCTCGCTGATCGCCAAACGTCCGGCGGGTATGCGAGAATCGGAACAATTATTACTGTGGACCTGCCACGTCTTGCTCAACAGATGCCCGGAACGAAAATTCGTTTTGAGCAAATTTCGATAGAGGAAGCGCAACAATTATACGTTGCGCAAGAACAGGCGATTAAACGGTTTAGAGCAGCTTCAAATACAGAATAAATACAGACAAGATATATCATGAGAGATTGAATATAGAAATACAGATTAAGCCTAGAAGAATCGAAAATATGTTGGCTATCTCTCTACAATTGAAAGTGAAATCACCAATATAAAATGATGTTTTTTTCGAGGAGGAATAGAAATTGATCCCAAAGGAATTGAGAGAAAAAATAAGAAATGGTGAATTTGAAGGACATACTTCCGGTGTATGTAATAATTATGTTCAGGCAAATTTAGTAATTGTACCAAAAGAGTATGCCTTTGATTTCCTACTATTTGCAGTTCGGAATCCAAAATCCTGTCCGATTGTTGATGTGCTTGAGGCTGGGGAAATTGCTTCATCGCTTGCTCCTGGTTCCGATATCCGACGTGATATCTCGCTCTATTATCTGTATGAGAATGGTAAATTAACAAATAAGCTCAAGGATATTAGCGAAGTTTGGAGAGATGATTTTGTTTCTTTTTTAATTGGCTGTAGCTTTACATTTGAAAGTCAATTGCTAAAAGAAGGTATCCTATTAAGGCATATTGAGCAAAATAAAAATGTCGCGATGTATACAACAAACATTGAGTCAAAACAAGCAGGCCCATTCAAAGGTCCAATAGTCGTATCGATGAGACCGATAAAAAATGAATTGGTTCAAAAAGCAATTGATATTACGGCTCGATTTCCTAATATGCATGGTTCTCCAATTCATGTAGGAAATCCGATAGAAATAGGAATCAAAGATATTACAAAGCCTGATTATGGTGAGTATGTCGACGTTTTAAATGGTGAAACGCCTGTTTTTTGGGCGTGTGGTGTTACTCCTCAATCTGTAGTGGTTCATTCAAAAATTCCCTATGTGATCACTCATGCTCCTGGCCATATGTTTGTGACAGATGTAACGAATAATGATTTTTTAAAGTAACCCTTATTTTTTGAAATACGAATTCTGAGTCCGGAAGAGCAGTCATTTAAATTTCGCCTGTTCTTGCGCAACAATCATACGTTGCGCAAGAACAGGCGATTTAACGTGGTTAGTTACCGGTTCTGTTTTGGGTGAGCAAGTCAAAATTAGCAAGATATTTCTCTCACTCAAAGCAGAACCCGTAAAAAAAAGAGCGATAAGTTTTTTTGTATTTTTTACTTTACCGTTTCTACTATTATTACGTTAAAAAAATTAAATAGTTGTTATTTATTGATAGGGTAACGAAGATAATGGTAAAATACATTAATACTAATAAAAATAACCGAAAATTGGAGGAGATTATTTATGAAACAAACCATTGAGTGGTTGGTCGGCGGCCAACAAGGAGAAGGAATTGACTCAACAGGCGAGTTGTTTGCTAAAGTCCTTGTGAAAAGTGGGGCTTCAGTGTCCACTTATAAACAGTTTATGTCTCGAATTAAAGGGGGACATACGAATTACAAATTACGGGCTTCTGCAGAGCATTCTTATTATTCTGGTGAAAAAATTGATATTCTAGTGTGTTTGGACCAAGAAACGTTTGACATGCACGAACATCAATTGAAAAAAGGATCGATTGCGATCACCGAAGGGGAAGAAATCTCGATTACAGAAACTGAGTTAGGGTTTATCAAAGCGGTTTTTCCATTGAAAAGTATTGCCGTAAAATTAGGAAACTCCTTGGCTAAAAACATGATTTCACTAGGAATTAGTGGTTCATTGGCGGGGTTAGAGGTCTCATATTTTGAACAGTTAATGGAAGAGTTATTTGAAAAAAAAGGTGAAAAGGTCATCGAAACAAACATAAAAGCCGTTCAATACGGGTATGAATTGGCCGAACAATATCTGTCAACTTATCGGATGCCGTTTGGTGAGCAATTGAAAAAGAAAGCCATGAAACCACAGCTCTTTATTTCCGGAAATGAAGCCACTGCTTTTGGTAGTTTCATGGCAGGGTGTCGGTATTTAAGCGCCTACCCGATTACACCTGCAAGTGAAGTCATGGAATGGTTGGCGGAGGAATTGCCAAAAGTAGGTGGCGTGGTGATGCAAGTAGAAGATGAAATAGCGGGCATCTGCTTCGCCATTGGCGCCAGTTATAGCGGGGTAAGAGCAATGACAAGTACCTCTGGACCTGGGTTTAGTTTGAAGTCTGAAGCCATAGGGATGGCTGGGATGGCTGAAATCCCGATCGTAATTGTCAATTCACAACGAGGGGGACCAAGTACAGGGCTCCCAACTAAACATGAACAAAGCGATTTGCAACAAATGATTCACGGAACTCACGGGGAAATCCCCCGAATCGTTTTGTATCCAGCTACCATCGAAGATGCGTTTTATTTAGCTTCGGAAGCTTTTAATTTGGCAGACCGCTATCAATGTCCCGTGATTGTGGCACTTGACCTAGGGATGTCGATGAATAAAATGTCTGTTCCTGCTTTTGATGTGGATCGAGTTTCAATCGACCGAGGAAAGTTACTTACCGATGACGAAGCGAGTGATTATGAAGAAACCCACTTCAAGCGTTATCGTTTAACTGAAGACGGTATATCACCTCGACCTAAACCAGGCATGAAGCACGCGGTCCATACGACGAGTTCAAATGAACATGATGAATTTGGTTACATTTGTGAAGATGTCGACAATCGCATCAAAATGATGAAAAAACGATTGGAAAAAATCACTGATGCTCAAATTCAAGTCCCGTTCAAGCACAACCCCGCTCTAGAATCTGAGGTTATCTTGGTTGGAATGGGTTCGACTTACGGTGCAATTAAGGAAGCGGCGGCACAATTACAAGTGGGTCACTTACATCTTCAACAGATCCATCCTCTTCCCATAAAAGAATTAGAAAAAATCTTTGAAAACAAAACGATTATTACGGTTGAAAACAATTTTAACGCGCAACTGTTGCAAGTCTTAAAACAAGGGATGCCAATTCACAATCGCTCTCAATCAGTGGTCCAATTTGATGGAAATCCATTTACCGTAGAAACTATCATAACTAAAGTAAGGGAGATGATGTAATGGCGACAATGAAAGAGTTAAAAGGAGATCAACCCACCTGGTGTCCGGGGTGTGGCCACTTTAGTATAATGGCAGGGATTCAAAAGTCGATCGTTTCTTTGGGCTATGAACCACATGAGTTTGCGATTGTTTCGGGTATTGGTTGTTCGGGAAAAGTGTCTGAATACGTTCGAACCAATGGTTTTCATTCGATTCACGGCAGGAGCCTACCTGTGGCGCAAGGGGTAAAAATGGGAAATCCAAAATTAAAAGTCATTGCATCAGGCGGTGACGGTGATGGGTATGGAATTGGACAAGGCCATTTTGTTCATGCATCTAGGCGAAATATTGACATTACCTATATCGTAATGGACAACAATATTTATGGGTTAACAAAGGGTCAACTCTCACCAAAAAGCGCTCATGGTTTTGTCACTAAACACTCAAAGCAGGGGAATAAAGAATTTCCAGTGGATCCCATTTCAACTGCGATTGTAAATGGAGCTACGTTTGTTGCCCAAGGGTTTGCCGGAGACATTAAACAAATGAATGACATTCTTAACCGAGCCATCGAGCACAAAGGGTTTAGTTACGTAAATGTGTTTAGTCCATGTGTCACGTTTAACAAAATCAATACGTATGACTTTTATAAGACAAACTTAACTACTGTGGAAAAACCTTTAGAAACAAGAGAAGAAGCGGTCGCGAAAATTCGGCAACATGAAAGTCTGGTTACCGGCGTTTTATATGAAGAAAACCGCGACGATTTCCAAACTAAATTAGGCATTGAATTTGACCTCCAACCAAATATTTCTGGAAAAATGGATCATCAATTGTATCAAACCTTTGAAAAGCAGTTTACATGTTAGGGTTTCACAATTGAAAAATAGAAATTCGCAATCGAATTAACAAAGAAAATAACGTTGAAAAAAGCAGTAGAATTTTACTGCTTTTTATTTTTTCATTCAGGTGGGGTTGAGATTCCCTTTGTTTCGCTAATGTTTCTACTTGCTAGAACGAGTTCTCTTGCAAGAATATTATTTCCAGCAAGCTTTTCATCGATAATAGGAAGAGGTCAGAAAAATGAAGATAAAAAACATAGTAGTTGCAAGCCCGATGTACAAAGAAATACAAGCTATGATAGAAAGTAAAAAGTTACAAAATAATTTTCGGTATTTTTCTGAAGAAGAAGTTACCCAGGATGACTTAGTATGGGCTGACGCTTTTGTTTCTTTTAATAGTAAATCTAGCTATGATTTAAGTCAGCTAAAATGGGTGCACTCTCTTGGTGCGGGTGTCGATAAGTTTTTATTCAAGAAAGATTGGAATCAAGATGTATTATTAACAAGAACGATTTGTTCTTTTGGGCAAAGAATTGCAGAATATTGCCTTAGTTATATACTGAAAGACACCCAACTTCACGATCATTTCCAAGAATTAAAAACACAAAAAAAGTGGCATCAAATTACCCCAGGATTACTAACCGAACAAAAAGTGATGATCTATGGAACCGGAGAGATTGGTCAAAAAATAGCAGAAGTTCTTTCTTCGTTAGGGGTTGAAGTATACGGAGTATCATTGAGTGGAAAAGGGAAAGACTTTTTTAAAGAAGTTATCCCAGTTGATTCTCATTTCTCGCGATTAAGTAAGATGAATTACATCATTAATACCTTACCTTTAACTGAGAAAACAGAAAATTTATTTGATGAAAGTTTCTTTATTCAATTATCAAATGTAGGTTTTATTAATGTCGGAAGAGGGGCTTCAGTAAATGAAGTGGCTTTAGTACATGCATTAAATCAGAACCGTCTAAGATTTGCGATACTCGATGTATTTGTCCAAGAGCCACTTCCCGAGAAAAACCAATTATGGGATCATCCAAACGTAAGGATTACCCCGCATGTGTCAGCAGTTACAACAGCTAAAGAAGGAGTTGATTGTTTTATAGAAACGCTAAAAAATATCGAAGAAAACAAGCCACTTGATAATAAAGTAGATGTAAAAAAAGGCTTTTAAATCTATTTCCTCATTTGAATGAATTTCATAACACCAAAAACTAGAGACATCAAGCTACCTAGTGGCGTAGAATCTGGATGATGAAATTGATTCATTAATATAAAAAAAAGTGGCTATCTGAACAAATGCGTTCATAGCGATTTTTTTTTGTTACGTAATATACTTTATTTAAGGAAAGTAAAATCAATAAAATGAAAAAAAATTAGTTTCATCTGTTTACTATAACGAACAAATGCGGTATAGTGAACTTTATAAAGAACGTATTGCTAATGGTTTTAAAAAAAACGAAGACACTCTGTCGAGTTGGCTGATGATAATTTAATGACAGAAAACCTCTCGCATAGGAAATTATTAGCGAATCAACTTTAAAATAATCGATCAACTATTAAATAAAAAGGGATGATGCATGAATGAATGGGGTGAATATTCGAAAGTTAAGAAAACAAAAAAAAATGTCTTTAGACCAATTCGCCAACATTTCCGGGGTTTCTAAGTCGTATATTAGTTACATTGAACGGGGATTACAAAAAAATCCTAGTCTTTCAGTGTTAGAAAAAATGGCCAAAGCATTTGACGTCGAACTTATATACCTAATAAAAATATTAAATACTCCAGTAGAAGTAGAAGATGAATATTCCTCCTCACTATAAAGAGGCGGGATATTCATCCTTTTTTGATTTTTAAACTAGATGATCAATCTTTATTTTTTCGCCACTTATTAAATTCTAAGTATTCACGAAATTGGTCTTTACTAACACCTGAATCCATAGCTTCCTTAACTAATTTGATCCATGCTGCATCAAGTTCCTCAAGATTTTCATGTTCTTTATTTTCATTCAACAATGTTTCCACATTTATATTTAGTACAGCAGAAATTTTCTCGAGAAATTGAATGGAGGGATTAGATTGGATGTTTCTTTCTATTGAACTAATATACGATTTTGCTACTCCGGCCACTTCTGCTAGTTCAGTTAAAGATAATCCTCTTTGTAATCGATATTTTTTAACACGTTCACCAATCATTTATTATCGTTTCCTCTCTCAACCAGTTTACTTACGGGAATTATAACAGTTTTCACTTTGTTCTGTAAATAGGGACGAATAATCATGTTCTTTTTAACGTACTATTTACGTACTTTGATAAAAGATACATAGTAATTATCTCAGTATCTAAATTTTATTCAGTATAGTTCTTTAAAAAGAACTTTAAATCAAAATAAAAGGAAATTTTTATATTGTTCAAATTGACTATACATGATATATTATTTTTATGTAGTTCTTTAATGAGAACAAGTAGTTATTTTAGATACACAGGAGTGAGAAAATATTGAAGCGTATCGGTGAGAAAATTAGAAGTTTAAGACTTGAACATGGATTGACATTAAAAGAGTTAGGAGCTGCAATCGATTTTAACTATAGTAACTTATCGAAAATAGAACGTGGTAATCGAAAGCCAGCAATTGAAGTTTTAGAAAGCTTGTCAAACTACTTTAATATTGATATTTCATACTTTTTTTATAGTCAAAAGCAATTGAGTAGCGACGAAAGAGCAAATGATATTCAAATAATTAATTTAACGGAACAAATGAAACAAAAGAATATCAGTTTAGAAGAGTTAATAGAAATGGTCGGGAAAAGGGATCATTTGAAAGAATCAAGCGACAAAAGTTCACCACAATAATTAATTTTAAAAATAAGTTATTTCTATTGACTTGTTCGTTATATAGAACTAAACTACCAGTAGAGGTAATTTTCTGAATTGAACAATTATTTTTTATCTATTTATATGAAAGTATCAATTAAAAAGTTGAACGGTTCCTCTATAGTCTTTTTGTTCTTAATAAAGTTTAATTGTAATGTCACACAAAATTTATGTAATGGTGGAGAGAGATATGGCCAAGGATATTAATTTAAGAGAACTATTTATGATTTTAAAAAAGCGTTTCTGGATGATCATTTTTATTACTTTGGTTGCAACCGGAGCGGGTTATTTTCAAAATAATACTCAGTTGGATTTACTTTATCAATCCTCTAGCCGAATTATCGTCGGTGCAAATGCAGAGTATATGAAAACGCTTATGGTTATTATGAGAGATCCAGTGATAATGGAAAAAGTTGGTCAGAAGTTGGAGCTAAATAGATCACCAGAGCGTTTAGCAGGACAAATAAGTATTGATAGTATAGACAATTCCCAGGTTTTAAGAATTACTGTAATTGACACGGATCCAGTTATTGCAGCCGATATTGCTAATGCGACTGTTAGTGTTTTTAAAGCAGAAATTGGAAATATAGTCGATTTTAATGATGTAAGTTATTTATCGGATGCTAAAGTAAACCAAAACCCAATAAATAGTAAAGATAATCGAATAATCTATATTACTTTTATAATCGGACTCATGATCGGGATAGGGTTTGTGTTTTTACTTCACTCTTTGGATGATACGGTAAATTCACTGCGGGAGATAGAAGAATTAGTAGGGGTACCAGTTTTAGGAACAGTGTCTAAAATGACCAAAAAAAATATAAATAAGAAAAAACAAAAGCAGTTTGAATTAGAATATCGAGGTGAGATATGATACTAAAAAAACTTAAGAATTTTGCTACTAATAAAAATCAGAAAAGAAATTTAATTACTTATTCAAATCCAGAATCGATTATCACCGAGGAATATCGAACAATTCGGACGAATATTCAATTTTCAATGAAAGAACAAAAATACAAGTCAATCTTAATGACTTCTCCATCAATGCATGAGGGGAAATCAACAACCGTCGCAAATCTTGCTGTGTCAATGGCTCAGCAAAAAGAAAAGATACTCGTCATTGATGCGGATTTACGAAATCCCAGAATTCATTCGATTTTTAGATTAAATAACTCTGTGGGGCTTTCATCAATACTGACAAGTAGCAGTTCAATAGAAGAAACAATAAAAAAAACATATATGAGAAATTTGGATATTTTACCGAGTGGACCTGTTCCGGATAATCCAGCAGAATTATTAGGATCAAAAGAATTTACTGAACTATTACAGACATTATTTCAAATGTATGATGTTATTCTAATAGATTCACCGCCAGTATTAGAAGTTACAGATACAAAAATTTTAGCAAATCAATGTGATAGTGTCGTTTTGGTTCTAAGGCACGGCAAAAGTAAAATTGAAAAAACAATAGAGGCAAAGAAAGTACTGAAATTTGCTAAGGTGAAATTAATTGGCGTTATTGTTAATGAAAAATCATAAAATATATTTTTTTTACTTAACTGTTCTTTATTGAGAATTATCGTGTACGTTAAAAAGACATAAATGTGGTGATATCTCCTTACCATTACTAATGGAGGTACTCGGTCATGCTGTGGGTTGAAAAAAACCTTAGACGTTCGTCGTCAAGAGTATGGGGTGAGGGAGGGTTAAATGCCCACAATTTTTTTATAAAAATTTTCAAGTATGTGGTTTTTCTAAAACCGTATACTTAAGAATTTTTATAAAATTATTTTTAAGAAGCTGTTTTTAGTTTGTTTATTTTGAATTAATCGGTTACAGAGAGGATGGAATTCATGACTTATAAACAAAGACTATCATTATTTATACTTATTGACTCATGTATCGTATTAACGGCGATATTTTTTAGCCGTTTTTTAGTCAGTGCAGATATGAATATGATGACTTTAACAATGGTTATTAGCTCGACCGTTATTTTAGTTAGTCACAACTTATTTGCCATCATTTTAAAGCTATACAAAAAAGCTTGGGAGTACGCTAGCATCGGGGAATTATTAATTATCTTTAAAGTTGTCACGTTCTCAATCTTAACTGCAGCATTTGTCCAGCAATTTATCCTCCAAGAGACTTTTTTCAGAGTTTTAGCGATAACCTGGATGCTTCATATCCTGTTAATTGGTGGATCGCGCTTTTTTTGGAGAATATTCCGAGATTCGGTTATCAATAAATCAGCGAATAAAATAAGGACGCTGATCATTGGTGCTGGTGCAGCGGGAACGATGGTAGCAAGGCAGTTGTTAAAAAGTAATGATCAAAATTTATTACCTGTTGCCTTTATTGATGATCAAATTAGTAAACAACGATTGGATATCTTTGGTATACCAGTTGTTGGCGGTTCTAGTCAGATAGAAAAAATCGTTGCAGAATTAAAGATTGAGAATATCATTATTGCCATTCCTTCTTTAAGTAAAAAGGAATTAAATAGTATCTTTCAAGCATGCGCGAAAACAAAGGCAAAAACAAAAATTCTGCCAATGTTAGAAGATCTAGTAACTGGAAAGGTATCTGTTAACCAATTCAGAGATGTACAAGTGGAAGATCTTCTTGGCAGAGAACTTGTCCAACTAGATAGCAAAAAAATATCAGAATATATAACGAACAAAGTCGTCTTAGTAACAGGAGCAGGTGGCTCGATTGGTTCTGAAGTTGCTCGGCAAATCTCAAACTTTCATCCTAAACAGCTAGTGTTAGTAGGTCACGGAGAAAATAGTATTTATTCCATTGAAATGGAGCTAAAAGAATTATTCGGTGATACAGAAATACAATTCATTACTGAAATTGCTGATATACAGGATGAAGGTAAAATGATGACCGTGATGAAGACATACCGTCCAGATGTCGTTTATCATGCAGCTGCACATAAGCATGTTCCATTAATGGAAAGAAACCCGGAAGAAGCAGTAAAAAATAATTTAGTCGGAACGATGAACGCTGCAAAAGCGGCAAGTTTCTATAAGGTTAATACGTTCGTGATGGTTTCTACTGATAAAGCAGTTAACCCAACTAGTGTGATGGGGGCAACAAAACGACTAGCAGAAATGGTTATTCAAGATATGGATAAGAAAAGTAAGACTAAATTCGTTGTCGTTCGTTTCGGTAATGTTTTGGGAAGTAGAGGCAGTGTCATCCCATTATTCAAAAAACAAATTGAAAAAGGCGGACCAGTGACTGTCACACATCCGGAAATGGTTCGCTATTTTATGACGATCCCTGAAGCATCTAGACTCGTTCTTCAAGCTGGAGTATTAGCTAGAGGCGGAGAAATCTTTATTCTCGATATGGGTGATCCCGTAAAAATTGTTGATTTAGCGAAAAATCTAATTAAACTCTCGGGAAATTCAGTAGAAGAGATTGAAATTGAATTTACGGGAATACGCCCTGGTGAAAAGCTATTTGAAGAACTACTAAAAGCAGATGAAATCCAAGAACGTCAAGTGTATCCAAAGATTTATATTGGAAAACCAGCAAAATTGTATATGGCCGAAATAGAAGCGATTATTCTTAGTTATCATAACTTAGATAAAGAAACTCTTAGAGAAACATTGTTAAATCTAGCGAATAATAAAGTCGCGATCAAACAACTAATGGTTGTTTCAAGATAAAAGGAGTGAGCTCATGAAAGTCAGAAAAGCGATTATTCCAGCAGCTGGGTTAGGAACAAGATTTCTTCCGGCGACAAAAGCAATGCCTAAAGAGATGTTACCAATCGTAGATAAACCGACGATTCAGTTTATTATTGAAGAAGCGATTGATTCAGGAATTGAAGATATTATTATTGTCACTGGAAAAGGAAAAAGAGCTATCGAAGATCATTTTGATCATTCATTTGAATTAGAACAAAACTTGCTCGAAAAAGGAAAACTGGAATTGTTAGATGAAGTACAAAAAACTTCAAAACTTGTTGATATTCATTATATTCGGCAGAAAGAACCAAAAGGATTAGGCCATGCGATTTGGTGTGCTCGTAAGTTTATTGGAAATGAACCGTTTGCCGTACTTTTAGGTGATGATATCGTAAAAGCCGAAAAGCCATGCTTGCAACAATTAATGGAACAATACGAACGCTATAATGCTTCGATTATTGGTGTACAGCATGTTTTGGACGAGGAAGTGTCTCGTTATGGAATTGTTGATGGGACTAAAATAGCCGAACGCCTTTACAGTGTTAGTAATCTTGTCGAAAAACCAAAGCTGGAAGAGGCACCCTCTAACCTGGCAATTTTAGGGCGTTACATTCTTACTCCGAAAATCTTTGAGATCTTAAGTCAGCAACAACCTGGAGCTGGTGGAGAAATTCAACTAACCGATGCGATTAGTAAATTAAATCATTATGAAGCAGTATACGCCTATGATTTTGAAGGGGTCCGTTACGATGTTGGTGAAAAAATGGGATTTATCAAGACAACAATTGAGTTTGCTTTACAACGAGATGATTTAAAACATGACTTGCTAGAGTATTTATCGAAATTAGTTGAAAAGCAACTAATTAAAAAATCATAATGATGGTGAATGGGGGCTGTAAAGTGCCTAAAAAAATATTATTTTGTGCAACTGTTGATTATCATTTTCAAGCCTTTCACATACCTTATCTAAAATGGTTTAAAGAGCAGGGCTGGGAAGTTCATGTTGCTGCCAAAGGTGAGCTTGACTTACCATATACCGATCAAAAGTTTAACATTCCAATTGAGAGATCGCCCTTTAAGCTCAAGAACGTAAAAGCATACCATTTATTAAAATCAATTATTAACGAGAACCAGTACGAAATCATTCATTGTCATACACCTTTAGGCGGAGTACTTGCGCGATTAGCTGCCCGTCAAGCAAGAAAACAGCGAACAAAAGTTATTTATACAGCCCATGGCTTTCATTTTTGTGAAGGAGCACCGCGTCTTAACTGGCTAATCTATTATCCAATTGAAAAGCTGCTGGCAAGATCCACAGATTGTATCATCACAATTAACCAAGAGGATTATCAGCTAGCCAAGAATCGCGATTTTAAAGCAAATCTAATTGAGCATGTCCACGGTGTAGGGGTTGACACGAACTATTTTACAGCAGTCAGTGAAACCCAAAAAATAGAACTAAAAAAGTCATTTGGCTATCAAGCAGATGACTTTTTACTGTTTTATGCAGCAGAATTTAATAAAAATAAAAACCAGCAATTGCTGATTCGCTCACTGGCGCTAATTAAAGATTATATGCCAAATGCGAAACTATTATTAGCAGGTGAAGGGGCGCTTCAAGAAAAATGCCGGAAATTAGTAAGCGAACTAGGCATGGAAGATATGGTTAATTTTCTTGGCTATCGTAAAGATATTGAAATGCTCGTACCGATGTGTGATATCGGTGTTGGATCAAGCTTTAGAGAAGGACTTCCCGTAAATATTATCGAAGCGATGGCCTGTGGCTTACCAATTGTAGCGAGTAAAAATCGTGGCCACATTGAATTAGTTCAAGAAAACGTCAATGGCTATATTGTCTCAGCAAACGATTACGGACAATTTGCCAGATCTTTGCTAAGACTCTACCAATCTAATCAACTTCGAAAAGAAATGGGAACAGCAAGTATCAATCTAGTCAGTACCTTTTCGCTACCACAACTCAATATAGAGCTCAGTGCCATCTACAGACGATATATGTTGGAGGAACAAAATGAAACCAAAAGTGAGTATCATCGTGCCCATATATAATGTCGGGAAATAATAGATAAGTGGAGGGAAGTTAGTGGGGAGTCCATTAAGAGTATTGCATGTTGTTGTAAATATGAACCGTGGCGGAGCAGAAACTCTACTTATGAACTTGTATCGAAACATAGATCGGAGCATAGTTCAATTTGACTTTTTAACGTGTAAAGAAGGGGTCTTTGATGAGGAAATCCGCGAGCTAGGTGGAAACATTCATCGAATTGATTATATTACAGACATTGGTCATTTTGGATATATTAAAGCTTTGAATAAATTTTTCTCTTCAAATAACAACTATAAAATTGTCCATGCTCATATGGACAAAATGAGCGGTCTTGTTTTACGAGCCGCCAAAAACAATAATGTCCCAGTAAGAATTGCACATAGTCATAATACAAGTAGTGAAGGTAGCCTGCCAGCAAGATTATATAAATGGTATGTAGGTTCGAATATTTTACCAAGTGCAACCCATCAATTTGCTTGCTCGAGCGCAGCAGCAAAATGGTTGTTTGGTAAAGAAGCTGAGAATGCAAGGATATTGAAAAATGGAATCGAAAGCGATCAATATAAATTTTCACCAGAAATAAGAAAACAAATTAGAAGAGAATTAATGTTAGGCCATGATCAGTTTGTCATCGGACATGTAGGAAGATTTAATCATCAAAAAAACCATATTTTTCTATTAGAACTATTTGCTAAGTTAAGTGTTGAAATTCCAGAGGCAACCCTCTTATTAGTAGGTGATGGACCGCTTCGATCGCAAATCGAAAAGAAAATTAAAGATTTAAAGATTGAAAAAAAAGTTAAGTTGCTAGGCGTTCGCAGTGATATCAATCGAATACTGCAAGCTTTTGATTGCTTTGTATTTCCGTCATTTCATGAAGGACTTCCCGTTACATTAATTGAAGCGCAAGGAGCAGGAGTACCTTGTGTAATATCAGATGTTATTACAAAGGAAGTTGATCTGGGTTTAGACTTAATACGCTTTATGCCGTTACAGGATCAGTCGCTCTGGTTACATTTAATAAAAAGAATTGCAACAGATAATTTATATAGGGAAATTCCTAATACTTCCTTATCACAAAAAGGATACGACATTAAAAATACTGCCCAAAGATCGCAAAATTTTTATTTGGCATTATAGGAATGAATTCCATAATGCAGATTTTGTGCCAATAGAATACTGCAGCTAGTATAAATTAAACATTATTAACAAGGGAGTTGAAATGAACCGTTTTCAACTTAGTAGCTTGATTTGGCTAGTTTATTGGTTATGAAATTCATTGATAGAGGTGAAATAATGAAAAAGCTGACGGTTTTTACACCTACTTTTAATAGAGCGTACTGTCTTGAACAGTGTTATAAAAGTTTAAAGCAACAATCCTCTAAAGACTTTGTTTGGTTAATCATTGATGATGGGTCCAGTGATCATACAAAAGAAATAGTAGACTCATGGATAAGTGAAAATCAAATTGAAATACACTATCAATGGCAAGAAAATCAAGGAATGCATGGTGCTCATAACAGAGCGTATGAATTAATTGATACGGAATTAAATGTCTGTATCGATTCTGATGATTACATGCCAGATGATGCTGTAGAAAAGATATTATCATTTTGGAAACAGTATGGAAGTGATAAAGTCAGTGGCATTATTGGACTTGATTCATATACAAACGGAAAAATTATTGGTTCAAAGCTACCTACCGAAATAAAATCAACGCTTTTTGATCTCTATAGTAAGCACGGTGTTACAGGAGACAAAAAACTAGTGTATCGTACTGAACTGACGAAGAATTTCCGTTATCCAATTTTTGAAACAGAAAAATATGTAGGCTTAGCATATAAGTACTTTAAAATAGACGAGTCATATAAAATGCTTCTGATGAATGAAATTATCTGCATTGTTGAGTATTTACCAGATGGTTCTTCCCTGAACATGTTCAAACAATACCGAAAAAACCCTAGAGGGTTTGCCTTTTATCGAAAAGAGTTAATGAAGCTGCCATTCGGTAGTTCAGCATTTAAATTTAGGCAAGCCGTTCATTATGTATCTAGTAGCTTATTAATAAAAAATAGAAATTTTATAAATGAGTCACCAAGTAAGCGATTAACTTTTTTGGCAATACCATTTGGTTTTCTTTTATATTTTTATATTAGGACTAAGACCAAAGTAATTGAAAGTTAATGAAAATTTTTCACACTGAATAACTTATTATAACCAGGTTAAAAGCTTACTTTATGAAAGGGATATTTGAATGACGATTCTTTGGTATAATCTTGCCGTTGTTTTTACGCTATCATTTTTATCTAGATTATCAGCAACGTATGTACAAAAACCAAATACAGTGCTTCCTATAAAGCCTAATAAACTATTAGTATTTGGGACAATAATGACGTTAGTGATGGTGTCAGGTCTACGAACTAATATTGGAGATACATACTTTTATAGACATTCATATGAAATAACTAATTTCACATGGGATTACATTAAAAGTGAAAAAGATCTTGGCTTTGGATTGCTTCAAATGCTATTAAAAATGATTTCAACTGATCCACAACTACTTATTTTCACAACTGCATTAATTACAAATCTTTTAATTGTTCTTGTGTTGTATAAATACTCGAGATTACTTGAAATTAGCCTATATGTCTATATTACCAGCGGGTTATTTTTAGTATCAATGAATGGTATAAGGCAATTTCTAGCTGCAGCGATCATATTTGCAGCAACGAAATATATACTCGATGGCAGTTGGAAGAAATTCTTTCTTGTCGTAATAGTAGCATCAACATTTCATCAGAGCGCACTTGTCTTTATTCCAATCTATTTTTTAGTTAGAAGTAAAGCTTGGACAAAAACAACCATTAGCCTGCTATTAGTAGCAGTCATTTTAGTTATTGGGTATAACCAGTTCACGGAACTGTTATTTACTGTAATTGGAGAAAGCCAGTATGGTAATTATCGAAACTTTACTGAACAAGGAGCCAATAAATTTAGGATTGCTGTCTACGGTGCGCCACTTATCATTGCCTATCTTGGACGAGAAAAACTAAGATTACTATTTCCAAAAAGTGATTACATTGTCAATCTTTCACTACTAAATGTTGTATTTATGATAATCGCGTCACAAAATTGGATTTTTGCAAGGTTTACGATTTACTTTGGGTTATACCAACTAATATTGGTTGCCTGGGTAATTAAGTTATTTAGAGAAAAGGATCAAAAATTAATCTATTTTGCTTTACTAGTCTGTTATTTAATCTACTTTTATTATGAGCATGTTATTTCTTTAAATATTATTTATAGAAGTAATTTTTTTAGTTTTTAAGTTAGTTGCGCTCACTTCAAAGGAATAAATCAAAAAAATAAAAATATAGTAAGTTGTATCTCAATATAAATTCGGAGGTGACAATTTGAAGCGGATATACGATTTATTGTTTTCAGCTACTTTATTACTAATTTTATTGCCAATTTTTATTGTTGTTATAATCCTTGTCAGAACGAAATTAGGGTCACCAATTCTTTTTAAACAGCAACGTCCAGGACTATATAGTAAGCCATTTTCTCTTTATAAGTTCCGAACAATGACCGGTGAAATCAACAGTGATGGTCAGCTTTTACCTGATCATGTCAGACTGACCTCGTTTGGAAAGTTTTTGAGGAAATATAGTTTAGACGAATTACCACAGCTTATTAATGTGCTAAAAGGAGATATTAGTTTAATAGGTCCGAGACCATTATTAATGGAATATGTGCCACTGTATTCCGAACAACAGCTTAGCCGTCACAATGTCAAACCAGGTATTACCGGCTGGGCTCAAGTAAATGGTCGAAATGCAATTAGTTGGGAAGAAAAGTTTGAGTTAGATGTTTGGTATGTTAATAATCAAACTTTATTTCTAGACTTGAAGATTTTACTGTTAACGGTCTCGAAAGTAATAAAGTCTGAAGGCATAAATCAACCCGGGAATACAACGATGGAGAGATTTAGAGGTTCCAATTTTCTAGTAAGAGAGGGTTACAAATGAATATTGTCATGATTGGTCAAGGCGGGCATAGTAAAGTTGTTGAGGATATTGTATTCGCAAATAATGAACATCAAATTGTTGGTTACTTAGACGATAAATACGAAGATGTAACGATCAATAATCAAACGTATTATGGGCCAATTTCGTTCGCTCATGAGATCATCAATTCTTTTAAGGACATCCAATTTGTTATCGCAATCGGAAATAATCTGATTCGCAAAAAAATTGTTAACCAGTTAAATTTTTCAGACAAAAGCTATGCTACATTGATTCATCCATCAGCTGTGATTAGTTCAAGGTCGATCATTGGTCATGGAACTGTCATTATGGCAAGTGCTGTTATTAACGTTGATGCGAGAATTGGTGATCATTCGATTATTAATACAAATGCTGTAGTCGAACATGATAATTGGATCGGAGATTTTGTCCATATATCCCCCAACGCTACGCTGACAGGTTCGATTCATATTGCAGACGGTGTTCATGTCGGGGCCGGTGTAACAATTATTCCTAATTTAACAATTGGTGAATGGTCAGTTATTGGTGGTGGAGCGACTGTTATTAATCATCTTCCACCGAATTGTACGGCTGTAGGAGTACCAGCTAAAGTAATCGTGACAGGGAGGGTTGAATTTGTTTGAGGATAACATAAAAAAAAGAATATTCTTATCTCCACCTCATATGAGTGGAAATGAACAAAAATATGTAAGAGAAGCGTTTAAAACAAATTGGATCGCACCACTGGGACCAAATGTAGATGCTTTTGAAAAAGAATTAGCAGATTATGTAGGAGTCAATGAAGCTGTAGCCTTAAGTTCAGGTACTGCAGCCATTCATATGGCTCTTATTTTATTAGGGGTAAAAGAGCGAGATCATGTATTTTGTTCTAGTTTTACATTTGTCGCTAGCGCTAACCCGGTCATCTATCAAGGAGCCGAACCTGTTTTCATCGATTCAGAACCTGATACGTGGAATATGTCTCCAGTAGCTCTCAAAAAAGGATTGCAGGATGCATTCGTAACTGGGAAAATGCCTAAGGCTATAATCGTTGTTAACCTATATGGTCAAATGGCAAAAATGGATGAAATCGTTTCGATCTGTCATGAATACGAAGTACCGATGATTGAAGATGCAGCTGAATCACTTGGCTCTACTTACAAAGGGAAGCCTAGTGGGACGTTTGGTGAATTTGGGATTTTTTCATTTAATGGAAATAAAATAATTACAACATCAGGTGGTGGAATGCTCGTATCAAATAATACAGCAGCTATGCAGAAAGCCCGTTTTCTAGCAGCTCAATCAAGGGATCAAGCTGAACACTATCAACATAGCGTTGTGGGCTACAATTATCGACTTAGTAATATTTTGGCTGGAATTGGAAGAGGTCAATTAGAAATGTTAGAAGAAAGAGTGAGTGCTAAAAGGAAAGTCTATGAAAGGTACTATGATGAGTTAGCTCAGCTACCAGGGATTTCCTTTATGCCAGAGCTAGAAAAGACACAATCAAATCGATGGCTTACGACATTAACAATTGATGAAAAAAAAGCAGGTTTTTCAGTAAAGTCATTGTTAAAAGGCTTTTCTGAAGAAAATATTGAGGCACGACCTGTATGGAAGCCACTGCACATGCAACCACTTTTTGAACACTCTGCCTATTATTCTCATAGTCAATATGAGAATGTCTCTGAACAGTTGTTTCAAACAGGTATTTGTTTACCATCTGGGACTAATTTAAGTGAGGAAGAAATGAATCGAGTAATTAATTGTATAAAGTTAAAATCAAAGGTAAAAATTAACTTTTAGTAGGCGTTACTTTTTGAATGAGGAGAAACTAATGAAAATAAAGGTATTGCAAGTTGTCGGAGCAATGAATAGAGCTGGTACAGAAACGATGTTAATGAATATATTTAGAAATATTGATCGGAGTAAGGTTCAATTTGATTTTATATCCTATAGCAAGGAAGAAGCTCATTATGATGATGAAATCAGAAAATTAGGTGGAAGAATTATTAAGTTAAATAAGACGCAGTCTATTTACGAGATTGTTAAAGTAATAAAAAAGTATGGGCCTTATGATGCCGTTCATTCTCATACGCTATTTCATTGTGGTATAGCAAATATAGCAGGGAAATTAGCTGGTGTGAAAGTAAGGATCGCACATGCACATACGACATTAGATAATAGTGAAAGTCTTCTTAGAAAAATGTATATTAACTCGATGAGAAAAATAATTAGATCATTTTCAACTGATTTACTAGCCTGTAGTAAAGAAGCAGGAAATTATTTATTTGGAGAAAAAGGCTTACAAAAACAAGACTACACATACTTTCCTAACTTAATAGATTACTCAAAATTCTTTCTTGAACAGAAGGAAGTTGTTGAAGGATTTAAGGTTAGAGAAGATTTGAACAATAGTATCGTTATCGGTCATATCGGTCGATTTATCGAAGCGAAAAACCACAAGTTTATGATAGAAATTATCAAAAGTATTGTAAAAAAAGATAGGAGTTTTAGACTGCTACTTGTTGGAGACGGAGACTTGAAATTTCAAATTGAAAACTTGGCAGTAAAAGAAGAAATATCTGATTATATAAGATTTGTAGGAATAAGAGATGATGTCGCAACCATGCTCCAAAGCATGGATATTTTTGTTTTCCCATCATTATATGAAGGCTTAGGATTAGTGTTATTAGAAGCGCAAGCATGTGGCTTGCCTTGTATTGTATCAGAGGCAATTCAGCCTGAAGCGGATTTAAAACTAGGCTTACTAACAAGACTTTCATTGGATGATGGAGCTGATATGTGGGCTAGTAAAATAGTAGATCTTGCAAGAAAAAAAGAAGAAAATAAGTCGAAAATATCTGAAGCATTTGAGAAAAACGGATATTCGTTATCTTTAGGTATTTCAAAACTTATCCAAATTTATAAGTAGGGTTGCGATATATGAAAAAAATACTAATTTCCTCATTTGATATGGATGTTGGTGGTGTGGAAAGAAGTCTTATAAGTCTGTTAGATAATTTCGACTATAAAAACTATCAAGTTGATCTAATGCTTTATAGTCATACTGGAGACTTTATGAATTTTCTTCCTACACAACCGAATTTATTAAAAGAATTAAAACCATATAAAACATTTAGATTACCAATAGCTGAAACGATAAAAAATGGAGAAATTACGATTGGCTTAGCTAGACTATTTTCAAAGTATAAAGCTAGTAGAAGCAAATCTCCTGAAAATGGCTATAAGCAGATGCAATATATGTGGAAGTACTCATTACCATTTTTGCCAAAATTAGAAACAGAGTATGATGTTGCGATCAGCTATTTATGGCCTCACTATTTCGTGGCTAATAAAGTAAAGGCAAAAACGAAGATCGCTTGGGTTCATACTGATTTCTCTACAGTAGATACGGACATAAGTATCGACATTAAAATGTGGGATTATTTTAATCACATAGTTGCAGTATCAGAGGATTGCAAAAAATCTTTTGTTAATAAATATCCTTCGTTAAAAGAAAAAGTAACAGCAATAGAAAATATTACAGCACCAGATATTGTAAAAGCATTAGCTAAGGAAGAGATAGAAAATCCAATGCTAGAGGATAGTCGATTTAAAATTATTACTGTAGCCAGACTTTCTCATGCCAAAGGAATTGATCATGCAGTTCAAGCTTTAAAAATTTTAAAGGATAGAGGTTTTAGCGATATTGCTTGGTATATAGTTGGTTATGGTGGAGATGAACAATTGATAAGAGAGTTAATAGCTGAAAATAAACTAGAAGCCAGTTTTATTCTTTTAGGTAAAAAAACAAATCCATATCCATTCATAAAAGCAGCTGATTTATACGTTCAGCCATCTAGATATGAGGGCAAGGCTGTTACTGTAGGTGAAGCACAAATTCTTTCAAAGCCAGTTTTGATAACGAATTATCCAACCGCAAATAGTCAGGTACAAGATGGGTTTGATGGTTATATTTGTGAGTTGTCTATTGAGGGAATTGCAGATGGTATAGAAATGCTGTATAAAAACTCTAAACTAAGAACAGATCTAGCCAATAACTGTAAAAATACAAATTACAGCAATAGTAGTGAATTAGAAAAGTTATATGAGTTAGTTTAAGGAGGGTATATGTTATTAAAAGTTAGCGTTGTTGTTCCTATATATAAAGTTGAAAAATATCTTGGAAGATGTGTTGAAAGCATTATTAATCAAACATATACAAATTTGGAAATTATTTTAGTTGACGATGGATCTCCAGATAACTGTGGAAGAATGGCTGACAAATATGCTGCTAAGGATAACCGGATAATATCAGTGCATAAGGAAAATGGCGGGTTATCGGATGCTAGAAATTATGGAATTCAATATGTAACAGGGAAATTTACTCTTTTTGTAGACAGTGATGATTGGTTAGCTGGAAATATGATTGAAGAAATGGTAAATAATATTATTGAATTTAAGGCCGATGTTGTCCAATCGGCTTTTTATTATGCCTATGAAGATCACCTCGTATTTGATAATAGGTATTATGCGAAGGATGAACCACCGACTATTTTAGATAACAAGGCTCTTATGACAGAGCTGGTTATAAATGAGCGAGTGAAAAATTTTGCGTGGGGTAAGCTCTATAAGACTCATTTAATCAAAGATATTCCTTTTGTAAAAGGTGTATTATTTGAAGATGTATTTTGGGCCCATCAAGTGATGCATCGGGTAAAAACGTATCTCTTACTACATCAGCCAATGTTTTATTATCTACAAAGGGCAGATAGCATCGTTTCGAACTATACGACAAGAAACCTCGATATTATCAAGGGATTGAAAGAAAGGCATAAATTTATAGAAAAGTTCTATATCGATCTAGAGAATGAGTCATACAAGATGATTTTAAAGACTAGTTTAATTCACTATAATATTTTACTTCGTAATAGAGAAAAAGATAGCAGTGGTAAGCATCGAGAGGAAATACGAAATTATATTAAGGGAAACTATCCGAAATTAAAAAAAGCAGCAGATAAAGATCCACAGCTTAGAAGGCAGTTGGATTTATTTGTGTTACACCCGATTTTAAACTTAATTTATGTTAGTATAAGAAAATTATTAAGAATGGTGAAAATAATTTCAGAACCAATTAAATTAGAAAGAATTTATATTAAATAATATTTTATTAACCCAAATTAGTGTGGTGATTACAATTGTGAAAGAAAAAATAAATAATCATCTCAGAATGAACTAAAACAAAAATTAAATATGAATAAAATTGAACTTAGTATATCAAAAGTTGACTTAAAGGTATTAGAAGTTTCACCTATAAATCTAATATCAAAGGCTCCAGTTAGAAGAATTAGAAAATTTATATAAAAAATTGCAATGAAGTTTAAGTATAGTCAAACTGATTGGCTATTTATTAAATTATTGATTTAGGAGATAGAATACAAGGAAAAAAAGTATATTATTCGTAATAGACTCACTAGATTGCGCTGGAGCAGAAAAGAGTTTAGTAACACTTTTATCAATGTTAGATTATTCAAGTTACTCTGTAGACCTTATGCTATTTGGGCATGGGGGACACTAGAAGAATTAGTCCCAAAAGAGGTGAATCTATTAGAAACTTTAAAGTATACTTCATTTACAAAACTAAAATTAAATGAAGCATTAAAGTTTTCTATAACAAATTTTAATTATAATATGTTACTTTGTAGGCTTAACTATTCATTTAGTATACGAAAGAAAAGGTATAGCACCCGCAGAAAGCGAGTTAATGAAATGAAAAAAAAAATTATTTTTATGTTAATAAACATGAACATTGGTGGTACTGAAAAAGCTTTACTTAATATGATTGCTGAAATCCCAAGAGAACAATTTGAAATAACGATTTTAATGTTAGAGGAGTATGGTGGATTTTTAAGTTATATTCCCAATGACGTACATGTTAAATATGTTGAAGGATACAAGGACATAAATAGCATATTAAATAACCCACCACATATAACAACATTATCATTACTCAAAAAAGGAAAAATAATAAAAGCGTTTAATTTATCTATGGTTCATTTACTATCCAAATTAACTAAAAATAGAAGTTTGTTCTTTAAATACTTATTAAGAAATAATCATCGATTAAAAGAAGAATATAATATTGCAATTGCTTATGCAGGTCCAATGGACTTCATAAGCTATTTTGTTGTCAATAAAATAAAGGCCAAAAAGAAAATTCAGTGGATACATTTTGATATCACAAAAATAGGATTTGATCAAAATTTTGTTTCTAAAATTTATAAAAAATTTGATAAGATTTTTGTTGTATCAAAAGAAGCAAGAGATAAATTGATCAATAAAATACCCAGTATAAAGAAAAAACGGAGGTATTTAGAAATATAGTATCTTCAAGAAATATAAAAAGTCTAGCAAATGAAGGTAACGGTTTTGAAGACTGTTTTGATGGAATTAGAATTGTCACAGTTGGTAGGCTAACGGATGAAAAAGGGCAAGACTTGGGTATTAAAGCATTATCTAGATTAATTAAAGATGGATATAAGGTGAAATGGTATTGTATTGGAGATGGTAATTCAAGAGAAAAATACGAAAAAAAATAAAGGATTATAATTTAATAGATCATTTTATACTACTAGGATCAAACCCTAATCCATACCCATTTATTAAAAATTGTGATATATATGTTCAACCTTCAAGATATGAGGGTTATTGCATAACAACAATGGAGGCCAAATGTTTAAATAAACCAATTATTACAACAGATGTTAATGGTGCAAGGGAACAGATTATTCCTGGACAAACAGGATTAATAGTAAGTATAGATGAGGAGGAATTATATAAAGGCATAAAGGAGTTAATAAATAATGAAAGCTTGCGTCGACACCTTACTGGATCCTTAAAAATAATCAATGATGAAATAGAAATACGCACTGTAAACTTCGAGAGTGTAATATGAAAAACTGTTTAAAAGGAGGACATCTTGAATGCCTTTGTTAACTATTGTCGTACCAATATACAACGTTGAGGATTACATTCCTGACTGTATTGAATCAATTCTTACACAAACCTTAAAGATTTATATCAAATGATAAAAGCTATTCATAGAGAATGGTTGGCCCTCTAATGCTAGAAATGGACGATTAGCGGTCAGTTTTTGCTAATTAAAGTAAGTCAAAAGGACTTTTTAGGATGAAACGAATAAAACATAAGGTGTGAGAAGTTTGTGGAATAATATTAAAAAAGTACTTATGTTATTTAATAAAAATGAGAAGAAAAAATTATTAATCATATGTTTCATGATGATTATCGCAGCTTTGTTTGAAACAATTGGAATTGGATTGATAGTTCCTTTTGTCGGGATTGTTACGAATCCAGAGATTATTCAAGAACAAGCTATTTTATCTTATATGTATGACTTATTGAAATTTCAGTCAACATTAGGATTTGTCATATTTTCAGTAGTATTTTTACTTTTAATATTTATTTTGAAAAATCTATATTTATTGTTTTTCCATTATGTCCAGTATAAAGTCATATTAAATCAACAAGTAAAATTATCTAGAGAATTATTTAAGGAGTATTTAACTAAACCTTATACATTCCATTTACAACGAAATACTTCAAATCTACTTAGAAATGTTAATGATGAAGTGCCTAAAGTATTTCAAGGAATTATCTTGTCTGGATTTCAGTTATTAACTGAAGCGCTTGTAATTCTTTTTATATTAATATTGCTCTTAATTACAGCACCAGTTGCAACGATTACAGCTTCAATATTGTTAGGAGGAAGTGTACTTATATTTTTCCGGATTTTCCGAAAGAAGGTCAGTGATTTAGGAGTAGAGCTACAAAAAGTAAGTGGAGCAATCATAAAATGGGTAAATCAAGGGCTAGGGGCCAGTAAAGAAGTAAAAGTCTCTGGGAAAGAAGATTTCTTTATTAATGCATACACTAAGCAGAGTCTTATCAAAGTGGAAAATAGCCGTTATATGAAAATGTTAGAGTTAGTTCCTAGGCTTTTTATAGAGACTTTACTAGTTTCTATTGTTCTTCTTACAATGCTTATTATTATTTTCCAAGGAACAGATACAACACAAATTGTTGCTACAATGGCACTATTTGCTATGGCTGCTTTTAGACTAATGCCTTCTATAAATCGTGTAGTTGCCTTAATTACAACTATTAGGTACAGTCAACCCGCATTAGATGTAGTCTATGAGGATTTATTTTTAAATAAGGGTGCTAAGTTAAATAGGGAACCGAAAAGTAAATCTGTATTTATTAACAAAGGTAAGAATACATTTAAAGATTCAATAAAGATAAATAACGTTTCTTTTCGTTATCCAAATCAAAACGATTACTCGGTTAAGGATATATCATTAACTATTCCTATTGGTCAGTCTGTTGCATTCATAGGGGAATCTGGAGCAGGTAAAACAACTATAGTAGATATTATTTTGGGTCTTTTTAAACCAGAAAAAGGAAATGTGCTAGTTGATGGTATGAATTTATACGACCAGATCTCATTATGGCAACAAAAAATAGGTTATATTCCTCAATCAATCTTTCTTTCAGACGATACAATTCGAGGAAACATAGCGTTTGGTTTAGAGCCTAAGGAAATAGAGGATATCGAGGTTTGGAGAGCATTAGAACAAGCCCAGTTAAAAGAATTTGTTCTAAGTCTTCCAGATAAATTGGAGACAACTGTTGGAGAACGTGGGGTAAGACTTTCGGGAGGCCAACGCCAGCGTATTGGTATTGCTCGGGCCTTGTATCATAACCCTGAAATTTTATTTATGGATGAAGCAACATCATCATTAGATAATGAAACTGAAAAAGAAATTATGAAAGCTATTGATGGGCTAAAAGGAGAGAAAACATTAATTATTATTGCACATCGATTAAGTACAATTGAGAATTGTGACATTGTATTTAAAATTAACAAGGGCAGACTTGTGGCAATTAATAATAAGGTAGATCAGAGTCATCCTAAAGTAATTAATTATTCAAGTTGGAAAATTTAAATGGAATTAATTTTATTTTTAACATAACCCAGACTAAGCAGCGACTCGATTTTGGTATTGATGGGATCATTTACGAAATGTCTATAGAAGGAATCGCGAAGGGGATTGAAGAATTTCACAAAAACGATGAACTAAGAAAGAAAATAAGTTTTAATTGCCAAAATACCAACTGTTTCAAGAAGAACTTACAAAAATTATATGAGCTAGCTTAAGGGGGAACAATACATGTTGCCAAAAGTAAGCGTGGTTGTTCCTATTTATAATGTAGAGAATTACCTTGCCAGATGTTAATAGCATTCTCAATCAAACATATGCGAACTTAGAAATTATTCTAGTGAATGACGGTTCACCAGACAATGGTTCAAGGATAATTGAAGATTATGCAGCAAAGGATAAACGAGTAATAACAGTCCATCAAGACAATGGTGGCTTATCTGATGCAAGAAACACCGGCATGAAATTTGTAACAGGGGTATATACCCTTTTTGTTGATAGTGACGATTGGCTAGAGTATACCATGGTTGAAAAACTTGTGAATTCTATTGTTTTTATCAAGCTGATTATTAACGTTGTCAGCTCTTCATCTTGGTCATCACGAATTTTTGCTTCATAATAGTAAGTGCTTCGGGCAAGTTGTAGGACGGCGCACATTGCTGATACCGAGTATTTGTGGCGGTTATTGCGGATCACATCTACTTTCGTCCCATGATCAGCGCGACTTGCTTTAAAATATCGACCTCCATTTCCAGTTGTTGATTCTTCTTTCGAAGCTTGATCAATTCTTCCTGTTCTGGTGTTCGATTGTCTTTCTCTTCAAAGGATCCGCTGGTTTGGGACTGTCGCACCTATTTGTCAAAAGCTGAAGGTGTTAATTCATATTCTTTAATCAATTCTGCAAGTGGCTTTCCAGCAGTGTACAGACGAACAATTTGTTCCTTGAAGTCTTTCGAAAAACTCCTTCTGACTCGTTTGGTCATTTTCAGGTCTCCTCAGTTTTTATTTGAACCAAGTTTATATGACCTTAACTAATTTGTCTAATCAAGTGTAACCTACTCATGTAACTCAAGGAGAAGTGATCAGCTTTATGAAAAAAAATTTATTATTTGTAATAGACTCTTTAGAATGCGCTGGAGCAGAAAAGAGTTTAGTTACTCTATTATCAATGTTGGACTATAAAAAATATAACGCAGACCTAATGCTGTTTGGTTTTGGTGGAGCACTTGAGGATTTACTTCCAAAGGAAGTAAATCTATTAGAGCCATTAAGTTATACAACATACACTAAACTCAACTATATTCAAGCGTTACAGCATTCATTTGAAAAAATGAATTTTAAAATGTTAGCCAGTAGGATAAAATATTCATTACGATTACGAACGAAGAACTTTACCAATCCCCAGAAGGCGAGGCTGTTTTGGGAGAGTTCTGCCAACGTAATTGAAACAAACCAAACTGAATATGACATCGCAATTAGTTATGCTCAAGGAATTCCAACATTCTATGTTGCAGAAAAAGTTAAAGCTAAGAAAAAGTTTGCTTGGGTAAATGCAAGTCTTAAATTAGAGAAAAAAGAGATAGATTTTCAGAAAAGTTTTTACGACCACTTTAATAGAATAGTTGCTGTATCGGAGACTACAAAGGGTATCTTTATTGAAACTTTTCCTTTTTATAAACATAAAGTGGAAGTCATTTATGATATTAATAATCCCCAGTTTATCTCTAAAATGGCTAGTATTGAAAATGGCTATGACGATGGGTTTAAAGGAATAAAGATCCTTACGATAGGTAGACTTGCTGAACTTAAAGGATATGACATTGCTTTAGAAGCTTGTAAAATTCTTAGAGAAAAAGGTATTCAGTTTAGATGGTACGTACTTGGGAAAGGCCCCCAAAGAGAAAAAATCGAGAAATATATAGAAGAAAATACAATGTCAGATTACTTTGTGCTATTGGGTGTAAAAGTAAACCCCTATCCATATATAAAAAATGCAGATATATACGTTCAGACTTCCAGATCTGAGGGCTTTGGACTTGCCATTGCTGAGGCAAGAATGTTAAATATTCCAGTAGTTACAACTAGATTCGATTCGGTTTTTAATCAAATGATGCATGAGAAGAACGGTCTGGTGGTGGATATCAATCCAATTGCTGTTGCTAATGGAATAATAAAGTTAATTGAAGATGTCAATTTAAAAGAAGAAATCATCAATTATCTAATAACCGAAAAAAAGGGGAATACTGAAGAGTTGAACAAGGTATATGAATTAATTGGATAAGACTAAGAGAGTGAGCTGTGCTAGTGCCTATGAATAAAAAAATATTGTTTTATGTTAATAAATATGAATATTGGTGGAACTAAAAAGGAATTGTTAAATATGATAGCTACCAAAGGAAAAATATGAGATTACGCTGTTAATTCTTGAAGAATATGAGGAGAATTTAAGTTATTTTCCCGATCATGTTACAATTCAATATCTAACTAGCTATTCAAATATAAAAGCGTTGATAAGTAAACCACCTTTTCCTACAGCTATTGAGTTGTTCAAACAAGGAGAAATTATAAAAACTTTCAATTATATATTTTTTTATTTGTTATCAAAATTTTTTAGAGATAGAGGTTTTATATTTAAATACGTCTTAAAAAATACGCAACGACTTTCGATTGAATAAGATATTGCAGTGGCTTATGCTGGTCCGATGGACCTCATAAGCTATTTTGTTATTAACGAGGTAAAAGCAAAAAAAAAATACAATGGAATCATTTTGATATTACTAAGATAGGGTTTAATAAAAGATTTGTCAAGAAATTATACAAAAAGTTTGATCATATATTTGTAGTTTCAGAAGAAGCAAGTGAAAAATTAATAACTAATATAAACCTAGAAAAAGAAAAAACTGTAACATTCCTAAATGTAGTATCGAAGCAAAATATTATAGAGCAATCAAAACATTTAAGTAAGGGATTTAGTGATATTTTTTAGGGTGTCAGAATTTTAACAATTGGAAGATTATGTTTTGAAAAGGGTCAGGATATTGCTATTAAAGCATTAGCTAAATTAGTTAAGAATAGCTTTAATGTTAGATGGTATTGTTTAGGTGATGGTGATTAAAAAACAGATTACCAAAAGATGATGGAAGAATATAAACTAGTAAATCATTGTATTTTTCTAGGTTCAGACCCTAACCCTTATTGAAGCTAAATGTTTTAGTAAGCCAATAATACGTACTAACGTAATGGAGTAAGAGAACAGATCATTCATGGAGAAACTGGATTTATTGTAGATGTTGCTGAAATTGCAATATATGAGGCTGTTAAGGATTTATTAAAAGATGAATCAAGCTATAATAATAAGTTCTCCAATAACCTTTCAAGGTTAACCTGTGAAATAATGCCCAATTAAAAAAGTTTTACAAAGTATTAAATTAGATTAGAAAAGGCGGAAGAAAATGACGAAATTGTCCATAATAGTACCCGTATATAACACAGAAGAATATTTAAGTGATTGTATTGAATCTATTCTTCTACAATCATTTATGGATTATGAAATCATCCTTATTAATGACGGGTCTTCTGATAAAAGTGGCGAAATTTGTAAGCAATATGCTAAGAAAGATAGTAGAATTAAAGTTTTTCATAAAAGTAATGAAGGGCCAAGTGCTGCAAGGAATCTCGGTATTAAACTGGCAAGTGGTGAATTTCTTGGATTTGTTGATAGTGACGACACGATAAATGTGCAAATGTATGAAAAACTTTATAACCTTGCTAAAGAGAAAAATGCTGAAATTTCTATCTGCGGTTATTCAGAAATATATTTTCCAAGTGGAAAAATCGATAATTTTACAACTCCATTAAACAATATAGTTTATTTAAAAGGAAAAGAGATAAGGGAAGAGTTTGAGCACTCATTAAGTGCAAATACTTATCTAGGTTATAATAGCTTATGTAACAAGATTTATAACAGGAAATATCTTTTAAGAAACAGCTTAATAATAAATGAAAATATTAAAATCGCAGAAGATCAATGTTTTAACATATCAGCAATTTTAAAAGCAAAAATAATTTGTGCTATTAATGAGCCACTTTACAATTATAGAAGAATTAATAGTAAAAGCATAATGAATAAAAAAGAAGGAGCATTTTACCAACTAATTACAGCTAGAAAGGAAATACTAAGAACGTTAAGTATTAACAAGGTAAATCAAGGTTTAATAGACAAAATAGAAAAAATTGAGAATTGTAAAACAGTAGCAAACTACCTTGAGGAAATAATTAATACTTATAAATCAAAACAGTCTATGCAGCAGAAAGTAAAATGGGTAAAAAAACTAATCTATGAGAAATATTTTATTGAAGCAATAAAGAACTATGATAAAAACGACCTACTATTAAAAGCTAATGTTGTTGTTACCTTTATTAAATGTTATTTGGCCTTTAAAGGAGATCTCTTGTTCAAAGAAAGATAATTTTATTGAAAAAATAATAATGTTGACTGTAAATATTATATTATAGTTGTTTAAAAAGGTGTGTGTTATATTACTACCTATTCACTATTGGAGAACGAGGTGTAAGATTGTCTTGAGGTCAAAGACAGCGAATAGAATAGGGATTGCTCGAGCATTGTATCATAAGTCATTATCTTTTTGGTAAAATGGGAGGTACTTAAAATATGAATTATAGGGGATATTATGATCTGAGAAGAGTAATTAGAGATAACATATCATTACTTCAATCAAGAGATTTTGATTTAATTGTTGGAATACCAAGAAGTGGCATGATACCGGCCTATATGATTTCTAACTATCTAAATAAAACTTGCTGTGACTTACAATCATTTCTAAATAGCGTTGCTCTAAAGCCAGTAGATACACAAAATCTTATAGAGCCCTTAGATTATCAAAATAAGGTCAAAAATATACTTCTTGTAGACGATTCAATAGCTAGTGGGCGATCTTTAGAACAATCGTTGCAACAGATCTCTACCAATGAAAATTATAATATAACAACATTATGCATTTATTCTACCAAGAGTAGTAGAAGTGATGTTGATCTATTTTTTGAATACCTTCCAGGAATAAGTGTTTTTGAATGGATGATTTTTCATTCTTTCATTGTAAAGGGATCTTGCGTTTCAATTGATGGGGTATTATGTATTGCCCCAACAAAAGAGCAAATAGAAGATCATGAAAAGTATTTAGACTTTTTAATACACACTCCCCCGTTATTTTTGGCGACGGGAAAGATAGGTTGTATAGTTACGAATCGTTTGGAAAAATATCGCAGTGAAACAGAGGCTTGGTTGAAGAAGAATGGTGTAGATTACAATTCCTTAATAATGTTAAAATCACCATCAAGTTCTAAGCGGAAGGAAGAATTAAAAGCCATTCATAAAGCAAATGCGTACAAGAAATCGAGGCAAAATCTTTTTATTGAGAGTAACCGTGAACAAGCTATAAAAATTCATGAATTAACTAAATTTCCCGTATATTGTATTGAAACCAATAAATTGTACTCCCAAGGAATTTTGATTTCGGCATTCTATGGTCATAAATATTCTAGAGAAATATTTTTAAATAAACTCCGAACTAGAATAGAAAAGTTACCTAAACCAATCTATAATTTTTTAAGGGGTATTTATCGTTTTGTAAGCTGATTAAATACGATGCATAATTATAAAATTTTTCTTTGGAAAAAACTAAGGCAGAGTTAAGTGCCTTAGTTTTTTTACATTCTTATTTTAAATAAATACTGGGATTTAGGGGGTTTAGGTAATATAAAATTTTATGGAGGAATAAATTATGATTTATAAGAGTTTTTCTGATATGAGCTTTTTAATTAAAAATAATCTCTCATTACTTCAGTCAAGAAACTTTGATTTAATTGTCGGAATGTCTAAAACTGGTATTGTGCCTGCCTATATGATTTCACTCTATTTAAATAAAAATTGTTGTGGCTTGGAAACGTTGTTAAATAATAATCAGCTAAGAACAGGTATTACTCGAGAGGTCAAAGATAAGTTAAAATATCCAAATGAAGCTAAAAATATACTTATTGTTTTAGATTACTTAGAAATTGGCGAGACTTTAGAAAAGTTACTAGAACAAAATAATATTAAATTAACAAATATTACTACATTATGTATTTATTCAGATCCCAATAGACTTGATGTTGATTTAGTGTTAGAGCACATTGTTGGCCCTACTTCCTTTGAATGGAATATCTTTAGTGAAAGTTTTACGAGAGATGCTTGTTTTGACATTGATGGTGTTCTTTGTATTGACCCTAATTTAGAGCAGGATGATGATGGAGAGAAATATAGAGATTTTCTACTTAATGCACCGCTGTTAATTAAGCCAATCGGAAAAATTAATTATCTAGTTACTAGTCGACTTGAAAAATATCGTTCTGAAACTGAAACTTGGTTGAAAAAAAATAAAATAGCGTATAATTCATTAATAATGTTAGACCTTCCTTCCTTGGAAGAAAGACTGAAGTTAGGGATAAACGCTATTCACAAAGCTGAAACCTATAAAAACTCAAGTCAAAAACTATTTTATGAGAGTAGCCGGAGTGAGGCGATTAAAATTCACCAGTTAACAAATAAACCAGTTTATTGTGTTGATACAAATGAAATGTTTTCTATAGAAATGGGTATACCCAATTTGTGTGCGAAGGTTCATAAAATATCATTATTAGAGAAACTAAAGAGTAATGTAGCCAAGTTGCCTAAACCTTTCTTTAATATTTTAAGAGGGGTATATAGAATATTAATAGTAAAAGATTAAATAGGTATTTTTTGCAAAAGTAGGAATACAATTATGCACAATAAACCAATAAATATGCATATTATGAACAGACGAATCCCCAAATTTTGAAAGAGATATGGGATATTTGTGTTTCAAAAGAAGTTAATCCTAAAACAACGGTAACCTCAAAGAAGATTAAGGGTTGTTTTGTTTTAGTTTAAGAGATTTACTAAATAACCAATAAGGATTGTGCATATTTAGGAGAATAAAGAATGAAAAAAGTTACCAAGAACATACTTGTTTTTTTGCTATTAATAACATTTTTAGTTGGTTACACCATCTGGGGTAATCACCGCATAACAGTAGTTGAACAAGACATATTTATTAATGACCTACCAGAGGAGTTAGAGGGTTTTACTATTCTCCAGATAACTGATTTACATGAAAATGTGTTTGGAAAAAATCAAAGTCGACTTCTAAATGTTATAAATTCTATTGATTATGATGTAGTTGTGTTCACTGGTGATATGTTGGATAGCGTAGAAAGCAGTAGTTATAAACCTTTTTACATCTTGCTTGAAGATATAGAGAACAAAGAAACTGCCTTATTTGTTCCTGGTAATTCTGATCCCTTAAGTTATATAGTTACTCCCGGTGAACCAATTCAGAAGTCTGATTTTATTGTTGGAATGGAGCGATTGGGAGTAAAATTACTAGAATCGATACATACCGTGGAAGTAGGTCAAGCAAAAGTTCATTTTGTTGATTTCGAATTCTCTAGTAAAAAACCTTTAAAAAATATTTCTTTAATAGAAAAGGAAATTACAGAAGAACAAAAAGAATATGTTCTATATAAAAAAACACTATCCAAAGATATGTTATTGCTAGAAAAAGTTAAGGAAAAGGACCTGCTAATTGCACTTACTCATTATCCTGTTGTAGACCAACATATAGACATGATAGCTACAAATGCGGATTTAATCTTAAGAGACTACGATTTAATCTTAGCAGGACATTACCACGGTGGGCAAATCCGACTTCCGTTTTTAGGAGCACCTTTTGTTCCAGAACCTTGGTATGATAGGGGTGGATTGTTTCCACCGCAAGACAGGGTGAAAGGGTTATGGGAATATCGAAATATTAAACAATACGTTAGTACAGGTTTAGGCAGCAGTGATGCAATACCGCTTTTGAAATTTCGGTTTTTTAATCCACCTGAAATTAATGTATTAACTCTGAAAAAAAACTAGGTAAAAGTGATTTTATATTGTGTGGTACATACCTAAGATATTGCATCTCTTAAAGAGCAGCTCAGTTTATTTAACGGGTTTGGTACACGGGGAGAAAACATTAAATAACAATACTATTAGACGCTAATTCGCACTTCTTTTTTATTGCCATACCAGCATTTTTAAAGAATTGAAGTCCTTTTTAACACTTCAATTCGCAACCAAATTAGCAAGACCGCATAAACTTATGTGGTCTTGCTAATTTTAGTGCTAAATCGTCTGCTTCTGTTCAAAAAACCTTATTAATTTGCTTTAAATCATCAGTCTAAGAATCGCTAGCTATATTGCTAAAAATGGTACGGTTCGATTTTTACTCCCCAACAACCGAACCCTTTGCAGTTTATTAGGTGTCCTTTTATTATTTGAAATAAAGATTAGTGAAGAATTGGAGGAAACAGAAAAATGGCAATCTTAGTGACAGGTGGGGCTGGCTAAATAGGTGTAAATGTCAACCCGAAAGTTGACCTTGTCGCTCATTTAAAAGTTGATCACCCTCTTGTTAGTATGAATAGGTTTCTTTTAGACGATTACTATCACCGTTCATTGAAAACAGATGTGCCTTGTGAGTGATCCGATCTAACAAGGCGGCGGTCATATGATCATCGTGAAAGACTTCATTCCTCTGGGATAAATGCCTATAATTTTGGAACTGGTGTTGGCTATAGTGTTTTTGAGATGATTAGCACATTTGAAAAGGTGATGGGCAAACCTATTCCTTATCAAGTAGTAGAACGAAGACCAGGTGATATTGCTGTCAGCTATGAAGATCCAACTAAAGCAAAAAATGATCTAAATTGGATTGCCAAAAAGGTACTTACTGAAATGTGTAGAGATTTATTGCTCTGGCAATCCAAAAATCCAAAAGGATACGAAAATAAAAGCATACAAGGGAAAGTTATTTAGATTAAATCCACTATAAAATAAGATGTATTAAGCCAAATCAAGATAGGGGCTAAAGAACAGGTATGGAACTAAGTAAAAACGAATCAAATATGCTCAAAGGGATTGCGATCTTATTTATGGTTATGTTGCATCTATTTGCTAGAAAAGAAGTAAATGGATTGTATGAAACATTTCCAATGATTAAAGATGTTCCATTAGTTTATTATTTTGCATTATTTGGAGATGCCTGTGTACCTATTTATCTCTTTCTAAGTGGATATGGATTGTTTACTATATTCAATAAAGTAGATAGAACAAATAATGTTAAAAATCTAAAACGGATTTTAAAGTTATTAATTAATTTTTGGATCATTTTAATTCTATTTGTTGCTTTAGGATTTTTACTAGGATATGGAGATAAGTTTCCTGGTAGTATTGAAAAGTTTCTTCTTAACTTCTTTTTATTATCAAATTCTTATAATGGCGCCTGGTGGTTTCTACAAACTTATACAATATTAATAATATTATCTCCTCTACTAATTAGTGCTGTGAACAAAATAAGACCCATTAATATTTTAGTCATAATTGGAGTTATTTATCTACTGTCTTATATCCTGTTTATGATACTCTAAAAGTGGCCCATTAATAGAATAATATCAATTGAAAAACGGTCCAGTACTTTAACACTAATCTCTTACTGTTATGATGGCAGTAAAGGGGTGGGATGGAGTGATTGAGATAATGGACAAACATGCAATAATAAAACTAAAGCAGCAAGGTGTATCCAATAGAAAAGCTGCCAAGCTTTTAAACATCAATCGGAAAACAGTCGCAATCTATTGGAATGAGTACCAGAAGAACAATACTCTGTTGAATGCCTTAGACGTTAATAAAAAAGAAGTACAAGAAGTACAAGAAAAAATATGCGAGGCACCAAAGTATAATGCTCAAAATAGAAAGCCAAGAAAGTACACAGCAGAAATCGATACCAGATTAGACGAAATCCTAGAGAGTGAATCTGAAAAGTGTAAAGAGTTAGGTCGACATAAACAACAGCTGACTAATTTGCAAATTCACCAAATGCTAGTCAATGAAAAGTTTGATATTGGATATACAACTATTACAAATAAAATCAGAGAAAAAAGAAACAAACCTAAGGAATGCTTTATTAAACAATCATATGATTTAGGGCAAAGACTTGAATATGATTTTGGCGAAGTGAAGTTAGAAATAAACGGGGAGATCAATACCTATCATCTAGCTGTACTATCTTCACCAGCTGCTGATTTCAGATGGGCGTATTTATATAAGAATCAAAAGCAAGACGTCTTTATGGATTCTCATGTGCGTTTCTTCGATATGTTAGGTGGCGTTTATTCAGAGATTGTGTACGACAATATGAGAAATGTAGTATCAAAATTCATAGGTAAAACTGAAAAAGTCCTCAATGAGAATTTGCTAAAATTGTCACTCTACTACGGATTCGATATCAACGTCACTAATTGTTTCAGTGGAAACGAGAAGGGTAATGAAAAGTATATGATAATGTAAAGTAAGGCTGTTAGATAACTATAAACAAAGTGATTCTAGTTGTTTTACTTTACATTTTCAATGGCTATATTTAATATAGGCGAGGTCGCCTACGTTAAATATAGGAGGTTATGATTATGGAACAAAAATATCAAACATTTGAACAACTGTCCTCAGAAGTAGTTAAATCCCTTCGGGATATGTCCTATTCCGAATCAAGGATAAGCCAATATCGTTCCGCGTGGCAAAAACTGGCTACTTTTATGGAAAACAATCAGATTGAGTATTATTCAGCGTCAGTAGGTGGAGCATTTATAGCTGACTTTATTGGTACTGGGAAATACGAGGAATTTAGCCATTGGGAAAAGAGCATAATCCGGTGTGTGGATGTTCTAACTGAATTTCAGTCTACAGGAACGTTCCAATACAGAAGGGCAAAGAAATCCTACCAATTTTATGGTTGCATCGGTAATCCTATGGTGGATTTCCTTAATCACCGAAAATCTTTGGGTATTACAGAAAATACGCTTGGTCATTACCGATTAAATCTTCATCGCTTTCTTAGTTTTTTTAATGAAGAAGGAGTCATGGAAACCGAAGCAATTAAAAAACAACACATTTTAGGATTTGTGAATCAGCTTGGTTTTTATACACCTGCAACGCGCCACAGCATGCTTACCACTTTACGTGGGTTTATGAGATATCTACATGACAATGGGTATACAGGGATTGACTTTTCATACCTAATTCCAAAAGACAATTACAAGAAGCAATGTAAACTACCCACGACATATACGAAAAATGAAGTTGAATCATTAATCAATACTGTTGACAGAAGTAGCCCAAAAGGGAAGCGTGATGCTGCTATGATACTATTGGCTGCACGATTGGGATTGAGGGCTTCTGACATCTGTCTGTTGAAGTTTGAAAACATACACTGGGAAAAGAATACAATTACACTTGTTCAACAAAAGACTAAAAATAAGATTGAGCATCCACTTTTAATAGAAATAGGAGAGGCTATTATCGATTATCTGAAGTATGGACGGCCTAAATCTGATCTTCCTTATGTCTTCCTACATGCAATCCCGCCATATAACTGCCTAAATAGATCGACTTTGCATAGCATTGTTACTTTTTATCTCCGTCGTGCTGGCATTAAAAACATAACAGAAAAGAAACATGGTCCTCATGCTTTGAGGCACAGTCTTGCTGGGCAACTACTGGAACAAAAAATACCCATCCATGTTATATCAGAAGTGCTAGGTCACAAGAATACCGAAAGCACAAAAACTTATTTACGAATAGACTTAACATCTTTGAGCCAATGCGCATTAGATGTTCCACTCTTAAAAACGCCATTTTATGCCAAGGAGGTGGAATGATGCCGAACTATTGTGGTATTTATGCTGGTTTAATCGAACAGTACATTGATTTCAAAAGAAACCTCGGTTACAAGTTTGTTGATGCCACTTACACACTTTCGTTATTTGACAGATTTACAATAGATAATGCCGTATTAAAACTCGGTCTATCAAAGGAGATTGTTGATAAATGGAGTGAGAAGCGTCCAAATGAATCAGACAAGACACGTTATGCGAGGATTCATTATATTGCAAAATTTTCCGCCTATTTAAATGATATGGGATATCCATCACATATACCGAGATTGCCTAAAAAGTACAGCAGTACGTTTGTACCACATATTTTCTCGAAAAAGGAAGTGAATGCATTCTTCGATGCATGTGATACGCTTAAAGTTAATAGACGATTTGAAACAACTGTGTATGTACTCCCCGCTTTATTTAGAATGCTATATGGCTGTGGCATCCGTATCAGCGAAGCGTTATCCCTAACATGTAAGGATGTTGATCTTGATGCAAAAAATATTATTGTCAGGGAAACGAAAAACGGCAAAGACCGAATACTCCCATTATCTGAAACACTAACTGAGGTGTGTATTCAATATAGGAATGTTCGTCCCGGCAAATATGAACCGAAAGGTTATTTTTTTATCAAGAACAATGGGCAAAAATGTAATGCCAAGGCAATATATGAATGGTTCAGAAAAATACTCTGGAATGCAGGAATTCCACATGGTGGGAAGGGTTTTGGCCCAAGAATGCATGACTTTCGTCACACTTTCAGTGTACACTCTCTTGTGAAAATGTCAGAAGCTGGGCTAGATTTATACTACTCACTCCCAATATTATCAAAATATCTTGGGCATCAGTCATTAGAGGCTACAGATAAGTATGTAAGGCTAACATCTGACATGTACCCTGATTTAATTAGAGAAGTAGATAACGTTTGTGCCTATGTATTTCCGGAGGTTGACCATTATGAAGCCGACTGATTTCTCTCGCTATCTGACAGGATTTCTTACAAAATACCTGCCAGGAGAAATGGGGTTCAGTATAAATACGATTGCCTCTTATAGAGACACATTTGTACTTTTCCTTACATTTATCAAGGATAAAAAAGGAATAAAAACAAATTCTCTGACGCTGGGCATGATTAATAAGGAAATGGTTATTCACTTTCTTGACTGGATAGAAACAGAGCGTGGCTGTAGTACAGCCACAAGGAACGTCCGCCTTGCGGCATTACACTCTTTCTTCCAATATCTCCAGTATCAGAGCCCCGATAATCTTTTGGAATGGCAGAGAATCCTTGGAATCCGGGTTAAGAAAACAGAAACAAAATCAATCAGTTACCTAACGCTTAATGGGATCAGACTACTTTTGGAAATGCCTGATCAGTCAACTAAAATAGGACGAAGAGATCTTGCTCTTTTGTCAATTATGTATGAAAGCGGTGGAAGAGTACAGGAAATCATTGACCTCACTCCGTCACAAGTACGTTTTGACAGACCATGTACTGTAAAGTTAATTGGTAAGGGGAATAAAGCCCGGATAGTCCCTCTGATGGATGCTCCGTTAGATTTATTAAATCGATATATGGATGAGCAGGGGCTGTTAAGTTTGTCAGCAAACATGTACCCATTGTTCTGTAACAAAAGAGGAGAAAAACTGACCCGGGCAGGGGTGAATTACATACTAGATAAATATGCACGCAAGGCTCGTATTAAAGATCAAATATTAATCCCAGAACGATTTAGCTGTCATTGTCTGAGACATTCAAAAGCTATGCACTTACTCCAAGCAGGAGTTAATCTCATATACATCCGTGATATACTAGGTCACCGTTCTGTCCAAACAACTGAAATTTACGCTAAGGTAGATTCAAAACAAAAAAGAGAAGCAATTGAAAAAGCATATACAGATGTTGTACCAAAAGGTGCACCTTCTTGGCAAAAAAGTGGAGATTTATTGGAATGGCTAAAAAGATTTGATAAATAAAATAGTGTTTGCGTTGCAGATAATGTAAAGTAAAACAGCGAGGGATCCTTTACTTACGGTTATTTAACAGCCTTACTTTACATTATCATATACTTTTCATTACCCTTCTAATGTAAAGCTTTGCATTAGAAGGGTCATGTGGAGGGCAGCGTGAAGATAATTAGGAACAAAGCATTTGCGTTAACTTATAAGTTTAAGACATTCGATGATGCACGTGAATACTTGAATACTATATTGATAGAACTCAATAAAGACAGCACTATTTCTGAAGAAATAAAACATCTTCAACCTACAAAACCAAAGCTTGATCTTGCAACAGTTACAGTGCAAAAACCAAATAAATATAGTTTTGTACGAGTTGATAACAACCACTATTCAGTACCGGAGTATCTTGTAGGACGCTTAATAACAATCAAGAAATATTACGACACAATAGGCTTTTATTCAAACAACATACTCGTTTGTGAACACAAAAAAATAGATGGTACTAACGAGATAAGTATTAAAATTAAACATTACTTAAACTCATTAAACAAAAAACCAGGTGCAATCAAGAACTCCCACGCTCTAAAAAGCATACCAAGGTTAAAAGCCATCTATGATACTAATTTTAGCAGAAACAAGAAAAAATTCATAGAGATCATTCAAGAAAATGATGATAAACCAATCGAAGAAATACTATTGATTCTAGAAACATACAATAAATCTCATATCGATATTATTCCATCTATGCACATAGATAAAACTGCACTTAGCAACATCGCTACAAGGCAAGTATCTAGATATAACGAATTATGTTTCTCGGAGGTGGAATAAATGCAAATACAAGAAATGGCCCATATACTAAAATTACCCTATATAAAAACCAATTATCAAATGCTTCTTGATGAAGCAAACCATACAAACATGACCCACCGAGAGCTGATAAGTCGTCTACTCGAAAGAGAATTAGAACTAAGGCTTGAGAATGGTTTAAAACATAGACTCAGAAGGGCTAAATTCCCTCTTAACAAGTACTTAGAAGACTTCGACAAGAGTAAGTACCATAAGAAATTTATACCGAAATTCGAAGAACTAGAAACGTTGCAGTTCATTGAAAATAAAGAAAATATAATCTTAATAGGATCTCCTGGCTGCGGGAAATCACATTATAGTATTGGGCTTGGTATTAAGGCGTGTTTGGAAGGCAAAAGTGTATTGTTTATCTCTGTACCTAACTTAATAATAGAGTTAAAAGAAGCAATGAGTGAAAGCAAACTATCGCAATATAAAACCAAATTTGAAAAGTACAGTCTTGTCGTTTTAGATGAACTGGGATACGTATCATTTGACAAAATTGGTTGTGAAATACTATTTAATTTATTATCAAATAGAAACGATAAAGGATCAATAATCATAACAACAAACTTGGCTTTTGATCGCTGGGAAGAGATTTTTAAAGACCCGATGCTTACTGGTGCAATTGTAGATAGACTTGCTCACAAATCACATATCTTAGATATTTCACGAGAAGTAAGTCACCGATTTGAAGAGACAATGTCATGGCTAAAACCAACTAAATAAGTGGACCTTTTTTCAACTGATTCGTGGACCGCTTTTGAGTTGACAAATACATATCCAACGTATAAAGATCGTTTTTGATTTTAGTGATAGTCAAATGCTAACAATCATGGTAAATGCGATCGTATTAGTAGGTACTTCTTTATTACCATTTATTATTGGCTCTATTTTTGCAAAGGAAAAGTTGTTTAGTAAGCTTAGTAGTAATTTTAGAAATATAAAACATAAAAACGGCATTGGTTTTTTTGGGATTATTTCTTTAGTGATAATCCATTCGCTATATGAATCTATGATAATCGCTCCTTTTACTGGGATTGCCTTTATATGTATTTTTGTATCAATGAATAAAAGCAAAATTATTGAGAAAGTATTACTCTATATCTCGCATCACTCAACTAATATCTGGCTAATTCATATGTTTTTTTATATTTCCTTTTTCAAAGAACTAACATTTGCACCGAAATATCCTCTATTCATTTTTGTTTGGTTAATTTTTTTATGTCTAATCTCATCACATATCATTAATTTTATTTATTATCCTATTGCGAAATTTGTTGACAAATATTTCTCTAGATTTGGTAGGCAAGATAGTCCAGTTAAGTCGCATAAAGCTGTTGTCTAATAATAAAATAGTAATTTATTTAACAGCCACTTGTAGGTGTAAATGACTATAATCTTGGAACTGGAGTACAGTGCATTTGAGAACATTAGCACATTTGAAAAAGTGACGGGCAAACCCATTACTTATCAAGTAGTAGATCGTAGGCCAGGTGATATTGCTGTCAGCTATGCAGATCCAACTAAAGCAAAAAATGATTTATATTGGATTGCCAAAAAGGGACTTACTGAAATGTGTCAAGATTATTGGCGATGGTAATCTAACACTACAAACGGTTATAACAAAAAGTTGAGCTAAAGGAACTAACTAGATGAGAAAACAAAAACTAAGTCTAGCTATGATCGGTAACTGGAAAGTAAGGGCAGAGATTTGTGTATAAAGAAATTAGGGGGTAGACGGCTCTTGTTGGGTTTATTAATCGTATTTTTCGTTCTAACTGGATATACAATCTGGGACAATAACAGGATAAAAGTAGTCGAACAAGAAATATTAATCGATAATCTACCAACAGAGCTAGAGGAATTTACTATTCTTCAATTAAGTGATTTACATGAGAAGAAGTTTGGAGAAAATCAAAAGAAGCTTCTTAATGCTGTTAATTCGCTTCGTTATGATGCAATCGTCTTTACAGGGGACATGTTATCGAGGAGTAAAAGTGTCAACTATAATCCGTTTTATTCATTATTAGATGGGATTGATAATAAAGAAACAGCATTATTTGTTCCTGGCAATACCGATCCTGCAATTTATCGTTTAAAACCTCATGAACCTTATCATAAGACCGATTTTGTTATCGGTATGGAGCAACGAGGAGTACGCTTGCTAGAATCTCTCTATACTTTAGAATTAGGAGAATCAAAAGTTCATTTCGTTGATTTTGAATTATCGATTAAAAATTCGCATAAAATGATTGCTTTGCTAGATGAAAGACAAAGACAAGAAAATGAACCATTCAGAGAATATTACAAACATCAAAAAAAATTATTTGCAGATTTGTCACGACTAGAGCAGTTAAATACTTCAGATGTGCTAATTTCCTTAACGCATTATCCTGTCGTTGATAAACGGTTTGATGCCCTTACCAAAGACTCACTATATTTCTTAAGGGATTATGATTTAATTATTGCAGGCCATTACCATGGCGGCCAAATTCGTCTTCCGTTCTTTGGCGCTCTATTTATACCAGAGCCTTGGTACGGAAGAAGTGGGCTTTTCCCCCCACAAGATCGAGTTAAAGGATTATGGGACTATCATGGAATTAAACAATATGTAAGTGCTGGTTTAGGGAGTAGTGATGCAATCAGCTTCTTGAAATTTCGTCTCTTTAATACGCCTGAAATAAATATGCTAACTTTAAGAAAAGGAAATTAACTAGGGATTTATCAAAATAAACGTCAAATAGTCTTTTATCCTGAGTAGGGATAAGAGACTATTTGACGTTTATATTTACTGCTGCACATGAAGCCGTCATAGTGCTAACAGCTACATGTGCAGGCCTTCCAGTATTGGCGGGTAGCTGTTCTTTTTTCCCATCTACCGCATGAGGCGCTTACACTTTTCTTACACAGTCAACAAAAAATAAAAGTAAAGGGGGAATTACATGTTCTATTTTCTAACCCTTGCGATGTTAAATTTACTTGATGGATTATTTACGTTTTGGGGTTTAGCTTCCAATTTGATTACAGAAGCAAACCCCTTCATGCGCTGGATGTGGAAGAAAAGTCCTTGGATGTTTATAGGTTACAAGGTGTTTCTGAGCGCTAGCCTATCGATACTTGCCTTTTATTTTAACCGACTTTCATATCAACGGCTTTGGGGCTATGGAATAACTCTCCTTAATATAATCTACGGTGGGGTTCTAATCCTCCATATCTATTGGGTTATTTATTATTATAATTAGTTAAATTTAGATTAAATAGGATGTTAGGTATTCTTAGTTCACTAGAAATTGTTGCTTGTTTTAATATTAAGAATGTAAAGTATGGCAGTCGATTGGAGAAAATTGGACCAAACAGCTATAAGATGTACTGAAAAAGCTAGTTGCCCAAACAAATCTCCAGATTACCGTTATAATAGCATATTGCTAATAGAGTGTTAGGAAGGAGTGATGCTATATCTTTTCTAAAGTTTCGCTTTTTAAATCCACCTGAAATAAACTTACTAACTATTATTAAGTTGACAAAAAATTATAAAAATGTAAAATAAAATTAAATAGTTCATTAAAAAGAACAATTCGAAGGGTTATTATTTTTTTAAAATATTCTTTATAACGAATTTGAAGCTAAATTTATACTTTAAGAAAGAAGGAATTTTATGGAGCTTAGAACTGTACTTAGCCCAAACTATTTACGTGAGTTTTCCTGCATTGGTTCAGAATGTGAAGATACTTGCTGTTCAGGTTGGCAAATTACAATTGATGAGAAGAGTTACAATAAATATCAAAGTGATCAAGAACATGAACTTTCTTTAAAATCTTATCTAAAGAAATTAGAGGGAAAAAGTAATAAAGAATATTTTGCTGAAGTAATATTAGAGGCTAATTCTTCTTGCCCGATGCTTAACCAAGATAGATTGTGTAGTCTGCATAAGGAGAAAGGTGAAGAATATTTATCAAATCTATGTGTCACGTATCCAAGAGTATCAAATATAATAAACGGAATTTATGAAAGATCAACTACTCTATCTTGCCCTGAGGCTGCCCGTGTCGTGCTTCTTAAACAAGAAGGAATAAAATTCGAAAAAATTGATGAAGCTTTGGAAGAGCGTCATTTAATATCTAGGAAAATAAATACAAATAAAAAAGTTGAAGAGAAAAGAGAAAAATTTTATTTGATAGAGCTGCGTGAATTTACAATAAAACTATTGCAAAATCGAAACTACTCACTCTCAGAACGATTAAACATCTTGGGTTTTTTTCTTGAGGAAGTAAACAATTCTTTATCGTTAGATGAAAAGGGTAGAGTTCAATTAATAATTGAAGATTTTAAGGAAAAAATTCTGTATGGTGAAATTAAGGAATATATATCAATTATGCCTAAGTCAGTAACAAAACATCTAGAGATAGTAAGAAAGTTAATTGACAATAGTATATTCTCAGGGATTAAAGATAAAAGGTACTTAAATTCTTTAATGGAAGCATTAGAAGGTTTACGGTATACGGGGAGTTTATTGTGTGAGGAAAGTGTAAATCTCTATATTGATGCAAATAAAACCTATTACGAACCTTTCATAGAAAATAATGAATATATCATGGAGAACTACTTAGTTAATACCGTATTTAAAAATCTATTCCCTATAAAAAGAGGTATATTAGAGGATTATATGATGTTAGTTGTTCATTACGCCTTAATTAAGTTTCAACTTATAGGAATGATGAGCTACCATAAAGAAAATTTTGAAATTGAGCATGTTATTAAGTTAATTCAATCATACTCTAGGAATGTTGAACATGTAAATAAACAACCTGAACAATTTATTAAAGTTTTAAAAGAAAATCAATATACTTCTTTTAAGGACATGGCTATATTTGTTAGTTTTTAACCAACTACAAAAATTGTAGATTAACTATGAAAAAATATATGGCTTTTTCTTTCTGGTCACCCTTTATTGATTTACTTATATTAAAAATAAATATTTTTGAACCTTATTGACACACTTTAATCTAGGTGGTATAAATGAATTGTAAAGTTCTTTAAAAAGAACAAAATTAACAAGGATTAAATGTAGTTTATTTTTTTGGTTCCGTCGTTCTTAATAAAGATCGACGAATAGCAGGAGGATATTATGAGTGCAATAAACGGGATCGTTCATTTCAATGAGGAAACTATACCAATCGAGCAAACTATCGAAATTATGAATGTTTTAGCAGAGTTCCCAGCTGACGATGTTGGTTTATGGTATAACAAGAAAGTTTTTTTCGGCTGTCATGCCCAGTGGATAACACCAGAGTCAGTTGGTGAAAATTTACCATATTATGATCCTACTTGTCAATTAGTCATTACGGCTGATGCAATAATTGATAATCGCTTAGAGTTGTTTACAAGATTAAATGTTGATCATTCCAAACGGAGTAACATGACCGATAGCAAACTAATTTTACTTGCCTATCAAAAATGGGGTGAGGATACGCCGAAGTATTTAATTGGTGATTATGCATTTATGATTTGGGACGAAAGAAATAATAAACTCTTTGGAGCTAGAGATTTTGCTGGAGCGAGAACTCTATATTTCCACAGAAGTAATAAAAAGTTTACGTTCTGTACAACAATCAAACCCTTATTTTCTTTACCTTACCTAGTGAAAAAAATTAATCTGAACTGGCTTGCTGATTTTTTAGCAATACCAAGCATGCTTGACTCAATAGATATTGGTTCAACAGTCTTTAAAGACATACAACAACTCCCCCCTTCCCATTGTATTACAGTAACAGAAGACAATATAAAACTAGTTAGGTACTGTAATTTACCGGATGGAGAAAAATTATTCCTAAAATCGAATGAAGATTACGAAGAAGCATTTCGTGATGTATACACAAAAGCTATTACAACTAGTATGCGAACACATCGTAATGTGGGTGCCCTTTTAAGCGGAGGATTAGATTCGGGGTCAATTGTCGGTTTTGCTGCTCCAGAATTAAGGAAAAACAAAAAAAAATTACATACCTTTTCTTATGTGCCCATTGATAGTTTTACAGATTGGACCCCACAACGTAATGTCGCAGATGAAGGACCGTTTATTCGATCTACAGTTGAGCATGTAGGGAACATTAATGATGGGTATTATAGTTTCGAAGATAGCAACCCTTTCAGTGTAATTGATGAAATGCTCGAGACCATGGAAATGCCATATAAATTTCATGTAAACTCTTTTTGGGTAAATGATATCTATAAAGAAGCACAAAAGCAAGATTGTGGTGTTCTATTAAATGGTCGTAAAGGAAATTGGACAGTTTCTTACGGAAGTGCAATTGACTTTCAGGCAACATTACTTAAAAAGTTGCAATTGATTCGTTTTTTCCAAGAGTTCAATTCTTATAGTAATAATATTGGGTCTAAAAAAACTAGGATATTGAGATTAGTAAGAGATCGTGTTTACCTAAATCAAAAAAAACCAGTAGTTGTTTATACTTCAGATTTAATAAATGATGATTTCGCAAAGAGTAATAAAGTATTAGAAAGAATGCATGAACAAGGTTTAAACTTTGCCTCTCAATCCTGGGAGGAATTAAGAACAAAACAATTTAGTTATTTATACCATTCAAATATAAGCGGGACATGTGCTACTAAGCAATCATTAAGGCACTCAGTATGGGACCGCGACCCTACTAATGACCTTAATGTCGTTAAGTTTTGTTTATCTTTACCTGACGATCAATATGTCCAAAATGGGGTGAATCGATCGTTAATTAGAAGAGCTACAAAAAACTATCTTCCTGACACAGTACGTTTGAACCTCCGTAAACGAGGAATTCAGGGGGCAGATGTCATACAACGAATGGTAAGATCTTGGAGAGAATTTATTCAAGAACTACATAAAATGGCCATAGATCCTGCTGTAGCTGAGCTAATGAATGTGTCCATAATTAAAAGTGCTATCCAAAGGTTGGAAGAAGACCCTAGAGCAGGAATGGTTTATGAAGAGGAATTTACAATAGCAATGAGAAGTTTAATAGTTTACCGATTTATCAAGAATTTTCTTTGAGAGGAGGTGATACATATGAAAAAGGAATGGCAAACACCAGTTTTAACAGCTCTAGATATCAACTTGACAGAAGCAGGTCCATTAGCTAAAGGGAAACCTGACTGGACTGAGGAAGGCGGAGACGAAAGCTAATCTGTAATTATAATAGATATTTCTGCCCTTATACTTTGATTAGTATAAGGGCATTACCTTAAAACTAAGTAACTATTATTGGAGGACTTATGCTAGAAACTATAAAAACCTATGTTTATAGAGCGTTTGGATTAACATTTTCTAGCCAGATCCCATTACCAGAATTAACAGAAATTAAGGAAATATCTTCATTCACAGATGTGGTAGTGGAATTGGCTGATCTAACTAGTCTATGGGACGAATTAGCTACGGAAGGTCAAAGGTTTGTCATTAATAAGGAACGTGTTTTATTTACTGTCGCAAATACAGGGATTTTCTCTATCAATGACGGAAAAAAAATAATAGTGTCACCCATGGTAGGTTCTAATATAGGGCGAATTCGTCTTTATATCCTAGGTACATGTATGGGGGCACTTTTAATGCAAAGAAACATTCTTCCGTTACATGGAAGTGCAATCGCAATAAACGGAAAGGCTTTTGCGTTTGTAGGTTATTCAGGTGCTGGAAAATCAACACTTGCTTCCGCATTATTAAACAGAGGGTATAAACTCCTTAGTGATGATGTAATCCCGATAATTTTCTCAACAGTAAATGTTCCAATAGTTATACCAGCTTATCCACAACAGAAACTATGGGAGGAAAGCTTAAATGAATTTGGTATAGAGAGCAATCAATATCAACCTCTTTATGATAGAAAGACAAAATTTGCTATTCCTGTACAATCGCAATTTGAAACAGAAACTCTACCATTAGCTGGAGTATTTGAACTAGTTAAATCTGAAGAGGATAAAATAATTCTTATTCCTAAACAAAAAATTGAAAAGTTACAGACTCTTCATCATCACACCTATCGTAATTTTCTACTTGGTCCTTCTGACCTACTGGAATGGCATTTCAACACAATTACAAAGATAGGGAATAGTATAAATGTTTTTCAATTACGTCGCCCAACTTCACGATTCACTGCTATGGAATTAGCAGATATTATTTTAAGTAAGATAATGCAGGAGGTATAAGATATGTTAACTAATCAAGCAGTTTCACTAGAAGATTTCATAGTACAAAGCAAAGGGAACATTGTCAGTGACATGGATGGTGAGAAAGTAATGCTGAGCATTCAAAACGGAAAGTATTATAATTTAGGAGAATTGGGTGGTGAAATATGGTCACTTATTGACAAACCTATATCAGCCAAAGAAATAGTTACTAAATTAGTAGATTTGTATGAGGTTAAAAAAGTTGATTGTGAGGAGCAAGTCCTTTCATTTCTAGGCACATTATTAGATGAAGGATTGGTTCAAATTAGTAAAGACAAATATTAAAAGTATATTGAGGGTTGAGATTATGGCTATTATAAAGAAGTTAAAGACTTTTTTCTCTTTAAACCAAAATAAGAGAAGGTTGATATTAGAGGCATTTCTTTACTTAGGATGGGCACGGTTTCTTAAAAGTAAACCTTTTTATGAAATTAGCCCACAATTAGGAATTCATATGGAAGAAACTGTTATTGGTTATAGCGAAGACGATCACCAAATAATTCGAGATATTTCAGAAGCTATTAATATAATGAGTCATTATACTTTTTGGGAAAGCCTTTGTTTAGTTAGAGCTATTGCCGCATTGAAGATGTTAGAAAAGAGACGGATAGAAAGTACACTTTATTTAGGGATGGCAAGAAATGAATCAGGCAAAATGATCGCCCATGCCTGGTTACGTAGTGGTCCTATCTACGTTACAGGTTTTGAAGGTATGAAGAGATTTACTGTTGTCGGAAAATTCGCTAAAAAAATATCGATAAAAGGCTGAAGGTGTAATTAATGGATAATAACATATCAATAAATGTAGAAAGAATACCAAAAGAATTAAAACTTTTACTTGATTTGATAAAGGTTCAAAATGAAGAATTCACTCCAGGGAATCGAGAGGAGCAATTCAGAAATATCAATTGGGATTTAACCATTAAATTAGCGAAATTCCATCGGCTTTATCCATTTTTATACCCGAAACTTAAAGATGTAGAATTTATCCCTTCTTTCGTCGTTCAAGAATTGTCTGAAGAGTATCAGAAAAATACGTTCCAAATGCTTTACTTATGTGCAAAGATGGAGCATGTAAGTAAACTATTTATAGAGAGTGAAATTCCTGTTATTTTTTTAAAGGGTCCGGCCTTAGCGAAAGATTTATATGGTGATATCTCGCTTCGGACTTCTTCTGACTTAGATGTGCTAGTACAGGTTAACAGGGTTGAGGAAGTTGAGAATCTACTTTTATTACATGGGTTTGAAAAAAAGGATAATATTCGAACAGTATTAGGCGATTGGAAATGGAGATATTATCATAATGTCTTTTTTCATCCGCAGAAAAATATTAAACTAGAAATACACTGGCGCCTTAATCCTGGCCCTGGTAAGGAACCTAGTTTTCATGAATTATGGGACCGGAAAAGACAAAGTTTCTTAATAAGTTGCCCTGTCTACATGTTAGGAAGAGAAGATTTATTTTTATTTCTAGTTTCCCATGGTGCTCGACATGGGTGGTTCCGTCTACGCTGGTTAATGGATATACATCAAATGATGAAACAGGATATTAGTTGGAAAAAGGTTTCGAAGCTAATTAATTCTTTTCATAATCCTGCCGTTATAGGACAGGCCATGATTTTGGTTTCATATTTATTAGGTACACATGTCCCTAAGGAAATGGAACATATAGCTTTAAATAAACGTTCTAGAAGGTTGGCTCAGGCTGCAATATTTTACTTCGAAAAAATGGTAAACCCACATACAGAGCCTATACCTGATTATGTATCTAATTACAATAAACGCTATTTATTTTCGATAAAATCTATTAATCATAAATTTCTCTTTACTCTTAGTTTATTTTATCCTTATCCCGAAGATGCAGAAGCATTACCTTTACCAACAAAACTTCATTTTTTATACTTTCCATTGCGTCCATTAATATGGGTATGGAGAAAAACGAGGAAACACGCAATATCTTAGGGGGGAAAAGTAGTGAATGATGTCTTATATTTTCTTAAAAAGCTCCATAGGTTATCAGGAAAAACTCTTTATATTAATCTAGTAGCAATGGTTTTAATAAGCTTACTTGAGGGAGTTGGAATTTTATTATTAATTCCGATGATAAGCATGAGTGGGGTATTAAATATCGATACTGCTGGGACCCCAATAGCAGCTATTGTTAATTATTTAGATGCAATGCCTTTTACAATTGGACTATCTTTCATTCTAGGTATTTATGTAACAATTATTATTGGACAAAACCTTATTCAAAGACAAATTACAATTCAAAATACAAGAATACAACAAGGGTTTTACAGGCACTTACGAATGGAGACGTATAGTGGTTTACTGCATGCAGACTGGAATTTCTTCATTAAAAATCGAAAGACTGATCTTATTAATCTATTAACGAATGAGCTTGGCAGAGCTAGTTCTGGAACTAATTCTTTTTTGCAATTTATAACATCTCTTATCTTTACTATCATTCAAATTTGTTTTGCTTTTTGGTTATCTCCCGGTATTACAATTTTTTTATTAGTTAGTGGGTTAATTTTGCTCCTATGTTCTAAAAGATTTTTACGTAGATCATTTGAACTAGGAAACAGAACATATGAATTAGGAAAAAATTATCTTGGAGGTATTACAGATCATTTAAATGGCATAAAAGAAATTAAAAGTAATACGTTAGAAAAGTCACGAATAGACTGGTTTGATCTATTAACAAAAAGAATGCATGATGAGAAACTGGCGTATACAAAGTTACATACTAAATCCCAATTGTATTATAAAATTGCATCCGGTGTCTTAACTGCCCTTTTAATTTTTTTAGCTGTGACTCTGTTTAATGCTCAAGGAGCTCAATTGATGGTGATTATTGTGATTTTTTCAAGACTATGGCCTAGGGTGACAGGTATTCAATCCTCCATGGAACAAATCGCGTCAATAATTCCAGCCTTTAAAGTAATTATTGCATTACATAAAGAGTGCGAAAATGCAAAAGAATTTATTAGTAATGAAGAGACTCTAAAAAGAATGAACGTTGAAAAAGGGATCGAATGCAATAATATCTCATTTCGATATAACAGCAATGAGAAAGTTTATGCTTTGAGAAAGATTAATTTAATCATCCCCGCTAACCAAATGACTGCCGTCGTCGGTCCATCAGGGGCAGGGAAAAGTACATTAATCGATTTATTGATGGGGTTAAACCAACCTGAAAGTGGGAAGGTTCTCATTGATGGGGTTCCGTTAACTAGTGATAATCTGATTTCATTAAGACGAGCGATTAGTTATGTTCCACAGGATCCATTTTTGTTCAATGAAAGTATCCGAGAGAACTTGCAAATCGTTGCACCAGATACTAGTGAAGAAGAAATGTGGGAAGCGCTAGAATTTTCATCGGCGGCTGAATTTGTCAGTAAGCTTCCTGAAGGTCTTGATACCTTAATCGGTGATCGTGGCATTCGCCTTTCTGGAGGGGAGCGGCAACGACTTGTTTTAGCTCGGGCAATCTTACGAAAACCATCGATCCTTGTATTGGATGAAGCAACGAGTGCACTTGACACTGAAAATGAGTCTAAAATCCAAGAGGCTTTGGAGCGAATTAAGGGAACCATGACAATCATCGTCATCGCTCATCGCTTGTCGACGATTCGCAATGCTGACCAAGTGATCGTTTTAGATCAAGGTGAAATTATTCAGCAAGGTGGATTTACCCAACTTGCTAAGGAAAAACGAAGCATGTTTAGTCAGTTGCTTCGAAAACAAATGGAAGTTATCCATTCACAGACACCTACTTAAAATGTGGGTGTTTTTTTTGTTGTGAACTTTCGTATTAAATTCCTTTAATTTCTATATGTTTTTTTGGAAAAGTTAACAAATAATAAATAAGAAAAGACAACAATTTAATAAAGGAGGCTTTTAAACATTTTGAAAATAAAAGATATTGCACGATATGTTATTTGTTTGTTTTTAGTGGTTATGGTTGGTTGTAATATAAATGATGACCAAGCAGGAAGGGACGCCGATAATTACGGGGGTTTTGGGGCTAGAAATGATCAAACTTTTGATGATTACCGTCTAAATGAAGAAGAACAGTTAATGGGCCGTGGACAAATTGAATCACAGATGAATTCATACGGAACTATTTCAAATGCCAATACTGATATACCGAGTGTTGAATATCCACATACAAAAGCAATTCAAATTCAACAAGCTAAGTACAAGTTTGTAGTTGAGGGTGGCGTGAAATACAGCGAACATGGTGCAGATCAGAAACCAGAAGAAGCAGCACCAGTTCCAAAACAAGAGGAAACGCCAGAGCCAGAGCCACAAACACCGGCTCCTGTAGAGCAGCCAGAAAAGGCTTCACCTGAACCAGAGCAACAAGAAAAGACTCCAACAACGGAAGGAATAAGTGAAGCTTCAGCAAAAGTGATTGAATTAACAAATGCCGAAAGAAGGAAAAATGGTTTGTCCGATTATCAAGCTGACGTTCCATTAAGTAATGTTGCAACAGTGAAGTCTGATGATATGCAAGAAAATAATTATTTTTCCCATACTAGTCCTACCCATGGTTCTCCTTTTGATATGATCAGAGACCACGGTGTATCCTATAGTGCTGCTGGTGAAAATATAGCTCAAGGCCAGAGTTCACCAGAACAAGTTGTTGAATCCTGGATGAACAGTGAGGGACATCGCGAAAATATAATGAGTGAAAACTTCACACATATTGGTGTCGGGTATAATAAGCAAGGACACTACTGGACACAGATGTTTATTAGTAAATAAAAAGAAACCGAAATTTCTAACCTAAAACGACCATTGAATGGTGCGATGAGGTTTGGACGCTCTTTGATATGTTAAAGATGTTGCTTAACATATCAAAGAATTTGGGTTCATTACCAGCACTTTATTCGAGAGATCGTCCTCATTTATCTTTTTGCTTTTCGGACAACCGCTCTTAATAGTTTTTCAAATTTCATCCTATCCTCTTGTGTAAAGGCTTTCGGCCCTTTTGTTCGCTGGCCGCCTTTTCTAGCCATCGCACTCAAGTACCTTGTATCGAGAAGCTGATCGATATTTTCACTCGAATAAGCAAACCCCTTATGATGTAACACTTGACACCCTTTTGCCAGCCCAAGTGATGCGAGACCGTAGTCTTGTGTAATAATAATATCGCCTTTTTGGGCCAGTTGCATAATTTTATAATCAGCAGCCTCCGCCCCCGTATCAACGTAAACAGTCTTCACACCCTCTGGCTCATCATCAATCGAAAAATGAGCATAACTCTTAACAAGAAAAAGAGGAATTCCAGCTTCTTTTGCGACCGTAATTACATTATCTTTAACAGGGCACGCATCCGCATCTATGTAAATTTTCATAACCATTCCCCCCATTTCATAACGATAACCACATTATATCAGAAGACTTACTAAGACGATTCTACACTGTAAATAAAAAAAATCAAATTACGTACATTCTCTAAACAGAGGCATATGATAATTTCATAAACCTTGGAAGGGAATGAACAAGATGTATTATGATCCTCAAACATATCGATATCCTTATTACGCTAATGTAAACACACCAGTGTATCACTCAGCCTATATGTCAAGAAATCATCAACTGGATGATCAACAAGTATTTGAAGCTATACTTGCTGGAACAAAAAGAGAGGCTTCAGCCATTGATCTTTATAGTCGATTAGCTAATGTAGCACCAAATCCAGTAGACAAAAATCACATTCTTCATGCTTTAGAAGACAAAAAAGTTCGTTTGACCCAATTTACGAATCTTTACATGACGCTTACTGGAAGACCGATTGTGTACCAAATTGATGAAATTCCTTTTACTGGCTATAGAGAAGGGTTACAAAAGGCTTATGAAGCAGAAGTAGAAGGCTATCAAGAATATCGCCAGAGTTGTTCAGTTACTCAACACCCATTAGTTCGAAATGTATTTTTGTGGGCTTTAACTAGTGAGCAGGAGAATGCTAGACGATTTGAACTATTAAATGAGGAAGTTTTAAATGGAATAAAAGATTATGGATCAAATCCGTTGGTAGTTAACATTGAGGAAATGACTAAGCAAAATAATCTTTTTCGTACTGCTTTATGGACAGGTGAGTATATGCAACTGACCTTAATGAGCATCGATGTTGGAGAAGACATCGGTTTAGAAGTTCATCCAGACCATGATCAATTCATCCGCATTGAAGAAGGTCAAGGACTGGTTCAAATGGGTGACAGCAAATTAAATTTAGATTTTGAAGAAAAAGCCTATGCAGACTATGCGATCTTTGTACCTGCTGGAAAATGGCACAATCTAACCAATACTGGTAATAAACCAATTAAGCTTTACTCTATTTATGCTCCGCCTGAGCATAAATACGGTACAGTTCATGAAACGAAAGCTATTGCCATGGCAGCTGAAGAAGACCATCACTAAATAGTAGAATAACCCATTCCCAACATAACTGAGGGAATGGGTTATTTAGGCTAATTCATGTCTATTAACAGATTAACATCTTCTACATTTTGATTTAACCAAAGCTGCTTGAATAGTACCAGCATTGATTCTGGGTTATAAGTTCAAAAATGACTTGAGAGAAAATTAGATAAACTTATTTAATTTTAAACAAATCAACTTTGTCAGATAACGTATCTGACAATGCACTTAGACTTTTAGAGGACGATACAATTTTTTCAGTACCTTGCCTTTGAATATTTAATTGGTTTGTAATAGACGACACCGAATCCTTATTTTTTTGTGAAAGATTTTCAATATCTATAACAGAAGAATTCACTTCTTCAATTGTTGCTGATATTTCTTCTGACGCTACTAATAAACTATCTGCTTGATTTAATAACGCTTTAACCGAATGTTCAATTACTTCAAAAGAGAAAACTGTTTTTGTTATTAACTCTTTTCCTTCAACAACACCTATTTCATTTCTATTAAGAGCATCTATAGATACTTTTGAACTTTTACTAATGGCTGAAACAATCCTGTTAATATCATCTGTCGCTTTTGAACTTTGGTTTGCAAGTTGACGAATTTCCTTGGCTACAACCGCAAAGCCGCTACCATGGTGACCGGCTCGAGCAGCCTCTATACTTGCATTTAGTGAGAGTAAATTAGTCTGTGCTGCAATGTCTTTTATAGTAGTTACAAATTTCTCGATTTCATCAAGTGAAGAAACTAGTCTTGAAACCGTAGACTTTATCTCAATAGAACTAATGCTAATCTCATCGAACTTTTCAACACTCTTTTTAATCAACGTTGTTCCTGAATTAGTTTGTTTATCTACACTCTCAATTTCTCTTGCAAAATCATTGACTGTGCTAACAACCTCAGAGACACCAATTGCAACAGTATCTAATGCGATTGAACTTTCTTTTAAATTTATATTTTCTATTTCAACACTTTCTTTTATTTCCTCTAAGAGAAATGTAACTTCCTCAATTGAGGTTAGATTTTCTTCTGTCAAAGTCAACAAACCACTAGCAGAGTTAGATAAATTAGCTGAGGATTTCTGAATACCCTCAATTAATAAGATAGTATTATCATGCATAGAAGATAAACTTTTTGAAATTTCACCAATTTCATCGTTTTTCTTTAAAAACTTTTTATCGACAACAGAGCGATAATCATAATCGGAAAACTTAGAAACGGTCTGTGATAATTTTGATATAGGGTAAAGTTTAAGATGTAAGAAAAATAATGTTGCAGTACCTACCACGACAAGTAACGCAATAAAAATAATAAAGGAAATAATAGCATCATCTAATTGTTGTTTTTTAAATTCATCAATTGATAAACCCACAAATATTATGCCGTCAGTCTCACCAGTTACTGATTTAATTGGGTAGTAACCACCCTGAATATTCCTACCATTCATTAGGTTAAGCTTTTTTATTAAAACTTCCCCATTTTCAATTACCTTTTCGACGATTTCTTGATCTTCAATCTCTAATTCTACCAGTCTAACCTCTGGTGTATTGCTAATCTCAAGATTTGTATCAAAAATGGTTGATACTACACTCATGTTTCTATCAAATATTTGTACTTCTGTGCCAGTTGTATGGACAAGATAATCAAAATATGAATTACCTAGGTATTTAGATATTTCTACAAAGCCAACTAGATCATTATTTTCATTATAAATCGGTCCGACTGATCGTAATACCATGCCGTGCTGGTTTACAGACTGATTTTCCAAGCGCTTTTCCTTTTGCAATACATCCATTAAAAAAGGATCGGTTTCCCACCCATCCCGGTTATTGTTCGAATAATAAATAGAACGCATATCGGGTGAGAATATGGTGAACATATTTGTGTTAAAATTTGTAGCAAAACTAAGGTGGTACTTAAAAGATTCATCTTTTATTAGTTCTATAATATCATTATTATTATTCTCCGAAAGACGTTCTTGATAAAAAGTTGAAGCAGCAATTGTCTCAACTAGTGCTGCTATTCTTAAATTTTCTTGTTCCATAATTGTCTCAAAAATTAAATAGTTTTTTTCATTGCTCTCATGTATAACTTGATTTGTATAATTATAGCTGCGGTACATAAGTGTGCTCGACACTACCAATAAAGAAAGAAATAATGATACTATGACAAACAGTGTAATTTTTGCTTTAAGAGAAAGTTTTAACATATTTACCTCCATAGATTACTACGCCCTAGTTACCAAAGCGCTTTCGGTATTGCGGTTTTAAAAAATTGATTTCCCCTTTCTATATGTATATACTCTCAGAAATTAAATTTCTACGTTCTATTACTACGTCTTAACACCCGAAAGCGCTTTCGGTATTGCAGTTTTAAAAAATCTTCTCTTTCTAAATGTGTAGACTTTCAAAACTTAAATATTCACATGCGCCAGTCTTACGACCACTTTTTTGGATATTTCGGACTTTCATAATCAATAAAAACTGATTTCTAATTATCTAATCTTTATCATACATCAAAAATAAAAAGATTTGTATACGAGATTGGAAAATAAAGATATTATATGCAATAAATCTCTTATTTTAGCGAATAGTTGAGCGATATGTTCAATTGAAGAAAATTGCTTTATTGAAAGGCTTTTGTTATTGTGAACAATCAGAGTCGCTTGGTCGTTCTTCTTATCAGGCTGATGAACAGGTCCAAGATGCAAGAGTGAGTGTGTAAGCTTGAAAGATCAGTATTAGCAAGAAAGGAGAGGCTCCGTTGGTTATTACCATAACAGATACAGCATTAAACAAGCTAAAAGGTAATGAAATAAAGAAAGAGCTCTCACCTCGGATTGATGCCGATGTAGCAGGAGGGTGTGGGGTGTCTGTCAAGCTTTCACTTGTTTTTGATGAGCCACGACGAAACGATACAGTTATTGAGTATGAGGGAATTCAAATTCGAATCGACCATTTCACAAAACGGTATTTGGATGAAGAGATACAAATTGATTATACAGATGCACAGGGATTTATTGTTGGAGAAAGCTTTGAATCAGGTGCATGTGCAATTGAAATAGAATAAGAAGAGAAAAATAAAATGCGAATTGAAATCAGGAACAAAATGAGTAAAACGAGGTATGGCAGAAATCCGAAAGAGCAGATAGTTTGGTGTTATTGTCCCTGAGTAGGGTTGGGTTTTTCAAAAGTGCAGTTCAGAAAAGAATATTTGAAAAAATCATGAGCTGGTAGCTCATGATTTTTTCGTTTCATATCTACCTACTTGAAGCTTTTTGAAGACGTCCTCAATGATGACTTTTTTCACTTTCGGATGTCTAATCTTGCAAGCATTTATTTTTCGGTACGTATTTAGGTTAATAATACCTTCTTTTAAAAGTTTATCAAGTACAGGGCTACGGTAGTTGTCTATTGGTAGATATGCTAAAGTAACTTGTTCATTATTGGACTTTAAATTAACGCTAATTCCCTTTATGTTAGGAAACATATAAGAACTATAATCATAGTCAATGGAAAGTTGCTCTTTTTTTGCTTCTCTGAATACTGGAGAATTACTAGGTAGCATGACAAGATAAACCATTTGCTCAAATGAAAAGCTCATATTGACGATTGAATAACCGTACTTTTTATCAAAATGCATTTCTGTAAGTTTCATTGCCAAGTGATAAAAAGATCGCTCGGTCAAAACAATCGTCGCTAAAAATAGGAATATGCTAGTGATAAATATAAATTCATTCATGGCTAGCTTCCTCCTTATATAAGACAACTTTATTTCTACCTTGATTTTTTGCTTTATACAGGGCACTATCAGCTGCCTCGATGAAAGATGAAACATGTTTAAATTGATATTTTTCAGTTGAGGCAACTCCAACACTAACTGTTAATGTTCCTTTTGGCTGTTTTTCCTCATTAGGAAAAATCGCTTTTTCAATATTGTAACGAATTCTTTCACCAACGATGACAGCTTTATCTTCACTCGTGTTAGGTAACAAAACAATAAACTCTTCTCCACCAAAACGGAATGCTAAATCATTACCTCTTACAGACTGTGGAATAAGTGAAGCTAGGTGAATTAATACTTCATTGCCTAATAAGTGGCCGTTTGTATCATTAAAATGTTTAAAAGAATCGATATCAAATATGATCATTGAAAGTGTTTTTTTGGTCGTAATCGCGCTTGCAAAAAGGTTATTAGAGTAAGATTCAAAAGACCTATGGTTTAATAACCCTGTTAAACCATCTTTTAACGCCATATTTTCTATTTGTTTATAAAGATTCGCATGTTCAATGGCAATTGCAGCTTGATTCGCTAGTGGAATAACACTATCAATATCATCTTCTGTTATTGGCTGGTGATTGACGATATTATCAATAATCAGCACACCTATTTGGTTTCCTTGATTAAGCAAAGGAACAACTGCAAACGCTTGCATTTGAAACAAATTTAAAAATAGAAGTTGTGAAGGATCGGCTTCATCAATTTTTTCTATATTGTAAGGGATACCTTCCTGAAGAGATTTTTCTAAAATCGTTTCGTTTTTTAAATCGATAGAAATAGATTTAATCAAAGCATTTAGTTCTGGGTCGATAGCATCTTTGTCATAATTAATTTTAATTAGGTCTAGTAGCTTTAATTTACTTTTGGCAAGTCTTTCCCAAGTAATAAAACCTTCATTTGCATTCATTGGTCCAATCCCCATAATTCCGTTTAATTGATTTTTTTCTGGGGATTTAAGAAATATCATTGCTCGGTTGAAACCTAGTCCATGACCAGCTGTCACCGCAATTAAAATAATTTGCAGAAGTTTATCTAACTGAAGTGTTTGTTGCATCGCTACGCTTATTTCTCGAAATACATCTAGTTGTTTTGATTGCTTCATTAATGTGGAAAGCCAGCGTTGTTGTTCGTTGCTTTTATTTATGTGAAATAGACTGGCTGAACCTATAAAAACAGCAAAAATCAGATAACTAGCTAATAATAAAGGGCTCATGCCAATATGGATTGAAACAATCAACCAGCTTATCAAAGCTGAAATTACCGCACCCCTTAGTTGAAAAGAGTAAGCAGAAATAAAAATTACGATCAAAAATGTCCAACTTACATTAGAAAAATCAAAGAACACACTATGTATTATCACAAAGGCTAATATGAGGGCTATCAAGATTACTTTATTCCATTTATCATCAACAAAAAATCGAAATAAATTAGCCGCAATTCCAAAAATAAAATAGGAGAAAAGTAAAGCTAAATGTAAATCCATCGCTATGACCCACCTTTTTATTTGTATACTAAAGTAGTAAAACTATATTCCTATTCTATCTTAAAATTGAATAATAGGATAGCTAGAGTTTACATATGATGGATTCTCCGTAGAGGTCCGAATAAAGATGCATTATTGGTGTATGAAGGGTTGCCTATGATAATAAGGTTGCAGAAGCTATCTTCAAAATTATTAAAAGAGTTTGTCAAAAGAAGACAATATGATAGTTTAGAAGAAAGGACAAGAGAATATTACAGGACTATATTTAGGAAAATAAAAGTAAAGTAAATGGGGTAATAGTTCTTTTATTAAAATGGCTAAGTCAGTCTACAGTGGATCGACCTGAACAGCTGTTTGCTTACCACTCATCTGAACGCCAGTCTTTTTCTTTCCAATTTGACTAAACTCTTCAAGTAAATTCTCTAGCAGCTGTTTAGACCGAGGACTTTCTTTGCCTCGTACTACGAAATAAACAGAATCGCCGGCCTTCAAAATTTGCTCTGCCTGTCTCTTTTTTGTCGCATAGTCATGATCCTCGATATTTGTGGTTAGACGAATTTCCTTCACCTTAGGCTTGCGTTCATCTTTACGAGCCTTTTGTTTTTCTTGCTTGGCCGCTCCTGAACCAATCAGCTTGCATAGCGGGGGACTAGACAGCATGGACGTGCATACCAAATCTACCTTGTTCTTTTTGGCCATAGCGAGCGCTTCAGAAGTTTGGACAATGCCAAGGTCTTCTCCGTTAATGCCAGTCAAATGCACTTCAACGGCCTTGATTTTATTATTCTTGATCAATTTGAAAACCTCCAATGTCCAGATGATTTTATCTTTCTTATAACTATTATACTCTGGTATAACATGTTTTTTGATACTTTTTGGCATTTCACGCGAACCAGGCCAGCTATTCAATTCAGTCGTCGGAAATAAAGGCAATGATATTTTGAACTGCTTTTACTTTGTTCCCAGCCTCAAGTGATCAATGAGCAATAACGCTAACCCTGAAACCTGTGACTTCAGTTAGGAGCGGTTCAAGGCAGTCACAGTGACACTAATAAAATTGTGGAGAAGGGCATTTACCCAAACACTTTAGCCTATAGTCGCATATCATTTATTATAATGACAATAAATGAGGAGGAATTCCTTTGAATAATTATTACCCAGTTATGACAGCTCCCTATCGATATAACCATCATTACTCTGACCAACGTATCGCTCCTGCTGTTGGTTTAGGTCTTGGCTTTCTTGGCGGCCTTGCTACCGGTGCGCTTCTAGCTCCAGGACCAGGCTTCGGTTATGGCTATCGTCCATACCCTTATCCATATTATTATTGTTGCCCTTACCCTTACTATCCTTATTATCCTTATTATCGTTAATCGTGATGAAATAGGTAAGGGGAATAAAGCTACCGAAACCAAATGAAAAAAATTTACATTATTTTCATGCTACCACAGTTATTAAGCTGTGGTTTTTCTTTATTTTGAGCATGGTAGATTACTGAGAAAATCCTTTGTCATGCAGCATGTAGCCAATACAGCCCGAAAAATGTCTAGGTTAATTTCCTCACTCTTAAGATCGCAATCTAGGAACTCCATTAGATAGTGGAAGTGTTTATAGTAATCGTTAAGTGTTATTTTTGTTAATGCTTCAGTTTCTTTATAAAGCATAAAACGATTAAACATTTCACTTAATGTAAGATCCGCATTAAGATTTTTCTTCATATTGCTGCTAAAAGAGAACGATCTTCCGTATTTCCGAACCGTTTTTTTAGACATAAAATAACCCCCCAAAATATTTTTGGAAGGCTACAAACGATATTTAAACCCAGTGGTCTCGCAAATAGGTCTGCCGAGGTCACCCCTAAAAACAGTGATGAGACCTCGTGATCTATATTGATGACCACTAGTTAAGAAGCTTAATTTGGCGGGACTGTGTGGGAATCGAACCCACCAATGACAGCACGTGCCACCCTAAGGTTTTGAAGTTCTATATGGGTAGTTATTTACCGTACCTTATAGGCCTTGGAAGTGCTTTGTAATTAGGTTTTGGTTATTTCTAATGTTCGATAATATCTTAAAATTTTTTAAATTGGGCACCCAGCTTGGCACCTTTTTACTACCCAATTAATTTGAAACTCCTAGACGTCGAAAATTAATTGGAAACAACTTCTGCATTTACATTTTGTTATTAAGTGGGCATCCGTTAATTTTCGGAATGTTTATTATTACAACTTAACCCAATGTTGGCAATTAATTTCCCGAGATTGTTGCTGAAGAGGAACAAAACATAAAAGGTTTAATATTAGAAATAAAATTTGGATAGAACAAGTTGTATAACTAATCAATTGTTTGTGGTGTTTAAATTTTGGATGAAATATGAATCCGATAAGAGGATAGAAGACTATTCTACTTCAACCATTAATAATAAATATTTTCCAATTTATCAATTGACCCGCTATTTTGGTGGAGTAGATATTAGACAATTTAATACCAAATCACTAGATAATTTCTTACTTAATTTAAATTTTTCGATTTCAGTTAGAATAACAAAGTTTATTAAATCTTTATTAAAATGGGCGCATGAGGAAGGTTATATTTCTAGTAATCCTTCGGCCAACCTAAAGGATCTATGTAGAGAAAGGAGAATTCCTTTAATAATTCAAATGTAAAATTCCGATCATTTTTATGTTAGAAAGTGTCAATAAGTTAGTCTGTAATTAAATGTATAAAAGATAGCTAACTTTTAGATTAGAGTAGTGAAAGAAGATGTTTTGTGTGTGGAGTTTGAGATCTTCAACACCCGGGCCAATATTGTCTAATAACAAAAGCCATTCAGTTTGCTATAAACGAATGGCTCTATAGCATATTTGAATTTTCTTTAATGGTTAAAACAATTTCTTTAAAAGTGTATTTATGGTTTACAACATCTACTGTAAAATCTTGTTCGTCATCTATTCCCATTGTCCATTCATAGTGGTTTATTTTTAAGAACACAATAAGAGAGGCAAGGGCTGTTCGTTTGTTTGCATTGTGGAATGCATGATTTTTGGCGATTGATTCAAATAGCGCTGCCGCTTTTCCGTGAATTGTAGGGTAGGCATCATTACTAAATACAGTTTGTTTAGGACGGTGAATGGCAGAGTCAAGTAAGTTGGGATCTTTTACTCCAACATGTTCAAGTGGAGAATATAGTCGAATTTGAATAGTATTTATGGCAATTACTTGATTGGCTGATAAATATACTATGTCTTCAGTCATCTGTCGACAAGTCCTTTAAATGCTTTATCATGCTCTTTTATTACATCATTCAAAATATCCATAAATTCTGCATCTACTCCCTCCGGAAGCTGTAGCTGCTCTTTTTTTCTTAAAATAATCTTGCCATCCTTTACTTCAATTTGTACATCATCTCCATGGTATAACCCTACTTGCTTTAACAAATCAGCAGGTAGCGTAATTCCGAAGCTATTTCCTATCTTTGTCACTTTCCTTTCATTTAGTGCCATTTTTATTCACCATCCTCATCTTTATTGTTATAACATTATAACATAAAATAAAATAATTTCATAATTCATAATGTAATGTGTATTTTTAAAACTTCCGCAAACAGGCGCTTATCCAGAGTATGGGATGCGTCTGTTTTTCATTTTAGTACCAGCTTGCGAAAGATGAAAAGTGATTTTTTATGTAAATTATTGTTAGAATTTTTAATAAAAAAATTGGATATTTATGTTAAGGTTATAAAAAGGCTATTTAGATATTGTGAAGTGTTTCACTTAAACTCCCTCAGTGTGATAGCTATATCTCTTGAATGCTCACTCATTCGCAGGATTCCGTTCCCTTGATTTAGAAATAACGGATAAAGACAGAGAGTATTGAAGTTTTGGCTTCGTGAGGGCAAGCTTGAATAAAGGAGGTAGATTAAACTCCATTTATTACCATATACTGCACGCGTTCCCCACACCGCCCCTGGAGGCTAACCCTCCCATTTCTCAACGGGTCTTATAAATAAGCCCTCTCATTCCTTCGTCACGCCTTTCCAAGGGGTGGAGGCCGGTTTTGCTAACTGAACGGGTCTATGCCCTTTTGTTTAAGTAATCCAGTACTCCGTGCTTTTTTGGGATCCTACGAATAAGTCAACATTCAAAAAAATGATCATACTTTTAAATAAATCTGTCTTAGTATTTATGCTACCACTGAAGTTAAAAGTTGTACTTTTTCTGGACTATAGTGTTCATTCTTACGTGCCATAACTACCAATATTCTTGAAAATTTACCAATCAGTTTCATGATAGATTTCATTCTCTTCATTTTTTTGACATGAACATTGTTGTAGTGAAGTTCTTTGAACTCGAGATTGTTTACGACAAGACTCATTGTTGCTAAGTAGAGGAAACGCCTTAATCTAGACCTTCCTCGTTTAGAAATAACAATTTGTCCTTTCCACTTGCCAGAGCTCGCTTCAACTAGGTGAAGACCCGCATGACGTAGTAAAGCATTACCATGAGTGAATCCACTTAGGTCACCAGATTCGCCTAATATGCCAGCTAGTGAGATTTCACTAATCCCTTTAAGGGCAAGTAATTTCATGGCATAAGGAATTTGGTTAAGAACCTCAGTGACTTCGTTTTCAACTTTTTCAAGTTGTGTTGAAGCTAGGTCGTATTCCTCTAGTAATTGTGTTAAGTGAAATTTATACGCATCTAGTGCTTGATGGCTGCCGATAGAACGTTTAGCCAATTCAGATAGTAGACGCGCTTTCTGGAATCCCGGTTGCCTCTTCATCACGGATTTCCAACCATTAACAATTCCCTGTGGGTCTAAGCTATTCAATTCTCCGGGAGTAGGAAATAACCGAAGAGTCGCAATTGCTCCTTTACATGTCACGTTTTTGAACACTTCTCGGAGTTCAGGAAAAACGATATCTACCCAGCGGTTGATTTGGTTAACTGTACTGACCATACGCTTAACGACAACGTCCCGGTTGGACATGAGGACTCGGAGCTTCTCGAAGGATTCCGGAGTTGGATGAACAAAGGAATAGTATCCATTCTTCACCATATCAGCGATAACTAAGGCATCTTTAATATCACTTTTTGACTGGGTATTATCGCGATTTTCTTTATTCCTTTTGACCAAATAAGGGTTTACGGTTACAGCTTCTATGTTTTGTTTTAATAACCACCTAGACAGGTTAGTCCAGTAATGTCCTGTGGGCTCCATCCCAACAATGGTTGAATGTAAGTTGTTTTTCATTTTTAGTTTGTCGATCCATTCTTTTAATCTATTAAATCCTTCATCATTATTTTCAAAAGATAGTGGATCTCCTACAACGATGCCGCGGAAATTTACTGCACGGGCCACGTGAAGTTGTTGGGCAATATCTACACCAACAATGAGATGGCTGTCTGAAATTCTTTCAATCAATTGATTTTGTTTGTTTTGCATTTTATACTTCATAGTAGAGCTTCCTCCTTAAGAATGATTTTGTTTTGTGTATATAATCATCTTACCGAGGGGCTCTATTTTTTTCAAACCTGAAAATTAACGCTCTACAGGAATGCTAACTGGCAGTTTAACGAAATTAAAATTAATAATGAGTAAAACTTAGGCAATAATAAGTGTATGTTGGTTTTAAAGGGAGAGTATTATGAAACAAAAACAAATTGCGTTAATACTTATTATTGTTTTAATAAATGTATTTTCAAAATCGTGGAAAGCAATCCCGAAACATTATAACAGCTTATTGTATGTTATATTTTGGAACAGTTTTTATTATTATATTTGCAAGCGTCACCTAGTATATGAATTAGTAAGTGAGGGTTTTAATTGGAAATGGTTAAGGGGAATTCATATATTTGTTGTAACACCTTTAATTGTAAATTTATATTTAGCTAAATTTCCAAAATCATTAGCTAAGCAAGCAGTTTATACTATTAAATGGGTATTCGGTTCTTTTGTTTTTGAAACATTCCTACACAAACAAAAATTACTGATATTTAAACATGGATGGAATGTTTTTTGGTCAACGGTTATTTATTTTAAAATGTACGTTTATAGTTACTTGTTGACAAAAAGACCAGGGTTAACGGCATTTTTATCGTTATCATCTTTAACTTTTTTTATCGTGAAATTTAAAGTCCCCCTTTCAAAACGACTTTTGAAGGGACCTTTTATTATTTTTCTTCCTAAAGTAATAAAGTATCTAATTGATATTAAAACAACAATCAATTCTATATATTACGAAGGAATTAAAAGTCGGTTACGTTTTTTAAGTATAAAATGGTTGCGATAGTATATCGCAACCATTTTAATGCTTATATTTCAATTCAATATGTTTGAATTTAATCATCAAATATTTAAAGGTAATACCCAGTAAAATGTAAATGGGAAATGAATACATGTATCTCCAATTATGAATTATATAGACACCTAACCACACTGTAATAGGCTCTAAAACGAAAGCGAAAATAAAAGAAGCAAATGTAATCACTAAAATAAATGACTTCCACGGCTTAAAATATTGATAAATAAGCATATATAATATTGGCATGTGGATTCTGTGAACTTCAAAAATCGGTGTCAAAAATGGTGCCAATCTGTCAGGATATGACCATAACACTAGCGTAATTCCAATTAAATCAAGAATGCAAACAATGGTGGTTAGTAGAAGTCCAAAAGTGATAATTTCAATAACCCTTGATTTATCTAAAAGCCATAACCATAAAATTAAAAACCCAATGGTCGTTACAAAAAGGAACCACCAATTAAAAGAGAACAACGTATGTGTTTTCCAATAATCTAAAAGCAACGTCCACATGTATTCGCGCGATTCGATGATAGTATTCCACTCTTTTTCAGGGAGTGGATGATTAATTATATTATAAACCTCGAAAGTTATCTGCACATTAATCCCACCTTATCTACACATTAATCCACCTAAAGATGATAATAGTCAAAAATAGTATTCATCAACTCTCTACAATTTATTCTTATCGGGGTGGCAATCAATTCAATCGTTCAAATTAAAGAGAAGTTATGTGAAGCATTACACTTAAAGTAACGGGGGCGTTAGTTGAGCAGTCACCCTAAAAAGTCGGCTCCTAAACCCTTGAAGGAATCGACTTTTTTATATTTAATTTCTAGTGCAAAATAGCGATTAAAACAGGTGCAGAATAGCATCTAAAGTGACAGTTTTTGTGGTAGTTTCTTTTTTAGTAGAAAAGTCTATAAAACGAAGGTTTTTTAGACGACCAGGATAATGTTAAGGGATTAGATTGAGTCAACGATTCTAGAAATGACAAAAGAGTAACTGATATACTTTTCAGTTACTCTTTTGTCGCTAAAGATTAATTACATTTTGATTTATAGTTAATTTAAAATGTAAAATACTGTCTTGTGGCTGTTTTTTACACGAATCGTTGCCTTACTCCAACTCCATCCTATAATGCAGTTGATTGGAGCCATAATGCACTGTCGACAAACGATCATACACTATCAATACTTTATAAAAAAATGAACATGATATTGGTCCTGATTTTATCGCAACAGCCCATTTTTGTAAAAATAAGAGGAATTAAAACGATACCTATCGAATTTCTTATGATAGCTATTTAAACGATGAGGGGGGATTTCATTGAAAGGTTTTCAGTATGAAAGATATGATGGGTTAGGTTTAGCAGAATTGATTCGAAAAAAACAAGTATCGCCAAATGAAGTGATTGAAAAAGCTATCACACGTATTGAAGAGATCAATCCGGCGTTAAATGCAGTCATTCACAAGTTTTATCCGAAGGCACTAAATAATGCCAAAAAAATTGAAAACAGTGGATCTTTCTCTGGTGTGCCAATGTTACTAAAGAACAATTCTCAAGCAGTAGCAGGAGAAATGATCACATCAGGTTCTCGTGGGTTGAAAAACTTTCGTTCAACAGTAGATGCGACATACACGAAACAATTGAAAAAAACGGGTATGATTATGCTTGGTCATACAAACGTTCCTGAATTCGCTCTAATGGGAGTGACAGAACCCACTTTGTATGGGGCGACGAGAAACCCATGGAATCTAGGAGTTACACCTGGAGGTTCTAGTGGAGGTTCAGCAGCAGCTGTAGCTTCAGGAATGGTCCCAATTGCTGGAGCAAACGATGGAGGGGGTTCAATCCGGATTCCTGCAGCATATTGTGGATTATTCGGGCTGAAACCAACAAGAGGGAGGACACCTGTAGGACCAAATATTGGACGTGTTTGGCAGGGAGCTTCTTCAGAACTGGTCGTATCAAAATCAGTAAGAGATAGTGCAGCCTGTCTAGATTCCCTTAATGTAGAAGAGAAGACGAATGCTTTTCGCGCACCCTCATTTGAAGGAAGTTTTTTAAATGTGATGAATCTACCATTGAATCGCTCATTACGAGTGGCTTTTTCTGTTCATTCACCGATTGGTACAGAGGTTGATGATCAGTGTAAAGAAGGGGTATATCGTGCGGTGAAATGGCTGGAAGAACAAGGTCATCACGTTGAAGAAGTAGCTGCTCCAGTAGACGGTCAACAGATTGCGAAAAGCTATATGACATTGTACTTCGGTGAAGTGGCGGCAAATCTTTCTGATATAGAGAGGCATATAGGTAGGAAAGCCACCATGTCAGATGTGGAACCGGTCACGTGGTTGTTGGGTCTCCTCGGAAAAGCGATTTCAGCAGAAGAATTTGTCCTAAGATTGCGAGAATGGGACAAAGCAGCCATTGCTATGGAAACATTTCATGAAAAGTACGATGTGTATATTACCCCAACTACGGCAATGCCACAGGCAAAAATTGGGGAATTGGAATTGAAAAAGACGGAGTTAGCATTAATTCAGCTCGTATCAAGACTACATGCTGGAAAAGCCTTATTAAAAACAGGAATGGTAGATCAATTGGTCGTACAAAGTCTTAGACGAACTCCTTTTACACAGTTAGCCAACTTAACAGGGCAACCAGCCATGAGTTTGCCAATCCATGAAACGGACGAAGGGCTTCCGTCTGGTGTTCAAGTCATGGCTGCTCGTGGTAAAGAGGATTTGCTTTTACAACTAGCTACCTCTTTTGAACAGTCTGATTTATGGATTGATATACACAAAAATCCTTTTATGAACCTATGAAACCAGATCACGATGAAAATGATTATTCACACTGACTAAAATAGATTTTTAGGGTATAAATTAACTGAATTTTCATTAAAATAAATTCTAATTATTTACATTTACATCAAATTAAATTAAAATGGACTGCGAGGTGATAATGATGGCGGTAGTAACGGTTGATTTTGACGGAACGCTCTATCAAGGAAACTCCTTTAAAATAATGTTTCAAGTAGCTAAAAAAGAATTTACTTGGAAAGAGTGGCTTAATGTTGGACAAGGTTTAGTCAAATCTATCGTGGTAAGAATAACGATGGGGAAGGAAGCTTTTAGGCATTCTTTTTTCAAAACTTTTGCTAAATCGTTCAAGGGTAAAACAAAAAATGAGCTGGAAGAATTTTTTGAAAGGCTCGTTCAAGAAGGAATTGATGAAGTTCATCATGATTTGGTCAGTAAAATCCGCCAGCATCAAGCAGATGGCGATCAAATTGTTTTGTTATCAGGAGCACTCCAACCTTTTTTATATGCCTTTAAAAAAGAGTTGAAATTGGACGTGGACGTTATCAGTACTGAACTTATCTTCGACCAAAATGGACGATGCACAGGTGAAATCGGTACAATTGTTAATGGCGATGAAAAAGTTAGAAGAATTGTCGATTGGCTAAGCGTTAATGCTACGTTGACAAGTGATGACTCCAAAGTCAATATTTGGGCTTATGCAGATAGTGAAAGTGATCTTCCGTTACTTGAATTTGTTAGTCATCCGATCGTTGTGAATCCAGATGAAAATATGAAACAAATCGCAAAAAATAATCATTGGCCTGTTTTCTAATAAAATGGCTGTCTGCTTTCTCGGGAAGATCATCCTTTGAGATCTTTACACTTGCTTTTCCCGCAGGTGTCTCGCATATTTTCAAAATCAACAATGGAGATTAACAGATCCAATAAAATACGTTGACGATCTAACCGACAGATAATAAAACTGTCGGTATTTTTCTGTCGCAATCCAGAGTTTGGGTATTTTTGCCCGTCCCCCTTTTCAGGGGGACGGGCAAAAATACCCATCATCCAGATGGAGTGATTCAAGATACTTTATACCCCATTGTTAACTCCTCAACCATCAGAGATATTATTAAGGACATGACGAGAAATAAGAGGGAATACAAAGAAAGAATTTATACGAAGATGCATTCATCCTATCGTGGACATTATCGCAATGTCGTCTCTGATACCCTAAAAAAACTAACCTTTAGATCCAATAATCAAGTTCATCAGCCGGTCATTGAAGCCATTCAACTGATTTGCGAGTATCGGGGTACCACCAACAAACCGCTTTTGTTGGTAGTACCCCTTACTAAACAGTAACATTCCAAGAGTAATTCCTGGTAACACCATCGAAATGCGCTGGAAAATGTAAATTTATGTAGAAATCCCTCGTATATGTAGTAAAATAGAACTATATAGTATAGTAGCGAGAAAGCAAAAGCAAAAAGGGCGTAATCGTGTCCAGATTTATAAACCTGATAAAAACTCTCTTATATAGATGAAATCAAGGATAGAGAAGAAATCAAACCCATACAGGAATGATAGTAAAAGGAGTCTTTTTCCAAAATATTTATTTTGTT